>NZ_JAIUGZ010000011.1:0-259160 GCF_020164875.1 Mesorhizobium sp. CO1-1-8 | reverse complement strand
GGCGGCGACCACGGACGCGATACCGGTCTCGGGGAAATATACGTGCTCGATCGGCTGATATGCGATCTCCAGCCGGGTTTTGATAGCCAGTTCGACGTGATGCATCGATGGCCGTAAAAGCGCGAAATCCCCAGGCGTGAGGGTATTCAAAACATGATTGCGAAAAGTGGATTGAGGCATGGCTCTTCTCCCTGACGGGCAAGAGCACGTACCTCTCACTGTCGACTGCACCCGGACAAATGGCGGCCGATGTCTGAGCCTACGCTTCATATGCGGGCTTAGCAAACGGCCGCGCGTCAAATTGCCAACGGCTCGTTAAGCAAGGAGTAACCACGACACACAGCCTAGCGGATCGTGAATGAACGAACCGGATGGGTGGCGGTTAAGCTCGTGCTTCCAAAGAGGGACCACGTTTTGTTCGCGACTGCCGTCGCTTTGCTGATCTCATTCTCTGTCAGCGTTGCGCTTATTTCATGGGCCGCGCCTACCACAGCGCAAGCCATATCCGCCGACGTGCAGAAGTCCATCGACGGATGGGAATTGCGTCAAACGGCGTCCGACGCGAGGCACAAGGAGCCCAAGTGTCCGCTATGAGCGCTGGATCGGAATAACCGATTTGGCCTTGCTGGACAAACCCGCCCCGGCATCAGCCGAGACGCGCTCTCTCCGTTCCAGTGCTTTGATTGGGAGGGAGAGGTGAACTGGTGAGATGCCCTCGCGGAGGCTCATCATGAAGAGTGAACTCTTCTGCCTGTTCTAGTCGCTTGAGCATCTCCTTGACGATGTCCGGTAAGCTATGATCAACCCGGATGCATGGCAGGTTCTCTGCATTGCGATTCATAGCCTCTAAGGCCATCTGTCGGTTGACAGCGGCAGCAACTGTCGCGCCCCTCACGGAAGCATTGTCAGGTCGTCCCTTCGTCCAGTCCGGAACCCTTCGTCCAGCCCGGAACCGAGCTTGTGCATGGTTCCGCAATTTGAACAAAATTGTGGCCGGATCCGAATCTCGCCCTGTCGTTATTGCTGCCGTCGACGGCGGTGAGGAGTCCCTCCCTGTTGCACCCGTCATCGCCAAAAAGGGTTGACGGATCACGTCTCAATCCGTCGGCCCTCCGCCTCTCGGAGCGAGGTTCAATCGCCGTCCTTGGCGAACTCAGTGCCACAGTCTCTCTCTAAGCCACTTAAGAAACCTGTTCCCTCCGATTGACCGGCGGACTCTAGCGGCAGCCCACTCGCCTCTGAACGTGGTTCCGACATGGCAACTGCAGACGATGTCATGCAGTTCCCCGTCAGACAGTTCGAAGAAGCGCTTTGCTTCCCCATAGGTGTCATCCTTCAGGCCTAACGCACGCATTAGCGGGTCCTCGAAAGCCACTGTAATTGCCGAGCCCTCACTGCGCGCCGTGTCGCGAGCTTCCCGCTTCAGATACTCCGTGCCGGTAAGCGCTCTCAGGCGTCGCTCGGGATGTTTTTCCAGCAACTCTGCCCAGCGCTCGATGCGCTGTTGCCGGGTCATGATCGGGTATGTCGACAGGGGTTCTACTTCTGCAATTGTCTGCAGTTGGCTTAGAGTTTGGTGTTCCATCGTCGGCTCCTGTAGATCGATGTCCCTTCCCCACAAAAATTATCGCGCCCCGGCGCGCTGACAAGAGCCGTCAGGCGGCCACTTGCCGCTAGCCGCCCAAGTACGTTTACGTCAAGCGGGCCCCGACTAGTGGTCGATTTCGGCCTGCCGATTTGCCGGAGCCCGACAGCTGGCTTAAAAGAATCCAGACTGTCTTCTCGCGCCCCTGATGGCCGACGAGTGTGTGCTGTCATTCAGGACAGGAACCAAAGCGCGCAAACGATGTTGATCGCTGGCCCTTTGCCTGCCGTGGCTTCGGCGGACTTAATCGTCATCACCACGAACAAGCATCACCGTCACCGCAACAACCGCGTTGCAGTCATCAACGAGGATGGATCTCGCCTTCACCTCGCCGTCACCGCACGGGCGCTTTATACGACAACGGCAAGCGCCATTGGCATCGCAAGCACCATCGCCGCGATCACGTCGTCGTCACCACGGGCTCGATCGAACGCCGCCAGCACCGGCGTCACATGATCATCGAGGACAACGACGACTAAGATAGGCGTTCGGCCTCCTGGTACAATCTGGGAGCCGGTTCGCGATTGCTGTCTTTGACCGGAACCAAACAGAACAGCCGTACTTTATCAGTCGAAGGGACCGCAACCGAATAGGAAGCGGAACAATGGCTGAGAGTCTTGGTCTTGGACGTGCAAGGTTGAGGGTGAAACGAGCCGATAAATCGCTGTCGCGCGCGAAGGAGGAAACGGACCGAAAATGGCGTCGCGTGACATTGCACTGTGCTGCAGGATTCGGGCATTCAACAGCGCGTTATGGGGGCTCGGGACACAGACCAGTATCTTTCGGGCGTCATCAAATGACCCCGTATGGCAATGAAAACGGCGAGGAATTGCGTTATGACAATAATGTTTGAGCCGCTGGACTCGGACTATCACAGGCGCAGCGTCCTTTATCACGCGACGCGGTTGTCGATGCTCCACGATCGAATGCTGATGCGTTTCGACAAAGTAGACGAAGCGGCCGACAAGGTTGAAGCCGCAGCGGCCGTGCTGGTCGATATCACCCACGGCTCTGCCATCGACGCTTTCCACGACTCGGTGTTGCGGAATTCGTCGGCAGACTTCCTTCAGATGGAAACGGGTCAGACACCCAGGCTCTGAGCTGCGAGGAAGGACGCAAGCGTTTCGGCCGCTATGAGGGCCGCCTAATGTGGTTCCGCAACACGCGCCCATTGGCAGTTCTCGCGCGTGTCCAGGTTTGAAGGAACTAGGCTGCGATGTCCTGCAGGGCTATGTTTTTGGACGCCCAATGGAGGCCAAGACTTTCACGGCGTTTGCCCAATTGGCAGCGGCGTAAGGTCTTGCCCACTCCGTAAGAGCGCCGGTTCGCCAATGTGCTCCGTCGCTGCGTGCCAGCGAAGTGAGCCAAAGCAAAGGTTCTCGTGAGTCAATTCTGGAATCATACTCCGAAGGTCCGGTAGGGACCGTATGAGCTTTTCGCTCCACCGCAACAGTTGAGATACGACAACCGCTTCGGCGGCCACTGGCGAAGGAGCGCCGACTCTACGCCTACAATCGATCGTAGTCGCTTGCCTAAGGATTGGGGTTCCGGTTCGCCGTAGAAGACCACCGCCTTCTTGGACGGCATCAGAGGGACACCGTGTGCCATTGTTGCCTCTTAACGGTCCAGCAGTTTTCTTAGCGTACAGCAGCCTCATGACGCTGCCCCGGCACTTCGGCGAACCAACACGTCGCCTTTTTTTCACGAGAACGGCTATGCCCATCATTGCCGTGACTCTGCTCGTTGCGACCGTCACCACAGGCCTTCTGCTGTGGTCGGCGATACAGACCGATCGTGTTGCCGTGTCGCGACAGAAAAGCTTGGTTGCGTTGATCATATCCAAGCTGGAGAGCGGAATAGCCCACGATCAGGAGAGCGTAACCGTCTGGGACGACGCGGTTGGCGCTCTGCGGCGCCACGATGCGAAATGGGTCGACACCAATCTCGGCAGCTGGATGCACACGTATTTCGGCCACGATGAGGTCTACATTCTCGATCCGATTGATGCGCCCGTCTACGCATTCGCCGATGGATTGGGGGTGGATTTGGCGAGCTTCCATTCCATACGCCCGATCACAGCGCCTCTCGTCGAGATCCTCAGGGCGGGACTGAAGCGGGGCGACACCGACGGCGTCACCGAACAGGTGCTCACGATAGGTGCTTCCGATATGGTCGTCATCTCCGGCCATCCTGCCATTGTGAGCGTCAAGCCCGTCGTTTCCGACAGTGGCCACATTCCACAAGTACCGGGTCAGGAATACCTACATATCGCCGTTCGATATCTGGACGGCAGTCTCCTTGCCTCCTTGCGCCAAGACTATCTGCTGGACGACGCACACTTCTCCTGGTCAAATATGCTTAGCTCTGAAGAGGCGTCTTATCCCCTTATCGGTCGCTCTGGTTCGACAGTCGGCTTCTTTGTGTGGCAGCCATATCGGCCCGGGGCGTTTGTCCTTTTTCAACTGGTCCCAACTCTCGTCGCGGTGTTCGGACTGGTGCTTGGCGGAATTATTGTGGCCCTCGCCGCTTTGCGGCGGCGGACTTTGAAGCTGATTGAGTCCGAGAATCACATCTATCACCTGGCCCACTACGACCTGCTTACAGGGCTGCACAATCGCGGCCATTTCAACGGTCATTTGGCGGATGCGCTGACGCGGCTGCCATCGACGGGCGAGCAGCTCGCGATCCTCTATCTCGACCTCGACCGGTTCAAGCAGGTCAATGACAGCTTTGGCCACCCTGCCGGCGACGAGTTGCTCAGGGAGTTCGCAGACCGGCTGAGGCGGCTAACCGAGGAGACGGACACGGTGGCACGCCTGGGCGGTGACGAATTCATTGTCATCCAGCGCGCGGTCGCAGGCGAGAATGAGGTCAAGACATTGTGCGAGCATTTGATCGAGTCCGCGCGCCGGCCGTTCGAAGTCGCCGGAGTTCAGGTCTTTGTCGGGGTGAGCGTCGGGGTCGCTTTTGCTCCGAGGGATGGAGTGGACCAGGTGGAATTGGTGCGGAAAGCCGACCTCGCCCTTTATCACGCCAAAGCCGGCGGTCGCAGCGCCTATGCTTTGTTCAAACCAGAGATGGACCAGACGCTGGCCAAGCGTAAGGGTCTCGAACAGGACCTGCGCAAGGCGCTGCAAACGCCTGGGCAAATCCGGGTGCATTATCAGCCGCTTTACACTGCCGACACAAACAGGATGACGGGCGTCGAAGCCCTCGCGCGCTGGTCGCACGCAGAGCGCGGTTGGGTCGCCCCTGACTTGTTCGTACCTTTGGCAGAGGAAACGGGGCTCATCGAAGTGCTAGGCGAGCTGGTCCTGCGCCAGGCCTGCTTAGACGCGGTGCATTGGCCGATCGAGACCCTTGCAGTGAACGTATCGGGATTGCAGCTGAACAATCCGAGCTTTGCCATGAAAGTGACGAGCATCTTGTTGGAAACGCAAATGGATCCGCGGCGGCTCGAGCTGGAGGTTACGGAAAGCACGCTCTCCCAGCGCCCGACGGAATGCCAGCAGAACATGGCAGCGTTGCGCAGTGTCGGGGTGCGCTTTGCTCTTGACGATTTCGGCACGGGATTTTCCTCATTAGGCCGGCTCCAGAGCTTGGAGGTGGACAGGATCAAGATCGACCGAAGCTTTGTGCAGGGCTTTGGTGGCTCGAACGGTGACGAGGCCATCGTTCAGGCAATTATCGAACTGGCTCGGGCGACTGGCCTCAGCACCACGGCGGAAGGTGTTGAGACCGAGACCCAGTGCAATTATCTGCGCAAGCTCGGCTGCGACCAGCTACAAGGCTTTTTACTTTCCAGACCGGTGCCGAAAGAGGAACTTCAGGATCTCTTCGACGGCGCATCAAGGCGGGCGACCGCCTGACAATGCGCTGATGTGATTTCCCGGCGGTCCAGAGGGGCAACTCTCTCTGGGCCGTTCCTGAGAAACGCGCCAACAGCAAACTCCAAGCAGTTACCCAGTTGGTTGGCCGCCCGAGCAGCAGAGTGTGATGGTTGCTGCACCGGGTTCGATTGATGTTCAACCGCCAGCGCACTCAAATATCGCACGCGTAGCGCAGCTACCCGAGTTGGCGGTCGTGACGCCGATCGGGCGACTTTAACGGGGCACGAAGGGCATCGTCGACCGTGGCACCCCTCGCAGATCGCCGGCACGGGCGATTAGCACGCGAGGCCGTGGTCGAGTCGCGCCACGGCGTAGGCGTCAAGCAAGATGGATTGGTCATCCAGCGGTCTTGCGGAGGTCTCCATGAAGGTGGGATCGGTTGCCGCCCGTTCGAACTGCTCGGCGCCAAGAAGAGCAATACGGGGGGTGCCCGGCGCATCCGAAAGCCGCACAGATTGCGCCTTGGCGGTCAGGTTGGCGACCCACAGGGTCGCTCGCCGGCCTTTTTGGGCTGCGATCGTCGCAATGCCGTCAGCGGCGGTAGTTTCTACGGACAGCAAGGTGGCTCCGCCGAGCTTTGAGAGACCTGCCATGACATGGAAAGCGGGGTAGACCGTTCGGCCATCCTGCTGGTCATACCACGGCTGCACGAAATCAGCCTTCCCATGAATATGGCCAAAGGGGCCGGTGAAGTCACCTAACGCGACGGCCTCGATCCCCTCGCGAGCGCAGGCCGCGAAATAGCCCAGCGACCAAGCCGCATTGAACAGCCCGCGCTGCCGCGGATCGTTGCGGCTGAGACAGATGCGGGCGTTCGCTTCGTTCAGCGCGGTGCCCTTTCCGTAGGGGTTCTCGCGGCAGCCGAGTTGACTGGGACCTATGCGCAGCGGCACGCGGTCGCCCAAGAAAGCATGTGCCGAGCGGATCTGATGAGGGATTGCCTGAAGCGTTTCCATTACCGAGATATCATCCGCCGCGTGCACGCTTGGACAGGTGGTGAAGGTCACGTAGTCGAGCGCTTCGGCTGGCGGACGCTTGCGGTTGAGTTCGGTGAAGTAGGCGGCCATACCGCCGCCCAGCGCGATCCCCGGGAAAGCCCGGCGAGCGGCGGAGTAGCATTCGTGGAAGCTGGGCACAATCGGCCACGGTGCTCCCGGCTGTACGGATTTCATGTCCTGCGCCGGAAAGACGGAGACAGCTTCTAGTTTGAGGCCGATTGTATGGACAGCATCCGCGACGGGCGCCAGTTCGCCGAATGGATCGAGCGTGCCTTTGGTGATAATCTCCAGGACCACGCCTGCGCCGGTCAGCCGTGCAAGGGCGGCATAGCTTTCGAGTTCACCCTGGCCGTGTCCAAACCGGAGATCGACCTGGCAGACCATCCACTGCGGAGCCATTCGTCGTAGAAGCTCGGGGGATTCAAGCGCGTGCTTTGCCTCGTCGGCAGCGACGCCGACGCCAATGCGAGGCACTCGGCCGACGGGTCTGCCGATCGTCAGGTTGATAAGTGGGTTGCGGTTTTCAGACGCCCCGGCAGGAAGCGTTCCTGACACGCGAAGCCGGACTGCCTGGGTGAATTTCTGGCCCTTGGGCAGGTGGTAAGGCCACGGGCGACGCAGAGGGCGGACATAGGTTTTATAGGAGGCGTCAGACCAATTGCGTTGATCCTCCATCTCAAAGGCGTCACCGTCCATGGTGCATGTGGCCCAGATCCCAGGCGCGATCTCGTGCGACAACGCCCGGATGTCGGTGAACGGACATCTAGGATCGATGTGGTCCGGAAAAAGCGATAGCTCCTCGCGGCCATCCACACGCAGCACCTTCACCGGCCTGCCGGCCAAGGTTTCGATTGGATGCAGCACGATAAAGCCGGCGCGGTTGGTCAAGAGGTCAGTCTCGGGCTCTGCCTCCGCCACAAACGACAGCGCACCATCGCTACTGCCCGAGATGCGGACCTGATAAACTAGGCGACCGGATGTTGCGGAACATGTTCCACGATATGCAAGGCTGAACTCATTCGGCCATTCGTCGACCTGGAGATTATCGATAACGGGTGTACAGGTTCCCCAATTTTCGTCCCGTACAAGGAACGAGATTCCGCGCAAAACCTCGATCGTCCCAATGCGGATATAACGCAACGCCCCATTGTCGAACGCGACCGACAAGGAGCCAGCGCGCAGTTTGCGCAGCGGCGCCTCAAGCTGTTCGGTGCCACACAAGCGGACTGCCAAAGAAGCTGTCGAGGTCAAATTGCCCGCTCCGTCGTGGCGTCGAAAATAGAGGCCCGGTTCATATTGATGTCGATCGCCAGCTTCTCCCCAGGACGGCTGACGTCGTGCGCCTGCAGTTCGGCCATCACCGGCGCCCCGGCAAGTCGGAATGTCGCGTAGCTGCGCGAGCCGGTCGGCTGCAGCAAGTCGATTGTTGCCTCATAGCGAAACGTGCCCTGAGCCGGCGTGGCAGTGTGCGCACGAGTGAGGTGTTCCGGTCTCAATCCGAGCAGCACCTTCTGTCCGTCTGCGGCGCCCTCGAGGCCCCTGCCGGGCGCCAAAGGGAGCAGTGCGCCCGCGAGCCGGATGGCAGCGGCGCTTCCCTCCAAGGCAAGGGTGCCTGGCAGGAAGCTCATCCGCGGCGAGCCCAAGAACCCAGCGACGAAGGTCGAGGCCGGGCGCTCGAACAACTCGAGTGGCGCGCCCTGCTGCTCTATCAGCCCCTCGCGCATCAGCACGATGCGGTCAGCCAACGTCATTGCTTCAATCTGGTCATGGGTGACGTAGATCATCGTTGTGGCAATATCCTGGTGAAGGCGCTTGATCTCGCCGCGCATTTCGTCGCGAAGCTGTGCGTCGAGATTGGACAGCGGCTCGTCGAACAAAAAGATGCGGGGGTTGCGGACTATGGCGCGGCCGATGGCGACGCGCTGGCGCTGACCACCGGATAGTTGACGCGGAAAACGCCCCAGCAAGGGAGTGATGCCAAGCATGCGCGCCGCCTCGGCAACGCGCACCTCGACCTCTGATTTTGGCATCTTGCGAGCCTTGAGGCCAAAGCCGATGTTCTTGGCCACGCTCATATGCGGGTAGAGCGCATAGTCTTGAAACACCATTGCCACGTCGCGGTCGCGCGGCCTGAAATCATTGACCACCTCGCCGCCGATCTCGATCGTGCCCTGTGAACTCTCCTCCAGTCCGGCGATAGTCCTCAACAGGGTGCTCTTGCCGCACCCGGACGGACCAACCAGAACGGTGAACTCGCCGTCGCGGATGTGGAGGTCAATGCCGCGCACCGCATGGAAGGCGCCGTAGCGCTTGTGCAAGCCGGTGATTCTGACTTCTGCCATGCCTACCCTTCCTATCCGCGAACGGCGCCGAGCGTCAGCCCGCGCACGAGATGTCGTTGAGCAAGCACTCCAAGGGCGATCGATGGCACGAGGGAGACGATGGCAAGGGCCGCGGCTTCACCATATTGTGCGCCCTGGAAGCCGATGAAGGCGCGGAAGACGGTTGGCAGCGTGAAGGCAGTTCGGCTTGTTAAAATCAGCGCGAAGAAGAACTCCGTCCAGCAGGCAATGAAGGCGAAGACAGCCGCCGCGACGATGCCGGGTGCGGCGAGTGGCACGGCAACGCGCCAGAACGCCTCCCATCGCGTGCAGCCATCGACGAGGGCCGCCTCCTCCATCGACTTCGGCATGCCGCGGAAATACGCGAACATCATCCAAACGGACACCGGCAACGTAAAGACCGTGTAGGCTATGATCAGCCCGATATGGGTGTCGTACAGCCCGACCCCGCGGTAGATCAGGAACACCGGTAGGACGATGCCGATAGGAGGCAGGAAACGCTGCGACAACACCCAGAAGGACAGATGCCGGCCGCCCGTGTTGTAGCGCGCCAGACTATAGGCCATCAGCGTGCCGATCAGTGCCGAAAGCACCGTCGCCGAAAGCGAAATAATCAGGCTGTTGATAAGCCCGTCGAGACCGCGATAGGTGAACAGCGCGGCTTCGTAGTGGACAAGGGTCGGCTCCGCGGGGAACCAGACAGGCGGTACGGTGAGGTAGTCGTCGCTGGGCTTGATTGAGGTGTTGAACATCCAGTAGAGCGGCCACAGCACGAACACCAGGAAGAACCCCAAAAGCAGGATTCGGCCGATGGGCAACGACCAGCGTTTCCTGCGGCGGGCCGGCGCGACGGCGGCCATCAGACCGGCTCGACCTTCAAGAGCCGACGTACCAGCAACGTCACGATGAGCGCCGTAAAGATCAGGAACAGCCAACTTCCGGCTGTTGCCTGCGACAGATGAAACTGCGTGAAGCCGACTGTATAGAGATAATAGGAGGCCGTGTAGGTTTGCGTGCCCGGGCCGCCGCCCGTCATAATGAAAATGGTATCGAACATACGGATGGCGTCGAGCAGACGGAAGGTCAGCGCCAGCAGCATCATCGGCGCCAGATGCGGGAGCGTGATAGCCCAGAAGGCCTGCCAGGCGTTGACCCCGTCGAGTTCTGCCGCTTCATAGAGATTGGGAGGAATTGCGGTTAGCCCTGCGAGCAGGATGACAAACATGAATGGCGTCCACTGCCAGACATCGGCGATGATCAGCGAGATATAGAGCCACGGACGCTCGGTCATCCAGCCGATCGTAACCTCCTGCCCCAACAGTTGCGTCAGGATATAGTTGGTCGGTCCGAAAGGTCGCTGCAAAAGCAGCGTCCAGGCCTGGCCGACGATGACTGGGCTGATGAACAGCGGCACGATCAGGATTGACATAATCACGCCGCGGCCCGGAAAGCTGCGAACCATTGTCAGCGCCACCAGCAGACCGAGCACGAATTCGATAGCGACGCTGATGCCCGACAGCCATGCCGTCAGCAACAGTGACCAACGGGCCACGGGATCGAACACGACCCGCTCGAAGTTTTTCAGTCCGACAAAGGCGTGGCCCGGCACCTGGAAGTCGTAGTTGATGAAGGATACGACCAGCGAGAACAGCAGCGGATAGATTGACAGCGCTAATATCAGCAGCACCGCGGGCCCCACCAGCAGCCACTTGAAATGGCGGTCCGCCCATTGGGCGAACGCAGATAGCCGGGGCGGTGCGCCGGCGGCCTTCAAGCGACGGATGGTGGCGGTGGGCTGCATTGGTCTATCCAAAAAGGCTGCTTAGCGGTTCGGCGAGGTGTTGCGAGCCAAGCGCCCGCAACACCAATTGCTCCAGGGCGTCTGCCTCCCCTCAGAGGGTGACCGCCATGCCAAGTTTTTCCACCGTGTTGTCAGCGGTGGCGCCAGGCAGTTTCAAGAACTCGCTGTAGAAACCTTTCTGCGAATCCACACCCAGTCGGTCGGTCGTCTCGTTCCACTCGGCCGCCGCCGTTTCCAGCGACGCCTTCGGATCCGCACCAGCCCACACCGCCGTGCACATGCGGTCGATGCTCAGGAAGTAGTCCTGCGCGCCTGGCATGATCGGGTCGAGCAAACCAACATTTGCCGAGTTGTTAAGGTTGGCAAGGTACTCCTTGGCACTTGGGAAGAGCGCTCCGTAGAGCTCGGATTTGAAGTGCGAGATGCGGTACGGGTCTCGTAGCGCATAGGGCAGCATGCAACGCGCCAGCGAGACCGGTGGCGAGCATATCCATTGCATGAACAGATACGCCGCCTCGGGGTTGGGCGAATCCGCCGACAGTGCCTTGTTGAAGCCTGTTGCATGTTCCGGATTTCCCGGAACGACGGCATAGCCGACTTTGCCAGCGATCTGCGACTGGGGGATGAAGTTGATTGCCGTGGCCGACTGCGAATAGTTCGCCGCCATACGGCCGCTCGGGGGCCAGGAATAGATCATAGCGACTTTGCCGGTCAGGAAAGCCGCCCACAAGGAGACGGCGTCGAGTTCGTTGTTGCCGGGGATCGAGGCCTTGTTGGCGGCGAGCATGTTTGTCAGCGTCTTGACGCCGGCGTCCGAAACCAAACCCGCCTTCATATCGTCGCCAAACAGTTTCCCGCCGTTGGCGCGGTACTGCTGCAGAAAGTCGAACTGATTGCCGGGGCTGCCCGCCTTACGGAAGTGTCCCGCGCCATAGACCTTTGGCGCCATCTGGTCGGTGATGAACTGGGCGATCTGGGCATATTCCTCCCAGGTCTTCGGCGGTCCAAGCTTGGCGTTGAACTTTGCCTGGTAGGCCTCCATCATCTTCGGATCCTCGAAGATGTCCTTGCGGTAGTAGAGAGCGAACATGTCGCCGTCGTCGAAGAACCCCCAGATCTTGCCCTTGTAGGTCGGCAGCGCCTTGTACAGAGGATGATAGTCCTCGAGGTCTGCCGGGTTCATGTATTTGGCGATGTAGTCGTCGAGAGGTGCGATGACGCCGCCATCGGCAAGCGATGGTGTCCAGGCCGGCGAGATGTCGAGCACGTCATAGGCGCCTGAGCCGGCGATGTGCTCGGCGACCGCCTTGGAGTACTGGTCCGGGTTCGACAGTTCGACCACATTCGACTTCATGCCCGTAAGCTGCTCCCACATCGGCCCACTGAAATTGCGTGGATCGAGCGCCTGCAGGCCTGCCTCGTAGGTCATGTTGATCGTGACGCCCGCGTGCGCCTTGGCCGCCTCGACCGCGCGGAAGGCGGAACCGTCCGCCGGGCCTTCCTTCGATGCTTTCAGGGCTGCGGCCTGCGCCTGTCCCAGCGGCGAAGTGGAGTCCGCCAGTTCGAGCGTCTGCTGCGCCATCGCCCAGTCGGTCATCATGCCCAAGATGGGTGCAGACGCCGCCAACATGCCGGTCATCTGTCCGAAGCGGGTTATGAAAGCCCGGCGGGTGGTTTCGCCGCGCATGAAGGCGTCGACCTCTGCTTCGAGACCTGCCTGAAAGTCACGTTTTTCATGATCGTTCATAGTGCTTGGTCCTCCCGTTTTTTCGTTTGCTCACTCGTCCGCAGGCGCGGCGGTCGAGCATTCCTCCCGTAAGGCCGCCGCGATGGGCCGCGGAGGCGCGCCAAATTCTCCTATTTCTAGCTTCCAAAGCAGCCGGCGAAACCGGCCAGCCTATTCTTCCACCGCTCGCTCGAAAGCACCTCGCGATTGACCACACCGCGCGGCTCGCGACCATGTTGAACCTCGATCACCGCCTTGACGTCTGCAGCGCCGTTGCCGGCAAAGCACTGGTCGGTCCAGCAAAGCGCGTGCGGCGCCAGGATGACGTTGTCGAGTTTGAGGATTGCATCGTCAGCAACCGGCGGCTCCTGCTCGAGCACGTCGAGGCCGGCGCCGGCGATACGGCGCTCCCGCAGGGCTTGCGTCAGCGCTTTCTGGTCGACGATCGGGCCACGCGCCGTGTTGATCAGGTAAGCCGTGGGCTTCATCAGCGCGAGCCGCTCGGCATTGACGAGATGGTGGGTCTCGGGCGTAAGCGGGCAACTTACCGACAGCACGTCGGCGCGGCGAAACAGATCTCCCAGCCCGACCAGTTCCACGCCTAGTTCGGCAGCGACCTGCCTGTCCGCAAATGGATCATGGGCGATGAACCTCATATCGAAGGGCTTGGCCAGGCGAAAGACCTCAGCGCCGATGTTGCCGATGCCCAGCGACCCCAGCGTACGCCCGACGAGGCCGACGCCCATATGTTCCGAGCGCATCTCGAAACCATGAGGTCCCTTGCGGGTGAGCGCGTCCTTTGTGAGCAGCTTGCCGGACAATGCCAGCATAAAGGTGATGACGGATACGGCGACGGGCCGTCTCACCCCATCGGGCGTGATGACCAGGGCGATGCCGGCGGCAGTGCAGGCCTCTACGTCGACAGTATCGTAGCCGACGCCGAAGCGGGCAACGACGGCCAGCCGACCGCTCTTTGGGACGCTCGTGGAATCGAAGCGATGAGTGAGGAGGATCAGCGCATCGAAATCCTCAAGCTGGCTGGCTCGAAGCGGGTTATTCGGTTCCAGGAATGCCATCTCGAGGCCTGGCGCCTTGCGCAGCGGCTCCAAGTCGAAGTCGGGATAGGTCAGCGAGCCGTCCGGCTTACGGAAATCACCGGAAAGCGCCACCCTGAATTTCACGCTGTCCATCATCTCTCCGCTCCTATTGGCACCCGGCCCGGATCTTGGAAACCGCGTCGGCCATCGCGTCGTGCAGGACCCAAACGTCGCCCGAATAACAAATGAAATCGAAGCCTTGTGCGTAGAAGTCGTGTCCTTGCGCGACGTTGGGCACCAAGCGTCCAAGCGATTTGTTGTGCTTCTTGGCGGCGACAACGATCTTGGCCATTGCAGCCGTGAAAGTGGGGTGAGCGAAGTCGCCCGGAATGCCGAGCGAAACCGACAGATCGAAATGTCCGACCCACAGACAATCGACCCCGTCCAGTCCCGCGATGCCGTCGATGTTCTTGACGCCGTCGGCGGTCTCGATCAGGCAGATGAACGTCGAGCGCTTGTTGGCGGCCTCGAATTTGTCAGCGACCGAACCCGGACGGTAGCGGTCATGAGCGATCTGCAGCGCCACGCCGCGCGCGCCAGCCGGATGGTATTTCATGGAATTGATGATGTGTTGCGCCTGTTCGACCGAACTCACCATCGGCGCGATCAGCCCTTCGGCGCCCATGTCCATGGCGCGGGCAAGGAAATGGTAGTCCTGCGACGGCACACGCACCATAACCGGCAGATCGGCTGCCTCGAAATAGCGGATGGCGCTCTTCAGCGTTTCCAAGCTGAATCCCGAATGCTCCATGTCGAAAAAGGCGAAATCGCAGCCAGCGGACTTCAGGATGTGACCAATTCCCGGCGTGGCGAATTCGGCGACAAGCGTACCGAGCTTGACCCGCCTGTGAGAGGCTAACGCCTTCAGACTTGGCTCCGACATGAACTTCCCTCCCGTTCGCCCACGAGGGGCGCATTGGCCTTATGCGTTCTTCAAGACGAAGCTTCGAGAACAAGGTCGCAGATGGTCACAAGCTTGGTGTCGACGAGCTGCGCGCTCCGCGAATTGAATTCCTCGAAATGAGCCGTCCGGCAGTGGTGCTCGAATGCCGCTTCGCTGTCGTAAATCTCGTAGAGCAGGACCCGATCAGGCTCGTCGCGCGCCTGCGTCACATCAAAGCGACGGCAGCCTGTTTCGCTGCGCATCGACGCGTTCGCGTTGGCGTCGACTAGGTGTCGGAACCTCTCGCGGGCACCGGGCCTCAGGCGAAAATCGACCCAGACGACAAACCCGGTCATAACTTGGGCCCCGCAAGTTGCAGATACCGCTTGGCCACATATTCGAGATGGCTGCGCATGGCCGCCTCTGATGCGTCTGGATCGCGCGCGGCGACGGCCTCGAAGATTTCGCGATGAGCCTGGTACGCCTTGCGGTCTTCACCCTTGGCCAACGTCGTGCGACGCTGTTCGAGCAGCCATTCGGCCAACGCTGCGTGGATAGCTGTGAAGATTTGATTGCGGGTGATCACCGCCAGCACGTAGTGGAAGTCGACGTCGGTGCGCTCGAAGCGCGTCAGGTCCCCGATCGACTGCCGGTTGATTTCGAGCGCCTCTTTGAGGCTTTCAAGATCCTCTGGGGTGGCATTGAGGGCGGCGTTACGGGCAAGACCGACTTCGAAAAACAAACGTGCGCTCTGGAAGTCATGGACCCCGCCCGGGGCCGAAATCATGTGCCGCGCCGGCCCCGAGAGGGTATCGATCACGAATTGGGGGGTTGGCCGAGTGACGCGGGCACGTTCACCGGACTTCACCTCGACAAGGCCCATCTTGCTCAGATGCAGCAGGGCCTCGCGGATTGACGGGCGCCCGACCCCGAACTGCCGCATGAGTTCCCGTTCGGATGGCAGCCGGTCGGCTTCGGCCAGTTCTCCCCTGCGGATCATACGCTCGAGGTGCGCTGCAACCTCGTCGGAAAGTTTCCGCTGTTTGATCAGAACTCCGATCATGTGGCGTACCTGTTATACCAGTCAGGTACGCTATGGCTCCAGAGCGCCTCTGTCAACGAGGCTCGTGCGAGGAGAACGGTACGCGTTTCCGTCGATGATACGTTTTGATCCCTCGCCTAAACGACGCTGTGAGACGCTGCGCCAGGCCGCCCCGCCACGCCCCATAGCCGCGCCACCAGACTTAGGTGGGGGAATAGGCATCGGTGGTGTGTTTTAGGATGTGAGCGGTCAGGCGCGCTTCCTTGCCGCCTTGTTGTGGGAATCCTTCGGCTCGGGGCCGCCACGCTCGTTGAACGTAGCGGCTATGACGCAAAGGCATCGGCATGCATTTTGAAGGGCCGCTATAGGGAGATTGTACAATGGGGCGCTCGCTCGGATCAAAACCGCGGGAGCTCGACCGTATCTTCTTTGATCATTGCCTGATGAACATGCCCGTGTAGGTCTGCCCGGCGAGCGTATGGGTTCCGGCCAGCGTTCCGTCAGACGTCATCATAAAACTGACGTCCGCACCATTCGGGAGGCGCCCAAGCTTCAGCGTAGTCCCTATAATTTTTCCCTCGCCTGCGGCCTCTCCCGGATTGTTATCGCCGAGAATTCCCCACGCGTAGGTTACGGTCACGTTTCCGTTCGAAGAAACAGATTGAACAGCCAGTTTACCTTCATATGTGCCTTCCAATAGTCCGGCCCAATTGCCCGAAAAAGCTGCGTACTTTGTTGGAACGCCCTTTGAAGGAGGAGTGATTGTCACGGATTGATCCATTATTGCCGAGCCAGGGGGAACAACGGCAGGATCCAAGGCGGGTTGGGAGGGAATGGTAGCAGGTTCGATAGCGGCGGATTGCGGCGGTTCAGGAGCCGATTGGCACGCGGCTAGGGCAAGTGCTGCGAAGGCCAGTATAAGGTTCCGCATCAATTTCTCCACATCGTTCTCCGACGGACGTGTCCGAAAGCACACGGATCGGCAGAAGGTTCCATTCCCTACCGGGCCGGATCTTTGGAGACGCCTGATAGACCGAAGAGTGGGCCCCAACAGATAGCCGCTCGTCAACCTTGCAACGACATTGCGCAGCCAGACCTCAAGTGGCTTGTTGGGATGCCCACAGTCGAACGTGAGGCGCACTGCGCTTGATCTAGTGTTTGGTATCTGGCTCTGAAACAACTTGGTCCGGACATGTTGGGAATTGCCAACAAGCTGTCATTGACTGCCTTCCTGGAAAATTTAACCGGCGTCCATGAAGATCGCGCGGTCGGCCACGGCACGCGCAAAGCCATATTTCTCGCTGCGGGTAAGTCGCCTTTTGCCCGACGTAGGCAGGTGGTGCCCAGCTTTGTCCGGTGCCGGCCTGATGGACCCGGATGGTACCAGCGAAGTTGCGTCCCTATATGACAAGCAAACACAGGCTCCTCGAAACGGGAGCTGTTGGGCCCCTCCCCTTTTAGAGCCAGGTTGTCATGACGTCACCCGTGACCGCTGAAAAACCCCAAGCGATTCAGATGCGGCTTCCCGCACTCAGCAACAGCTATGCGCAATTGCCGGAGCGCTTCTTCGCGCAAACAGGTCCGAAGCCGGTGTCCGAACCGCGGCTGATCCGCTTCAACCGACCCCTTGCCGAGGAACTAGGGCTCGACGCCGACCAGCTTACCAGCCCGGACGGAGTGGAGATGCTTGCGGGCAGCAGGTTTCCGGAAGGCCTGCAGCCAGTCGCCTTGGCCTATGCGGGCCACCAGTTCGGAAATTTCGTGCCTCAGCTCGGCGACGGTCGCGCCCTCCTGCTTGGCGAAGTGGTGGACGTCAACGGCATCCGCCGCGACATCCAGCTGAAGGGATCGGGACCGACGCGGTTCTCGCGCAACGGTGACGGCCGCGCAGCCCTCGGCCCGGTTCTGCGCGAGTATGTCGTCAGCGAAGCGATGGCCGCGCTGGGCATTCCGACGACGCGAGGCTTGGCGGCTGTGCTCACCGGGGAGCCGGTCTATCGCGAGGTCCGGCTGCCCGGCGCTGTCCTTACAAGGGTGGCGGCCAGCCACATCCGGATAGGCACCTTCCAATATTTCGCTGCGCGCCATGACACCGGGGGGCTCAAGATCCTCGCCGACTATGCCATTCAGCGCCACTTCCCGCAGCTGGCGGGTCAAGTGCGGCCGTACCGCGCTTTGCTGGAGGCCGTTGTCGCTGCACAGGCCGATCTGGTGGCGCGCTGGATGCTGGTCGGCTTCATCCATGGCGTCATGAACACCGACAACATGGCGATCTCGGGCGAGACGATCGACTATGGCCCATGCGCCTTCATGGACGCCTATGACCCGAGCGCGGTGTTTAGTTCGATCGACCGCGTCGGCCGCTATGCCTATGCCAACCAGCCTCGTGTCGCAACATGGAACCTTGCACGCTTTGCCGAGACTCTGCTGCCACTCTTGAGCACGGACGAAAATGAAGCCGTCTCTGAAGCCGAAGAGGTGCTTGGGTCTTTCCAGTCCTCCTATGAGGCCGTGTTACAGCGCGGGTTCCGCAGAAAACTCGGATTGCTGACCGAGGCGGAGGCCGATCTGCAGCTCGCGGCTGATTTTCTCGATGTGCTGGCTCGCGACGAAGCAGACTTTACGCTCGGCTTCCGACGCCTGAGCGACGACCTCGACGCCCCGGAAGGTCAGGGCACGGCGCGGGAGCTGTTTCGGGATCCCGCCGCATTCGATGCCTGGTCGGTGCGGTGGCGCGAGCGGATCGCCAGTGAAGCAGCCGACACGGCCACGCGCCGGGCGGCCATGCAGGCCGTCAATCCCAAATTCATCCCTCGCAACCATCGCATCGAGGCGATGATACAAGCGGCGCTGGGCGGCGACTTCACACCTTTCGAGGAGATTCTGAGCCTAGTGAGCCGGCCCTTCGATGAGCAGCCGGAATTAGAAGGCTATGCTGACCCGCCACGCCCCGATGAACGTGTCCTACACACATTCTGCGGTACGTGAGACATTCATGACGGCCGCTTAACATGTGCAAATGCGGAATACCGTTTCGCAAGCTATCATCGCGACTACACAGAAGGTCCGACCTATCACGAAGCGGATCGACTGCTAGCGACGTGGACCTCCTTCGCGCACAGTGTCGGGTTGCCGGCTGTTCCCACCGTCGCAACTGTATCAGGGCCATATAGCATCGGCGGCGGGGCTGGGAGACTGGACTTGAGCGTGAAAGTTGACTGAATACAGCGGTCCCGCCAATCTCGCTGCAATCAGAGAACGCCCTCCGGAACCAGTTGCCCTCATCGAGTTGCTATCCTGCCTCGCTTTGAGCGCGAATGGGAGAACACCGGATGCAACCACCAAGAAGGCTTCACCGAAGGGCCTGAACGAACTTTTCCATGACACGTTGAAGGACATCTATTTCGCCAAAAAGAAGATCCTTGCGACTGCCAAAAATGGCGAAGGCTGCTCGAAGCCCAGGTTTGAAGCCGCGTTCGAAAGGACCGCGAGGAACCGAAGGAACACGTTGCCGGCCTCGAAGAGGTTCGGCGGCAGGAAAAGGCAAATGACCGACGTCGCAGGAAACGTCGACCTTGGATAGCCATTCCGGCCCACCTTTGACGCACGCGGTTGAGAAGGTCGCAGAGGCCCGCAATTTACTATAACAACCCATTCCAGATTTCGTCGAATGCCGTGGTTGCTGTTCGGCCCGGGACGGTGGCAAACACGTTGATCAACCAGAGGCATCTGAACCTCTTGGGCTGCTTAGACCAATGCCATAGGCAGGTAGCGGATGATGATCTCGTCCTGCCGGAAACGGCGCTCCAACTCCGCTCGGCGCCTTCGCCAATCGGGTAGATCGACTTCTTCAGTCATCACCTCGAAGATGACGATCTCGTCCATGTCGGACTCTTTTCCCTGCCTCCACACCCCTTCCGCGGGCGCCCGAAGATACGCAGTGACACCTTCGAAGGTATCGGCGAGTTCTTGCTTCACCCGGTCGAAGTCTTCCTTGGCGAAGGGCTCTCCCGCGTTGTCGGAACGAGGAAGCAGGATCTGGACAAGGTGCATGCGGCCACCTCCAAGATCTTTAAACGGCCGCGACATTCACGATGTTCCATCAGCCGCCGCATTGCACGGAGGCGCAAACCTGTCCGGGATAAGTTGCAAATCGCGCTCGGACTCGTTTGGACTGGTGGCTCGCACCTGGGCACTGTTCTCGGCGACGGACCGGGCGACCCCCGATCGACGTCATCTGGAAGTGACACGAACGGCGCTCCAAAACAGACTAGCATGTCCATATTCAACTCGACAGGTTTTACCAGCTTGCAAGCTACCGCTTCCTGTGAAGACCGCGCGCGTTTGATATTCTTGGCCTCCCGGCCGCGGCTCCAAGTCTATCGTGTCGCCATCACCGTGCACCTGGTCTCGAAATCCGGGGTTTGGCGGCAGCCTCTTGCGTGCGGCTGGCCCTATCCTTGGAGGCTCAGGCTGCGTCACGTGATATTTGGCGCCCATGGATTTCCCTTCGGATTTTCGTTGCCCTGGCGAGACATGCCAGGGAAAGTCAGGTTCCCTCACCTGCGCCGAAGCACGCGCCGGGTATTCCGCCCATACGCGATCACGAGCCATGCCGCGGCCCTGTAAACCGCTCGTCACCCCAAACCTTATGAGCAGCCTTGTGCCTTCAGAGACCGGACCATACGCACGACGATAGGATCATACGGTTCCTTTTCCGTTTGCCTATAGTTCATTGTGAAAAGTGCGGCCCGCTCGTCGCACACCATAATTGCGCGGACATAGCGAATCTCGCCGTTCTTGACACCGGAGTAGCTCGCCCATCTGGGGGCTATGCGCTGATAGGTCAGTCGCCAACCGGCCTTCTCGTCCTCGATCATGCGATGCTCGATCTCGGCACGAAAACTGGCTTTGCCCAGTCGCGCGCCCCAAACGACCAGAAACGCCTCCCTTGGGCCCCGAAAGGCCGCCCCCTGTTGCGAATGCTGCGTCAGGGCGAAGCCTGGGGGGATATCGAATGTGAAGCCAAGCTGCCGGACCCCGAAGGGCGTCCAGGCTTCGGCCTGAAGCCACGTCGTGCAGATGAGGAAGGCTGTAAAGCCTAGAAGTAAGCGTCGCATCGATTTCATTTAGCGTCGGCTGACAAGGGGTCCAGAGGACGAGGGTCCGTGACGTCAATATGCAGTTCGAAGCTGGAGCGCGACCGCGAACGGAGGGGGCGGCCAAGATGGCCACACACCGCTCCAGGATCCCGCCGCAGCGCGGCTTCCGCTCGCCAGAGGCGGCCGGGGTAAGGTCACAGAAAGCTCCTCCACCACACAATTTAGCGCATCAATCCCGCCGCGCAGCGCATCCGCCGGGCGCGCAGCAATTGGCGATAGCCGCGCTCGACCATCTTCAGGCCGTCGCACATCAGGCGATGCGTCTGGTAGCGAAAAGCCGAGTTGTGCCATTCGGCGGCGCTTGACCAGCCTCCGGCCGAACAAGGCGGTCGCGACTTCGAAATGAGATGCCTGCTCCTCACGGCCGTCAAGGCATCGCAGCATATGGCCAATGCGCTGGGCGGCGTTCAAGCGGGCATCGGGAAAGTGCTGCCTGTGGATCGAGCGAATGAACCGCTCAATCGATTGGAGCCGATCGTGCGCCATGTCATCGAGTGGAATTATGGCAGCCAACGGTTCGCCTGGGTGCGTATCGCCGAGAAGGGCCAACTGCACGGTGCCCGGCGACGATGGCAAGTGAAGGCCGACTTCGTCACGCTGGCGCGCGGCCAGCGGAATGTCGAGGGCGCTGCCCTGCGACGCTCGAATTCGCGCACCCTCTTCGACCGCAAGTTCGGACCTAATCCATGGCGCTACGGGCAAGGCCGCCCTATCTGGCTACTCTGCAACTGACCGAACCGATGGGGCAGCCATGTGCAATGACTACGAGCAGCATATCGCCTGGGCCGAATATTGCCGGATGATGCAATCGCTGGCGCTCGCCATTCCCTCCCATCAAACTGAACTGGATTTGCCGCAGGCGAATGACATCCGCATCAGTGATCCCGCCCCGATCATGCGCGCCGCCGGTGACACGATCGAACTCACGCGTATGACCTTTGCCTTTCCACCCTCCGGGCCCAAAGGCGGGCCAATCTTCAACTTTCGCTCGGAGGGACGGAAGTTCTCCAACAGCAAACGCTGCCTTATTCCGGTGTCGGCTTTCTTCGAATTCACCGGAAAGAAGTCTCCAAAGGCTAAGCATCGCTTCACGCTCAACGGCGCCTCCTTCATGGCGATCGCCGGCCTGTGGCGCGAGGGTGAAGGCAACAAGCCCCCGACATTCGCCATGCTGACGACGGAACCCGGCCCGGACGTGGCGCCCATCCACGATCGGCAGATTGTGGTGCTCCACCCGGATGATTGGGCGGCATGGATCCACCTCACGAAACCCGAGGTGGAGCTGTTGAAGGCCCTGCCGGCCGGCTCGTTGGCGGTAGAAACCGTGCGACAAGGAAGCGACTAGCTCAGATGCCCGTGCGTTTTGGGCGAACCCGGAAGATTCTTGGCGGCATCGCTGCGGCTATTGTGACTCCTCGAGATCGCGGCTCTCGCGAAAGCATCAGCACCTCGTTGTCACTGATTGCCGAGTGGCCACTTCAGCCATCAGCGACGCTTGGCTCGTCGGTGCGCACGAAAGGTATCGAGCGTGAAATACGTGCCCGCCTGCCATGGGCGGTGAGGAAGTACATCAAAGCCGAGACTGGTCGCATGACATTGCGGATGCGCGAAGACGATGCCGAAGAGTTCGAGGCCGCCTCGAACAAGATCGCCAAGAGGCTGGAAACCATCGAAGTACTCCCGGTCCTGCCGCGCGAGGCCGAGGACATCCTCGCGATCTCTTCGCGTGAGCGTCACAAGTGGCTGAAAGACGGACGGCTGCAAAGCATTGGCACCCGCACCGTGAAGATGCGCGGTCGATCCAAGGCCGTCACCTTCCACGTGTTCGATCCCAAGCACATCGAGGACATCCTTGATCGTGATCTGCCAAGCCTTTGGCGCGAACTGGACGCGCAGCAAGTTACAGAGAACAGGCGACGCGGTGCCGGCAAGGCTGCCCTGACGCGGGCGGGAAAGGGTAGCGAGAAGGTTCGCGGTGCCGGGAATAACCCCAGAGATGACGCTCCCGGGCCTAAGTTGAAGGGCTGGGACGCGTTCGACGACGAGGGCCTGCTCCGTTAGATCGCCTTGGACGAGCGGTCAACCGTTCGGCAAAGGCAGTGGGGTGCCGGCTTAGCCGGAAGGCCGGCATCTGAGCAGGCTTCGCAAGCAAGCTGCCGGCGGTATCAATCCTGGTTTTGAGCGCTACAGCAGCACAGGACACCGAAAACGCTCAGAGAGCCTCTGGATTGCCGAAACCCAGGCATTAGTGGATGCTCCGCACCCAGAGGAGTGCCCCGATGATCGACGTCACAAAACACTACGGCAGCGACGGCATCGTCGAGCGCATATTGGCCGCGATTCCCGATGCGAAACCCGATAAAATCAGTGCCGCGCAGCTCTATCCGTTCGACCAGCTTCACGGCCGCGAGCTCATCGCCACGCGGAATCATGGAGCTCGTCTTGCCCCCTCGCCCACCGACCGGATTCTTGATATCGGCAGCGGCATTGGCGGCCCGGCGCGCTTCCTGGCCGCCACCTATGGCTGCCAGGTGGACGGCGTCGACCTCACACCGGCCTTTGTCGAGGCATCCGGCCGACTGACCACGCTCAGCGGCCTTGGCGACAAGGTTCGCTTCCACGAAGCCGACGCGGCGAAACTGCCCTTTGCCGACAACACATTCGACGCGGCAATCTGCTTCTATGTCGGCATGAACATCGCCGACAAGGCCGCCGTCATCGGGCAGGCTTTTCGTGTTCTGAAGCCGGGCGGCAAATTGATCTGGACCGAAGCCGTGCTGGCCGGCGGCGAGCCGAATTACCCCTTGCCCTGGGCAGTTGCGTCGGAAACCAGCCACCTTGTTGACCGGGATACCCTGAAGACCCTGTTCGCCGGCGCGGGCTTCCATATTGACGAAGTTATCGACGAGACCGGCGAACATATCGAACTGGCGATGCAACGGGCCAGTTCCGGCATCATTCCTTCGCCTGCGCAACAGCAGGCCAATGAAATCGTGCTCGGAACCGAATTCGTGCAGCGGCGGAAGAACTACATCCGCAGCCTGAGCGAAGGCAAGCTGGCGTCGCTGGCGGTCATCGTCTCACGCAGCTAAATTTATTCCGGGAGTGCGGCCCGGCCATCTCTCGGAAGAGCAGCTCGTCTCATCCAAGCCTATTTGAAATCCCGTGTCTTCACCTTGATCTGGTCGATGTGCAGATAGGGATCGATGATATCCCGCGGCCTCGGCCCCTTCGGTAGCCCGCGCGGGTCGGGCGTCGGACTGCCGTGGTGGAACTCGTCGCCGCGCCCATGCGGCAGCGGGAAGGCAGAATCGCGATCACCAACGCTGGCCAGCTCCACTGAGAGATCGCTCAACCGATGGGCAACGAGATGCACCACCTCGCCTTCCCTCTGGATCCGCCCATAGACGCTGATCATGCCGGCGCCGAGCACGACTGTGCGATATTTTTCGAACACCTTGACCCACACCACCAGATTGGCAATGCCGGTCTCATCCTCGATCGTGATGAACATCACGCCCTTGGCTGAGCCGGGCCGTTGTCGAACCAGCACAAGGCCCGCTGCTTCCAGCCATTGGCCGTCGCGCGCCTGCATGGCCTCCCGGCAAGAAACGATACGCTTGCGCCGCAGGTCGGCGCGCAGGAAGGAAA
This sequence comes from Mesorhizobium sp. CO1-1-8, assembly GCF_020164875.1. NCBI lineage: Bacteria > Pseudomonadati > Pseudomonadota > Alphaproteobacteria > Hyphomicrobiales > Phyllobacteriaceae > Mesorhizobium > Mesorhizobium sp. CO1-1-8. The sequence goes on along the minus strand of NZ_JAIUGZ010000011.1, from coordinate 234,923 downwards.
CAGGATGATCGCGCAGCGTCAGCCCGACGTGCCCGTAGTCTTCGACGACCTCACCGCCTGATGTCATGGCGCGTAGCGCGACAAGGGGTTCGTGGATCTCCGGCACCGTCCGATGTTCACGGGCGGAGGCGGCCGCAAACAGCGGCAGCGGCTCATCGCGCAACGCTTTGATCGCCCACAGGGCCTCACGCCGCGCCAGCAACAGTGACGGTTGGAACGCGTCGGCCTGGGCGAGTTCAACCAGAGATGCCGCGGGAACACCGGCCCGGTGCCAAAGGTCATCCACCGACGCAAAGGACTGGTCGGCACGTGTGGTGACGATGGCCGCCGCGTCGGCATTGGCAAGACCGCGAACCATACGCAGACCAAGGCGAACGGCGAACCGATCATCGCCCGCAGTGGGCTCGAGCGTGCAATCCCAGCGCGAGGCGTTCACGCAGACCGGGCGCACCTCGACACCATGGTCACGCGCGTCACGAACGATCTGTGCCGGCGCGTAGAAGCCCATCGGCTGCGCGTTCAGGAGGGCCGCGCAGAAGATGTCAGGGTGGTGGCATTTCAGCCAGGACGAGGCGTAGGCGATCAGCGCGAAGCTCGCGGCATGGCTTTCGGGAAAACCGTAGCTGCCAAAGCCTTCCAGCTGCTTGAAGGTCTTTTCGGCGAACTCGCGCTGATAGCCGTTCTTCACCATGCCGCCAATCAGCTTGGCGCCGAAGCTGGAGACCCCGCCGGTGTGTTTGAAAGTCGCCATGGCACGACGCAGCTGATCTGCTTCGCCAGGCGTGAAGCCGGCACATTCAATCGCCACCCGCATCGCCTGTTCCTGGAACAACGGCACGCCCAGCGTTTTTCCAAGCACCTTCTCCAGCTCGGGCTTGGGATAGACGACGTCCTCCTTGCCTTCGCGGCGGCGCAGATACGGATGCACCATGTCACCTTGGATCGGCCCCGGGCGAACGATCGCGACCTCGATGACAAGGTCATAGAAGGTGCGCGGCTTGATGCGCGGCAGCATCGACATCTGGGCGCGAGACTCGATCTGGAAGGTGCCGAGCGTATCGGCCTTGCGGATCATCGCGTAAGTGCGCGGATCCTCGGCCGGGATGGTGGCGAGATCAAGCGTGATACCCTTGTGCTCCGACAGCAGGTCAAAGCCGCGCTTCATGCAGGACAGCATGCCGAGCGCCAGCACGTCGACCTTCATGAACTTCAGCGCATCGATGTCCTCCTTGTCCCATTGGATGACCTGGCGGTCCTTCATCGCGGCCGGCTCGATTGGCACCAGGTCGTCCAGCCTGTCACGGGTCAGCACGAAGCCACCGGGATGTTGCGACAGATGGCGCGGCGCGCCGATGAGCTGCCTGGCGAGGTCCAACGCCAGGCGAAGGCGGCGATCACCGGGATGGAGGTTCAGCTCCTCGGCGTGTTTCGACTGGACACCTTCGTCCGACCAACCCCAGACCTGGGACGACAGCATCTTGATCAGGTCTTCCGGCAGGCCCAAAGCCTTGCCAACATCACGCATGGCGCCTTTCGAGCGATAACGGATGACGGTGGAGCACAGCGCCGCGTGCTCACGACCATAGGTGTCGAACACCCACTGCATGACGATTTCTCGCCGCTCATGCTCGAAATCGACATCGATATCGGGCGGCTCGCGACGTTCCTCGGAGACAAAGCGTTCGAACAGAAGATCGTTGCGGTCGGGGTCGATCGAGGTGATGCCAAGGACATAGCAGACGGCGCTGTTGGCCGCCGACCCCCTTCCCTGACAGAGGATGTTCTGACTGCGGGCAAAGCGCACGATCGCATTGACGGTCAGAAAATACGGCGCGTATTGCAGCTTCTCGATGAGCTGCAATTCATGCCTGAGCGTGGCGGCAACCTTGTCGGGCACACCTTCGGGAAACCGCTCCGTCGCGCCTTCCCAAGTCAGCTTCTCCAGGGCTTGCTGCGGCGTCAGGCCCGGCAGCATGCGCTCCTCGGGATATTGAAAGGCGAGCTCGTCCAGTGAAAACCGGCAGCGCTCGGCGATTTCAACCGTCCGAGCGATCGCTTCGGGATAGCGGCCGAAAAGACGAGCCATCTCGTCAGGCAGCTTCAGGTAGCGGTCGGCATGCCGCTCGCGCCGAAACCCGGCACCATCGATCGAAACATTGTGGCGGATGCAGGTGACGACGTCCTGCAAGATGCGCCGTGACGGTTCATGGAAGAGCACATCGTTGGTAACAACCGTCGGCACGCCGGCCTGTCCAGCAAGGTTGGACAGTTCGTGCAGCCGCAGCGCGTCATTTGGACGGCGAAACAAGGTCAGCGCCATATAGGCGCGATCGCCAAATGCCTGGTGTAGCCGCCGCAGCCAGAGCGAGCATGTGTCATCAGCCTGATCCGGAATGAACACGCCAACAAGGCCTTCGCCATAGGCGACAAGGTCTGCCCAATGCAACACGCATCTCGCCTTGCCGCCACGCTTCTTGCCCAGCGACAGCAAGCGGCAAAGCCGCGAATAGGCCGCGCGATCGGTTGGATAGACCAGGATGGAAATCTTTTCCGCCAGATCAAGCCGGCAGCCGACGATCAGCCTGACGCCGGTTGCCTTTGCAGCCTCGTGAGCCCGCACAACGCCAGCCAGGCTGTTGCGATCACAGATGGCAAGCGCCGGCAGGGCCATGATTGCGGCCTGCGCAAACAATTCCTCGCAGGAGCTGGCGCCGCGCAGGAAGGAAAAATGCGAGGTGCACTGCAGTTCAATATAAGACGCAGTCATCCGAAGATGCCATGCAGGAACCAGCGATGCGAACCGGTCGCGGCATCCTCGCCATCGCCGGCGCGATAGATCCAGAACCGCTCGCCGGCTTCGTCCTCGACCTGAAAATAGTCGCGCACGGCGGCAAGCTCGGCATCACGCTTCCACCATTCGCCAAAGATCCGCTCGGGGCCATCGGCGCGCTTGACCCGTCGGCGGATGCCTCTCCAGGTAAAGCTGGCCGGCGGATGATCCGGCAGCAACGCTATCGCCTCGATGGGCTCCGGCACGGCAAACAGACGAGCCGGCCGCGGCCAATGATCTTGCCATGCCTGGCCGTTTTCGGCCGACGCCGGCGCCACGCGCCGGAACGATCGCTCGGGCACGTCGCTTGCCACCGGGGTAAACCGATAGAGCTTCTCCTCACCGACACGATTGCCGAGGATGTCGATCAGATCCGAGATGTCGGCCTCCCGATGCTCGATAAGTGAGGAAATGGTCTGCGTGGGAGTCAGCGGTTCAGCCAGAGGCGCGGACAAGCACATCAACTCGATACCAAAGCCCGGATCGACCGTCTCGATCTTGTCACAGATGAGACGCGTCAGCCGCTTGACATCGCGGACAGGCAAGGCCGTGCCGACGCGGATGGCTTCGGCGCGGTTGTCGACGCGGTAAAGCAGCAGGTCGAGCCGCCGGGCGCCGAGGCCTCTGGTCTCCAATTCGGCACACAACGCCTGAACAAGCTTGCCGACATAATGCGCGATCGTCTCGGCCGCACTGATGGGCTCGCCAAAGGCTCGTTTCACCTCGAGCAGGTCGAATGTCCGCACCGGCTCTATCGGTTCAGCAAGGCGTCCAGCAGCCTGATCAAGGCGGCGGCAGAGTTCCGGCCCGAAGCGCAGCGTGAGTGGCGCGCGCGGCTGCTTGAGAAGCTCGCCTACCCTGTCGAAGCCCAAAATCCTCAGACCACTGACGATCGCATCGGGCAACCGCAGTGCCGCGATGGGCAGAGGACCAATGGCGTCGACGGTTGCGTTGACGGCGACCACGCTGACGGTCTGCTTGACGTACCGCGCCACCGCATGAGCAGCACCCCAGCTATCGGCAATCGCTGACCGCGCCGAGAAGCCAACCTGGCTGAGACGCTCGACCATATCGGCCAGCATCAACTGTTCGCCGCCATGAAGGTGATCGGCGCCCGTGGTCTCCATGACCAATCCGTCCGGAGTATCCACAGCGGCGATCGGCGCATAGCGTCTCAACGCCCATAGCGCCAGCCGCTCCAATGCCTCCGCGTCAGCATCGGGCTCGGCGTCCATAACCACCAGGCCCTGCACGAGGGCCTGTGCCTTCGTCGCGGGCATTCCGACGCGTAAGCCCGCTTCTATCGCCGCGCGATCCACCGCAGTCACCAGGCGACGATTACCATGCCGCCCGACCAGCACCAAAGGCTTATCCGCTGGCGGCGAGACGTCGCCCAATTTCCTTCTGAGCCGGTCGGTCGGCCAGTTTGGAAGGAAGAGCGAGACGACCCTTTGCATCACAAGCCTCCACTTCGATATCGAGTGTTTCCCCTCCACGAGACCGGATCAGTTCAAGTTGCCATCGCGCCCGGCCAACGCCGGGCACAGGCAGCGGTCGCGACGGCAGCACGGAAACCCGCCAGCGGGTGACAGACGCCGTCGGCTGCCCGAAATCGGCGGCTTCGGTCTGGCGGCGCCAGCGGCGGATGGCGATGCCCATTGCGCCGGAGCCTTCCGATGCCAGTTGCAACCGGCGCGAGGCAGTCATGGACAGGCGCGCCACTTCCGCGACCACAGCTCCAAGCCCGACATGCCGCAGACCTTCCTCGAAGCAGGCGAGCAAGGATTTGTCGTCACCGGCTTCAACATAGATCACCCGGTCGGGATGCAGTCCGACCTGGGCGATTGCCGGCGCAAACAGATCCTGGCGCGTCACGCACCACAGCACCTTGCCTTGCGTCCTGGCTGCAATCCCGGCTGCAAAAAGCGACGCTGCGGCGCCATCGATCGCTCCATTGCCGCCGCCGGCAACTTCATGAAGTGCGCCAAGCGCCACACCCCGGCCTGGCAGATGACTGTCGATAGGGGGGATACCGAATGGGAGCACCGCTCTTTTGCGCGCATTACCGCCTTCGAGACGCGAAATGCGATCTCGCAGATCGGAAATAGCAGCGTTTGACCTCGATGCACTCATCTGTCCCTGAACGCGATATGATGGCGGGATGTTCCCCATTTGTTCCCTTCTTGCTGAAGAGTCAATGGCGTAGCGAGGTGGCGCTGCGGAAGAAATGTTGTCGCGACCGCCCCGTGGCACCGGCAGAACCGTCTGCCAACAGGATGAGGCGTCGAAGGCCACCTGTCCTGTTGGATGTTCGCGCCGGCGGCTGGCGGCGCCCAAAAGAAAAACGGCGTATAAACCGCAGTCCTGCGCGCGTCGGCAATTGGGGACATCGTCGCGCGCTGGACGGGAGGAAATTCGCCCCCGCCGCGGGCGGTTAACAGGACAGCCGTAGGAGCGTCAGCATAGCGCCGGCCGCAGGACGGGACGCGGGACCGACTGTCCCCGTCCGAGGTGGTCCGCGTGGTTTGCCTTAGGAGGGAAGCCGACCGGCGAGATCGCGCGCAATTCGGGTTCTCGACAGCCCGGCCGTTGGTCCGCAACAGTGCGATGGGGTTGGCCACGGCGAGTGGCTTGGGAAAATCGATCAGTTCTTGCCCCGTCGGGCCCTGAAATAACCAACATATTCCTGCCGCTACAAGAGGGATGACTTTTGTGTTCTCATTTTGTTCACCGATGGCAGGGGCGATTATATCGTTGACAAACCTAGCACCAAAATAGGAATATAATCAGGACAGGCCGGCACTCTCACGAAAGCGCACAAAAACCAGTCCTCAACCTTAGGGAACGGCACCGCCGCCCGTCGGTCATTCGTTAATAAACCCTTAATTCTCAAATAGTTAACCGCAACCTGCAACTCTGTTGTCGGGGACAAAAGCTATGAACGAGCTTCACTTCGGCGATAACCTTGATGTGCTGCGGGCAATGCCAGCAGAGTCAGTGGATTTGATCTACCTAGACCCGCCATTTAATTCGAACGCCAATTACAATGTTCTTTATGGGACGAAGCGGGGTGGCCCTTCGCAAGCTCAATCGCACGCATTTGAAGACACATGGAAATGGGGACGCGATGCACAGCGGGCAATTGACGAAACGGCGGAGAGACACCTTGAAGCCGGCTCTTTGTTAGATGCGTTCCAAAAGGTTTTTGGAAACAGCAACATGATGGCGTATCTGGCCATGATGACTGTTCGATTGATTGAGATGCGTCGCGTGCTGAATTCGAAAGGTTCGCTCTATTTGCATTGCGACCCGACAGCGAGCCACTACCTGAAACTGATCCTAGATGCGATTTTTGGACCGGATCGGTTCCAGAACGAAATTATCTGGAAAAGACACAGCGCGCATAACAGCGCGAAGCGCTACGGCCCGGTTCATGACGTGCTATTTTTTTATACCAAGAGCAACGTGTTTACCTGGACGAATCCACGAACCGACTACGCCGAAGACTACTTAGACAAATATTACAAATATCAGGATGGCGACGGTCGCCTGTATTGGCGCAACAGCCTAACTGCCGCAGGCACCCGACAGGGTTCATCCGGTCAGGCTTGGCGCGGTTATGACCCGGCGGTCAAGGGTGCGCACTGGAAGTTTACCACCGACAATCTTGAGGCCCTTGACGCTGCTGGCAAGCTCTATTGGCCGCCCGGCGGCGGCTGGCCGCAGATCAAGAGATATCGGGACGAATTGAAGGGGTTGGTAGTAAGCGACATTTGGGATGACATCGACAAGATCAACCCAGCCGGGAACGAACGTCTAGGCTACTCAACGCAAAAGCCGCTCGCGTTGCTGGAACGGATAATCCTTGCATCGTCCAATAAGGGTGACGTTGTCCTCGATCCATTTTGCGGGTGCGGAACAGCCGTTGAGGCCTCGCAAAACTTAGGGCGCAACTGGATTGGGATAGATGTTACTTATTTAGCGATCCACGTTATCGAAGGGCGCTTGGTCAAAGCCTTCGGCCCATCAATTAAGGACAGCTACAAAATCTTTGGGCGCCCAAGGGACGCAAACGACGCGAGGGCCCTTGCCGGACGGGACTGGTTGGAATTTCAGAAGTGGGCAGTTTTTACGCTTGGCGGCATTCCAAAGGATCGTCCCGGCGCAGACGGCGGAATTGACGGCATCATACGGTATCACCGCGTTGGCATTGAACAGCCAAATCGAGCCGTTGTTTCCGTGAAGGGCGGGCTGCATGTCGGGGTCGATGCTATCCACAAACTCAAGTCGGTCGTGCAGCGCGAAGGCGCAGAGATTGGCGTTCTGGTATGCCTGGATAGTCCAACCCCGGCTATGGTCAAAGAAGCCGCCTCAGAGCGAGATGTTGGTCCACCTTCTAGGCGCGTTGCGAAACTGCAAATCCTTACCGTTGATATGCTCTTCCAAGCAAATCCAGTAGATTTGCCCGGCATGATCGATACGCCAGAGGCAGGACGTCAGCCGGCACTTACGCCGCCAAAACGGTCTCGCAAAAGGGTTGAAGGCCAGACGGAAATGCTATTCCCGATTGAGGGAAGCCAACCAGTTATCGCTGAAAAGCGAAAGGGGAACCGGCCTATTAGGCCCGTCGAAATCGAAGTGACGCGCTCGGATAGGCGGAAAGCAAAATAGCCTAAGACTTCGTTTTGTCGTCCCTTCTGCGGCGGCGATTTCACAATCTTTTGTAAGATGCGGTCGAAGTTCTCTTCGGATTCGTCCGTTTCCAGTTCGCGCGCCTTGTCTATAAACTTCTGGTATTGCCTGTCGCGAGCGGCTTCATCGAACTTCTCTTTCTGGGGCTTTTTGCGGTCGGTCATGGCGTCGTCCTACAGAGGCGACGAAATAAGTGACACTGCGCTATCCATCTGACTTCGATAGCTTTTCCTGCGCGTTAACCTTAGATATGCACAGGCGATGAAGATTACGCCCATGCGGGTATGTAGCGAGCGTTCCTATTTGCCTGGTCCTCGCCAACGGGGCGGATTAGGCCTGCATCTTTGGTATCGTTGATCACGGGAGTAACAGAGGGCGCCTGCCGGTCCGATAGGCCAAGCCGAGCGCGCAGCGTGCTGTTGCTCATCCTGTCTCCAGATTCGAACATCAAGCATCCATGCTGATAGCAGGCCCGAATGCGTTCCTCTGTTGTCATATTTGCGAACGGGCGCGGCCCGTAGAGCGTCGTGACGGTGGTGCCTTCTTCGGCTTGGAACAAAGGCGGCGGCAAGATAGCTCTCTCGATGGCGGAGACTGCACGGTCGATGCCGCTTCCTCGTTCTTCACAAAACCCAAGCTGGTGCATCAGCCCTCGAAATCTGTCGTTTCTAGAGCGTGAGGGAGCGTCGATAAAGCGATCTGTGGAAATCAGTGGCTCACCAGAATTAGTGATCTTGAGCCAGTCAGGGAAAATTTCCACTACTGGGCCATCGCCACTCGCTGTGAAGTCCTGATGAATTATCGCATTCGCCAAAATCTCGCGGATGGCAACTCGCGGCATATCATAGACAGTAATGCGCTTGCCGTGCTGCATCTCCTCGCGGTGCGGCACGCGCTCCATGATGTAGTTTAGCAAAGCCTCGAATGTTACGCCGTACCCCTTGTTACCGGACGCATCGGACTTCGCGTCGAGCTTTGATTTGCCGGTGTACTCGATAACCCTTACGCCCTTTCTTTCGAGGCCCGGCCAACGGCGCAAGTCCCGCGCCGCAAGCACGACGAAGAGGTTAAAGACGTCAAACGCACCTTGTTTGTTATCGCGGTGATCGGATATCATGAGATAGTCGAACACGCTATTGGTTGATGACTCCGCTCCCTTTAGCTTTGCTACGAGCGTTCTTAGGTAAAAAACGCCTTCCAACTCTTCTGCGCTTAAGTGTGTTTGCGCTATCGTTTGCTCGAAGGTGAACCGGTTACTCGCCTGCCAGACTTCGCGTTCGCGGTGGCTGTGTCCTAGTGGCTGCAACGAGGTGTCGACACGAATGTATGCGATGCTGTTGAATTTCACAGGCTCTTGATAGCCGTGTGAAATCGCCAAAACCTCGACACGTTTGCCGCCGTAATAGCAGGCCCTGTGCTCCACAAGGACGCGGGAAAAGGCGGTTGTGAAGCCAAAAGAGAAACGTGTCGTTGCCGACCTTCTCATGCGCCAGCCTGACGGTCGTGCCGACGACTTCATGGGTCTCATCCTCGACCCCAAAAATAAGATATCCGCAGTCCTGCGCACATAGGATTGCCGAGTTTGCGATTGCGGAAACGTACTTGCCAACCGTCTCTTTGTTGAACTGGTTGACCTTGAACTCTAGCCATTCGCATTCGCGCGGCATGGCGACAAGCCGCTCAACCAGTTTCTCCGTGTCATGAATGAGAACCATCTCATTTTCTCTTGGGACGTCGCTTGGGATGTTCGTATCGCCAGAGCGGCAACTGAAGCTGGACCAGCTTACGGAAGTACGTCTCCTTAGACTTCAACAGGCCTACGGCACGTGAGGCGCTTGCCCTTGGCACCTTTCAAGGCGATGAGCGAACGAACGTTGTCTTCAATGCCCATGGCCGACCGGTTCGAGTAGCGGAAATCGAACTCGGCAAGGTAGCGGTGAAGATGGTGTTCGGCGCAATGCTGGTAAACGCCTTTCATGCCGCGCTTGAAGATCGAATAGAAGCCTTCGACCGTGTTGGTGTGGACGGTCTTCTCGCCTTCGTAGCGGACATATTCGTCCTTGGAATGCGTGACGACATCGTGAGAAGCGAATTCCTGGCCCACGCGGCGGTACATGCCAGCCTCGTCAGTCATCAGAGCGCTTTCCTTGGCGATGTTGGCGCGGACCGATTGGCATGATCGTGCCAATGCGAGCGGTATCGACATGGAAGGAACGAGCGCGACCACCGCGCTCGACCAGCGTAACGACAGAGTTCTTGTGAGCGCCACCGCCCGACTTGACCGGGGCAACCTTCAAGCGACCGATATAGGTTTCGTCCACCTCGACGGTCTTGCCGTTGCCGCCCATTCTCGAGCAGCACGTTGCGCAGATCGCTGCCGTTCTAGAAGGTCGAAGGCGACAAGATAGTAATCCTGCGATGGCTCACTGCTGCTGACAGCCGACTGCAGCGCATGGAAATCCGGGTGACCGGACGCGTCGACCACAATGGCCTCGCCTTCGATGATGAAAGGTCTCGATCGCCGCAGCTTGGTCGGCAAAAACCTGATACCGTGCAGTCCAGTCGTACCGTCTCCTGGTCAGCAAGCGGATGCCGTCTTCGTCCTTGATCAATTGCGTGCGGTAGCCGTCGAACTCTATTTCATGAATCCAGTCGTCATCCTCTGGCGGGTTATCGACAAGCTCCGGCTCCATCGGCTTGATGGACTTCAAACGCATGAATTGACCCACACCCGCAATTCAATCAGCTTTAGCTAAAATAATTCCAAGAAGGATGAACAATGCGGACCGACGCGCGTTGCGGATCAACACATCGAGGAGGAACAACCATGCCAGACGACAAGAGCAAGCGTGATTTCCGCGACCGCGACCGGGTATCAGGCGACGAAGAATATGAGGTCGGTTATCTCGCCAGCAAGTTTCAGCTTACGATTCCCGAAGTGCGGGAACTCATCGAAAAACATGGCAATGACCGGAAGAAGCTGGAACGAGAAGCAAAAGCGCTGGGCAGTAGATGACCAAGCTCTCAGACCTTGGCTCGCCAATCCCCGGAGAGCAGCACGGCGGAGAGCCTGCCGACGAGCGGGACAATCGTATGATTTGCCCGGTGTGCGGCCAGCAGCTCGACATGCGCGACTTCCGCCAGGTCGCTTGGCACGATCAGCCCGGACATGAGCCGCTGGAGTTGGAGCTTGTGCCACGGGCCGGAACGCAAAATGGTTGCGGATGCGATCATTGAAATAGCGGCCCTTGGCAAAGGCAGATTTAAATTGGGCAAAGGTCTCCGGGGGTACGTCCAGAAATTCATATTGCCTGCCGCTCTCTACGAACCACACTGAGAGAACCCTGGTGTCCGGATTGTATTCGAATTTGCTTATCGAGAGCGACGGCATGGCGCCCAACGGGTGGCGGAGGCGTTGGTTGCATTTCCGCGCCCTTGCCCGAGGCAAGCGCCATGGAAAGCCGCCCGTTATAGGGCCGCCTTTCCCCTCCCGCCAGAGTGTTCGGTTCACCATTCATTTACGATATTAGCGCAGTCTCATATGCGCGCATGCTAGGTAGCTCGTACATGCCATAAGCCCCGGTGCCGCGACCCAGCGCCGGGGCTTTTTGTTCCCCGGATGAGGCCCGCCGGGGCGCCGCTGCCGCGGACTGTGATCCGACTCGACTCCCGGCGGAAAGAGTCGCATCTTGTCTGTGGGGACGCAGGGCGTGGACAAGTATCGATACGACAACAGGTCTGATCAGTGGCGCAAGCGGCGTGGTGCGCAGCGGGCACGTGCGCGCTTTCTAGCAGGCGTTCCCAAGCGCCTGGTCTTCGTGACGCTGGCGGCGATGGCTGCCTATGTGGCGCAGTTCATCCTGCAGCACAGCGAAGGCGCCCCTGGCCTTCACGTGTCTGACTGGATTGGAGGCAGCCCCGCGCCGATCACCGGGGTCGCCTCAGTCATCGATGGCGACACGATTGAGGTCCACCGGCAGCGAATTCGCTTCAACGGCATCGACGCGCCCGAGTCCGCCCAACAATGCGACGACGCCAAGGGCTTCCGCTACCGCTGCGGTGCGAAGGCCGCGGCAGCGCTCGACGAGTTCTTGGCCGCCTCGAGGCCGGTCACATGCACCTTTGTCGCGTGGGACCGCTACAACCGCTTCGTAGGCGACTGCCGGCGCGCCGACGGTGCCAGTGCGGCCGCCTGGATGGTCGAGCACGGCCAGGCGCTCGACTGGCCGAAATACAGCCATGGTGCCTATGCAGCGCATCAGGCGAAAGCGGAGGCAGCGAAGGTCGGGCTGTGGGCCGGAAAGTTCCAAGCGCCGTGGGAATGGCGCGCTGGGCATAGAGACGATGCCGGACCGGCGGTGAGCCAACCGCTAGGCTTCATCAGCCGCCAACAGGTAGCGCAAAGCTATTCCTGTCAGCCGCGGCGGAAATGCTCGCAAATCAGTTCGTGCGACGAGGCTCAATGGTATCTCAGCAACTGCTCATGGGGTGGCAAGCTGGATCGCGATGGCGACGGCGTGGCGTGCGAGACGCTGTGTTAGCAAAAACGATCACAAAAGGCAGCGCGGCTGCTCAAAGTCCAGGTTGCTGCAGAACGTGCTGATGCGCGGAACTCTTTTATTGATTTTGAGAGTCGGAGTGGCGGGACCTGTGTATGCCGGCACGTCCACGAACTTGCGCATCAAGGCTATGTGGAACTCTGGAGAGGCTACGGGGAGATTGCCACCTGCGTGCCAGACCATCATCGCTACGAACTCGGTCCATTTGTTTTCACGCCGAGCGCGACGCGGGCTCTGTTGCCGACGTCCTCCGGGGCATCACCGAGGGCCGATTGGAGAGAAAAACGCACGGGATCTTCACCCAGATCGCTGCACAGCTCTCGAGCAAGCTCCCGTCGCTCACCAGCCATCCGAATCTCGAGTTGAAGTCCTGGGGGATAACGCCGAAACCCGGCAGCCGCCGCAGTCCCGCATGACCTGAAAACTCGTAGGGGGGCTCGACAATTAGAACACCGCCAAGGGGGCTTTGAACCGCACCGGGTTTGCCGGAGGCTCCAACTCGTGAGACCGTCGAGCTATACCAGCAAAACAACGAACAATTTTCATCTGAAGTCCGCGCCCAGCGGTGCGGCTTGTTTTAGCCACGAAGCCGAACATACCCCCCGATGGGGACCGTTTCCTCGATAGCAGCCAAGATCAGGTGCTCGGCGCTCAAACCGAGTGAACAACGGTTCGGCGACCGGGCATTTCCGGGGGCGTCCTGGAGAAGATGAAGGCTCTGGAACCGGGAAACCGGGAGCTTCGTCTGGCCAACGGCTTGGGTCCCACTCTGTTCAAGCAGGCTGCGACGAGTTCACCCGGGAGGTGAACCGTCTGCGGATGGGGAGCGGGCATCCATCGATGCGGCTCAGCGAGAAAATCAAGTAGCCCGACCGCGATTGTAATGTGAGGTTGCGGAACCGTATCTATGGGCGCTGAACGTTGCAGTTACGCCAAGCAGGCTAAGACGTCTCGGTCGACGTGGCTTGGTCGCCTCCCAAGCGCCCGGCATCAGTTGTACGGCCCCCACGACACCGCTTCCAGAAACAAGACGTTCGTTCCGTTATGCTGCCGCCACGCAGTCTCATCGGCGGCCTGCGACTCAAGTCGCATTTCGGCTAGTGGGCGTAGCTCCCGGAATAACCCTTGAAGGTTTCGCGCGTCGCCCTCTTGGACTTCCCTCCGCCATGTTCTTGGCGAGCCCGACGAACCGGAGGACGGCACGCTTTGGATTTGATCCTAGCCACACGCCCTTGATCGAACTGACGCTGTTTTTCCCGCGAAGCGGCTTCCACAGGGCAGAATCGGTGGCGACTGTTCTGGCATAGCTCGCCTCGGCCAAAGTGACGCCTTGCCCCAGTCCCACCTGGAAGATGACCGTCGCCTGGTTCGCGCGACAAGTATGAACGGCAGGCCCGCCACCGGCCGCGATGCGTTCGAGCAGGCACAGGTCCGACGGCGGCCCTTCTAGCCCGACCGGGACAAGCAGAGGCATGTCCGCGAGGTCGGACCATCTGAGCACCGGCCTCTCGACAAGAGAATGACAGGACGGCAGGAGCACGAAGAGGCGCTCTTGCCAGAACACTTCGCTGCTGCAGAATTTGGCGGTGCCAATGTGATGTGTGAACACAAGGTCGAAGCGCCTGCGGCGTATCGCAGAAAGGCACTGGCCCGATGGGACATTCTCAATGGTCAGCCTTATGTCCGGGTACAGCTTGCCGAAACGCTCGATGAGGCGTTTGAGGAATTCTCCTCCTGTCACCCAGCACAGCCCAATCCTGAGTGTCTTGGCATCGTTGTTATCGCGCACACGCTCGGCGAAAGCATCAAGCAGGCCGTCGTAGTGCGCCCGCACGATTTCGATCCAGGCGCGGCCTGTCTTCGTCAAGCGAACGCCGCGCACATCGCGCTCGAACAACTGCATGTCGAGAAGCTGTTCGAGTTTGACGACGTTGCGGCTGACCGAGGATTCCTGGACTCTCAGGGCTCTTGCTGCCTGACGCAAGCTGCCGTGATCCATGGCCGCAAAAGCGTAGGTCAGCAACTGGATGGCGTTCCCGTTCCGCGTCATGTCCCTTGAGCTTCGTGACCATCGCCGCAGGAGGCGCCTGTCTCACCGCATGCGATCGGATCCGCATTGCGGACGGGTGACACGCAGGCGGCTCAACTGTGTCGCCTGCCCGCCTGGAGCCTCGGCGCGGCGGCCACCCCATGGCTGCGTCAGATCAGATTGTCAGTGATGGCGATCGTCGCTGCGTCAGATACGCTGGTTTCGTAGACATACTCATGCGGAATGGCGGGCGCCGACATCTGTGAAGCGTAGAGGTCGAGATTTTCCTTGCTGTTGCTCGCAGCAAGGCTGCAGAAATTGCCGCTGTTCCACGTCATCGTGCAGTACCTGAAATGCGCACCTACGGAGCGCGCCATCTCTGCCAGCGTCACCTCATTGTTGAACATGGTCCCGAGGACGTCCGTCTTCTTTTTTGCGATTTCGTCCGGGGGAAAGTACCTCGCCTTGAAGCCATAATCCTTCTGGTACTCTCGACGCTGGTAGTCGCTTTCATCGGCCGCCCTGAATTTTTCGACGAAGACGAAGATGCCGCCGTGCTTGAGGTGCTGGGTCACGAATTCGATCTGCTTGGGCCTGTTAGGCGAATACATCTGGAAGGTTGTGTCCTCCAGGATGACGTCGAAGCCTCCCGTGAATTTCGTCAGCCGCCGATCCGATCCGAGCGCATCCTTGGTCAACCGGTGGAACGGGCCGACGAAGAATTCGGCGTGGGCCGGTTCGCCATAGGCCATGAAGGATTTGTAGTTCTCGGGGTTCGGGCTGCAGGACAGCGAAAGAATCTGCCCATCCGAAAATTCGGACAGTGTTCTGGCCATCGTGCCTTCCGCCGTTCCGAGACTATACAGCGACAGCGCAGCACCCCGGCGCCGGGCATAGTTCAGCACCGCGTAGGCCATCCGGCACTCCTCTTCCAGTCTGTAGGGAATGCTGCCGTGATAGTGCTGGTCGAAAAAACCTTGCCGGGCGGCGTGCAGGCGGACGAGATCTCGCAGGAGTTCGTCGTTGGGCAGGAGGCGTGGGTCGGCCTGAGGCTTGCGAACTGGCATCCCGCTTTTACCTGCTGCGGTTGCCGCGAAAAAGCCTGCCAGCTGGTTGATCCGTGGTCCTTGATCGCACTCGGCCAGGAAGTCGTTGAGTCCTCGCATCGCACTATGCCTCCCGCACCGTTGCTTTGGTGAGATGCCAAGACCTCGATGGGAAAACTCCACTCAATTAAGAGTGATCTAATGTTTCGGATCGATTCGAATCTTGGCCGGGGTACTGGTAGGCCTGCTGAATACGAGCGGCTTTCCTACGATTGCCATTTTTTTACTAAAGTCACATCTTCTGCCAATCCTGAGTTAGTTGTGATTTGTCCAGCAACCTCTGGTTAGGCAAAACACGGGAGGGCGGGCTACTCTTAGTATGAAGGCTGCTGCCATCCGTGGACACCCCTTGCCTCGATCCGAACAAGATCCGCCGTTCACAGCACCAGACGCTTACACACCAACATGAGAGTTGGGGCAACATACGGGCGGACTTGATCAGGAGAACTGGTCTGGAGCGCCAGGAAACAGCAATTTCGTTCCCAGGCCACATATTCCTGATGAACCTGAAAGGGGCGGCAAGCCGCGGAGAGGATTTCGTCGACGGGCGTCGGATCTCGTTTTCGCCACGGCGGGCTGGTTCGGTAATCCATATGCCTGCCGGCTGCGATTGGAAGGGGTGGGACGAGGGAGAACCGACGGCCGCCTACCTGCTCGTCTCGATTGCAAAAGGCTTCACCGACGAGGCATTCGGCGGGATGGTGCGTCATCGCTCAGGAGACCTGCCGGCTGCGATCGGGTTTCGCGACAGCACGGTGGAAATGGCTTTGCAACGGATCGCCATCGAGCTCAGACAACCCGATCCGATCAGCGCGACGATGGTCGAGAGCCAGGCCATGCAATTGCTCATTCAGATGGTCAGGCGCAACGGCCACTATCATGAGCCGGCGAAAGGCGGGTTGTCAGCCTTCGATCTCAAACGGGCGATCGCGATGATCGAGTCCTCATGGGACGAGACACCGACGCTCGCCGATCTGGCAAAGGAAGTAGGTGTCAGTCGTTTCCATTTCAGCAGGGCTTTCAAGCAGTCTACCGGAATGACGCCACACGCGTTCATCGCACGGCGTCGACTGGATCACTCCGCCGACATGCTGCGATCGACCAATATGTCTGCGACGGAGATCGCGCTGGAATGCGGGTTCGGCAGCTCAAGCCATTTCACGATCGCCTTCAAACGGGCGTTTGGCGCCAGTCCGAAGGAATACCGCCGCTGGTCCAGAGTTTGATTCAACACCTGCACTGAATTCAGCAACGAACTGAAAAAACGAGCGTGATTGTTAAGCGGCAATCTAGGCAGTGGGTATGACAAGCGCCAATAGGATGCGCAGCCCTTGTCAAATGCAATTCAAATTCACGCCGACCACAGATCAAGCATCCGCTCCCGGCTATGGCTTGGATTCCTGGCCAGCACGCTATCGGCGGCAGTCGGACGCAATGGCTATTACATCGCATCCGCCTGGACTGTTGTCGCAGCAGGCTACGGAAGCGCCGGCGTGGCGACAGTGGTTGCGACCGTCAGTGTTGTCGAATTCGTCGCAAGTCCTCTGGCCGGCCTGGCAGCGGACCGGTTTGACCGACGGCGCTTGAACATCGCGGCCGACCTTGGTCGCTTTGCCATCTTGCTCACCACGGCTTGTACGCTCCTGTATCTGGACGCTTTTTTCACACTCTGCGTGTCAGCAGCGCTCTTTTCTATTTGCGATCGTGTCGCACTGACCGCCTCGCAAGCAATGATCCCGCTCATGACGCGAGGCGCCGAACTTGCGGCATCGAATTCCGTCATCTTCTTCATCATGCAGTTTGGCAGCCTCGGCGCAGCGTTGCTAGCCGGGTCGTTGCTGGGTGGGCGCTCCCCTGCCCTGGCGTTCATGGTGCTCGCCGTGTTGTTCCTCGTTTCAGCCGGCTCACTCTCGTGGATGCGGCCGGGCCTCTTCCCGCAGGGTGTCAGAACGGCCAAAGACCTGGGACCGAACTTGGACAAGCATCTCCTTCGTCTGTTTGCCGCCTATGCCCTTCTCTATGGAGGCGCGGTGCTGGTCACGGTGATGGGATCAAGCTTCGTCTTGGAAGAGCAGCAAGGCACCGTCGCCGATTTCGGCCACCTTGAGGCCGCGTGGTCGGCTGGTTCAATTATTGGGGCGGCTGTTCTCGTCAGGCTGACACGAGCGGCAAGTGGTCCTATACTGCACCCCATGCTTTTGGCCTCAACGGCGCTCGCGTTGATGTCGTTGATGTCTGTGCGCGCGCCTTGGACATTGATCGTCTTCGCCACGCTCGGGTTTCTCTACAATCTGGGCCGGGTGAGCGTCGAGGTCACACTGCAGTCGCGTATGCCTGACAACGTATTGGGCAGGGCCAAGGGCGCTATGCACAGTCTCGCCGTCGCGCTGGGACTGGTCATATTCAGCATCGCTGGCGTTTTGGGCGGCAGCGTATTTCCTTCGACAATCTTCTTCGGATTCGGCGTGGTCCTCCTTCTCAGCATTCCTGCATTGAGCATCGGCATCGCGCAGCGAAAGGATGATCCGTGAGGTGGACGAGCTAGCGACGGACACAGACGCTAAGCAGGCGGTGCTGGACTCTTTGGCAACGCTCTATCCTTGGACGCGCTCCTATCATTGCCGTCCACTTCGCGATTATGCATCCCACTTGTTCGAAGCGCCTGCCCAGAAGCCGGAAGGCGAAATTCGCAGCCGCGCGTTTGCCAAGCTGCTCGATACGATCAGGAATGCGGGAACGCGGAACGGATTGCCGATCAACGCCGTGTCCCAAATCTGCAAAGATCTAGAACAACGCCGCGTGATACAGACTGGCCCACATTTGTTTCTCCTCATGGAGCCTGAAGCCTATTACACCCACATCTTCAGCCTGCTTGGCCTCTCGGCGCATGGCTGCCCTACCTATGTTTCCTATGCCGTTTCAACCGTGAGTCTCGTTGAAAAGCCCCGCAAGGGGCCAGGCTGGATCACGCTTGACGGGAAGCCGGTCAACGTCTTCGGTCTCAGCCGAAGCCGGATGATCGGATACAGCCTTCTGACCGGGCCAGGATCATACCGGTTCGAACTGGTGCCGACGGGGCCAAATGCCGAGGGTGACGCCCTCGCCCTGCTTCGCAGTCTTCTGCCGAAGACGCAGTTCGAGCGGCCTGCGCATGCCATCAAGGCAGCCAATCGCATACTCTGGCCAAAACTGTTCGGAGAGAGCTTTGCCTTTTTGCAAATTGACGATGAGGATGTTGCCGATCTAGTGTCAGACCACCTATCAGACGAGGGTTCCTGGCTGCGTACGAGGTTGCTGGAGACCCCAAAGCTGGCTTTGAATATCCTCGACGAGATCGACAGGCTGGCCGCTGGCCCCTGGGGTGGCTGGCTCGCGCGCGGTACCGACTTCTTTTGGTACTATGAAAACGGAAAGCGCCTGCCGCTGCGCATGGTGGGTGGAGAACTCATCAATCTGGCGTCCAGAACGAAGGTAGCTCGCTTCGCGGCTCCCGATATCATTGAGCGGCTGGCGAACCGCAGCCTTGTACCGAATCTGCTCCTCATGTTTCTGGTCCTGTCGATCCTGCCCGGCGTGCGTGCGCTTGGAGGCAGCCACCAGCCAGTCTACTATCCCCTCATGCGCTACGTCGTTTGTCGGGCTCTAGAGACCGCAGACATGGATGCGGACCTTCGACGCGCTCTCGCGAGCGATGATGTGCCAGGAGCTTGGGGGCATCGCGTCATTGAATGCGATGAGGATCCATTCGACTCAATCCGAAAGGGCATAGGCGAAATCAGAGAGGTCATCGACCGCTTCGGCGATATGTCTTTTGCTGATGCCTGTGGAGGTCTGAGCAGTTTCGTTGCTGATCCGTCCTGGATTGAACTTGGCTCACAGCTGCGGGAGCGAACGATTGCCCCAGGCGATCCAGAATGGGCCTTTTCCTAAGCGGCGGGAACCGCCCGGGGCTGAGGTCAAAAATGAGCAGCACCTGCCGTCGCGAATCGATCACGGATCGGGCAAAACGCAAAAGCAGCGAGAAATCCAGGTGACAGAAGATTAGAGCAACGCGCTGGAGCGAGACCCACATCGTAAGGTCAGGTTGCATATTGGCGGCGATCCAGAGCACGACCGCTCGGATATGCTCGAAGCAGCCATCCGATTGTCGGATTGATACCAAGGCCGCCCCACCTATCATCGGCAGATCAGCAAGGCGCCCACCAGAAAAAAGGAGGGGGCGCGTCGGCTGGCGTATCACCACCTCGACGGTGGCGGTAGAACGCGACAAAATGGCTGCGTCGTTCAGAAGCTATTCAAGAACAGGCGACCTGACCTATCCAACTTCGGCAAAAAAAGGCTGACAGGTCAAACTGCAATGTTGCTGGCCAAGGCCTCGGACGGCTTCAGCTTGGCCAAGGCCATCGGAGCAACCGAAATGGCCCGAAGCGGGCTAAATTCAAGGCGAGCACAGCAGATGACGGTGGTTAGGGGCCCACCCTAGACGGCGCTCCGCGCCGGGCGAGCAGGTTTGCCACCACCAGAAGCACGATCGACAGCGCCATCATCAGCGTCGCGGCCGCAGTGATCGCCGGAGAGAGCTTTTCGCGAAGACCAATGAACATTTCGAGCGGCATGGTGCGCTGGCCGGCACTGGCCAGGAACTGTACCACGACCACCTCGTCGAAGGAGGTGACGAAGGCGAAGGCGGCGCCCGAGAGAACGCCGGGCAGGATCAGCGGCAGCATGACACGGAAGAACGAGGTCAGCGGCCTGGCGCCCGAAATGGCGGCGGCGCGCATCAGGTTACGGTCGAAGCCGGTCAGGCTGGCGCCCACCGTCACCACCACGAAAGGGCTGGCGAGCGCAGTGTGCGCCAAGATGATGCCGGCATAGGTGCTGGCAAGGCCGACGCGGGCGTAGAACAGATACGAGCCGACGGCGGTGATGACCACGGGCACGATTAGCGGTGACAGCAGCAGCGGCATGATGATGTGGCGCCCGGGGAATTTCTCGTTGGACAGCGCGATGGCCGTCAGTGTGCCAAGCATCGTAGCGCTCACCGTTGTGCCGAGGGCAACGAGCAGGCTGTTGCCGATCGCCGACTGCCAGCGTTGCGTGCCCAGCACCACCTCGTACCAGCGCGTCGAAAGCCCTTCGAGCGGGAAGATGAAGAACGCGCCGCTGTTGAAGGAGAGCGGCACCGGGATCAAGATCGGCACCAGCAGGAATAGAATGACCAGCCCGCACCACAGCCACAACAACGCGACGCGGATCCGTTCGCCAGCATTGGGATAGGGAGACAAAAGCATGGCTACACCATCTTCAGGCGATTGAGGCCGAGGACGCGGGCGAAGATACCGAACAGACCCAGGGTGAAGACCAGCAGGATGAAGGAGAGTGCGGCCGCCATTTCCCAGTTCAGTTCGACATTGACGTAGTTGGCGATGAAATTGCTAATCAGCTGATCGCTAGCGCCGCCGATGAGCGCCGGGGTAATGTAGTAGCCCAGGCACAAGATGAAGGTGAGCAGGCAGCCTGCCATCACGCCCGGCAAAACCTGGGGAAAGTAGACGCGGCGGAAGGCGGTAAAGGGTTTTGCGCCCAGCGAATAGGCGGCCTTCATCTGCGAAGGCGCGATGGTGCGCATGACGGAGTAGATCGGCAGCAGCGTGAAGGGCAGCTGGATATGCGTCATGGCGATGATCAGGCCGATGCGGCTGTACATCAAATCAAGACGCTCGGAAGCAAATCCCAGCCATAGCAGCAGATCGTTGACTAGGCCGAATTTCTGCAGCAGCACCGTCCAGGCGGCGGTGCGTACCAGGATCGACGTCCAGAATGGCAACAGCACGGCGACGATCAGGATGGCGGCAAGCCCCTTGGGAACGTTTGCTATGAGATAAGCAAGCGGAAAGCCGAGCAGCAAGGTCGCGAGCGTCACCGCTGCGGCGACAAAAAAGGTCCGCAGGAACACCTGCAGGAAGATCGCCTGTTCGGGCGGAACGCGTTCGATGCCGCCATAGGGGTTCCAGCGCAGGTCGAGCGCGCTGAGCAGATAGAACGAGGTGATCGAATGGGTGCCGTTACGAATAGCCGGCCATGTCGTCGGCGCCGACCAGAACGGCACTCCCTTCATGATCTCCAATCGCGGCTTGTCGCCGGCGGCTTCAAGCTGGCGCACCGTCTTCAGCACCTGGCTGCGCGCACCGGGCAAGCGGGTGTTGAGGGCTTTGGCCAGCTCGTAGGTGGTGCCCTTAGCCTGGTTGTCCCTGAGGTCCGCCGCCAATGCCGTGAAGGCGGCATCGGCGGGCAGGCCCTCGCCGTTCCAAGCGCCGAGCACCTGGCTGGTTTGCGGCAAGGCGTTGGCGATAGTCGGGTCGTAGATTGCGCGCGACAGCAGAAGCACGATCGGAATTCCGAAGCTCAGCCCCAGAAGCAGCAGCAAGGGTGCGGCCAGCGCCAGCGTGCGCAGCCGGTCGCCGAATTCGGCGCGCCGGATCGCGGCCGACACCGACCTGGACTCGGCGTCGGCGGCTGACCGGCCGCGGGCCAGCGCGGGCCGGTCGAGTTCGCTGGGCTGCAGCGCCGACATCAGCGCCTACTGCGCCAGCCAGGCGTTGAAGCGCTTGACCAGATCCTCGCCATAGTCGCCCCAGAACTCGGTATCCGCGACGAGGTAGGCGCCGGCCAGGTGGTCGGGCGCGTTGGGCAGTTTCGGCAAGGCGTCGGCCGCTACGAAGGACGCCGCATCAGTGCGCACCGGCCCGTAGGTGATGAAGCTGGCGAGCTTGGCGTTGTTTTCCGGCGTCGAGATATAGGCCAGGTATTTGTACGCGGCGTCCGGGTTCTTGGCGCCCTTGGGAATGGCGATCATGTCGTATTCGAGGATTTGGTTGTTCCAAACGATTTTGAAGGGCTTCTTGTCGGTGTCGATTGCGTTCTGGATGCGGCCGTTCCAGGCCGTGGTCATCACCACTTCCTGCGAGGCGAGCAACTGAGCCGGCTGCGCGCCGGCATCCCACCAGACGATGTCCTTCTTTATGGTGTCGAGCTTCTTGAAGGCGCGGTCGACGCCCTCTGATGTCGCCAACACCTGGTAGACGTCAGCAGGCGCGACGCCGTCGGCCATCAGGGCCCATTCGAGGTTCTGCGCCGGGAATTTGCGCATGGCGCGCTTGCCCGGGAAGTTCTTGGTGTCGAAAAGGTCGAGCACAGAGGCCGGCGCGTCCTTGAGCACAGTGGGGTCATAGGCGAGGATGTCGCCGTAGGCATCGAGGCCGACACCGCAATCGAGAGCCGAGCCCTCGATGAATTTCTCGCGCGGGCCGATCTTGGAATAATCGAGGCGCTCCAATATGCCTGCATCGCAGCCCTGCAGCACGGTCGCGGTTTCGACCGTCACCAGATCGATCGGCACGTTGCCGGTCTCGACCATGGCTTTAACCTTGCCGAGGTCGCCGAGATATTCCTGTTCGAGTATCTTGGTGCCCGTCTCCTTGCTGAAGGGCTCGAACCAGGCCTTGCGCTGTGCGTCCTGCCAGGCGCCGCCGCTGGCCATGATCGACAATTCATCGGCAAGGGCTGCTTGAGCGATGGTGATGCAGGCGGTGGCGGCGGCCAAAGCGAGCAGACTTATCCTCTGATGTTTCATTGTGTTTTCCCCTGTTTTAAGTTGGAATCGGTCGTCCGGCATCGGCCTTAAAGGCGCGGCAATCATTGGGCGCGCAACAGACCGTGACAGCCTGTCCGTTCGCCATCGCCGCTTCGGTGTCGACCTTGACGGTCAGCACCTGGTCGTTGGGCAATCTGGCGAGCAGCCGCAGATGGTCGCCGAGATAGATGCGGCCGTCGACGGATGCGGCCAGCGCGTTCTCGCCCTCGGCAGCGGTTCCGAGCCGCAGCCGCTCGGGCCGGACGGCGACATGGCAGACATCGCCTTCCGCGACGTCGACGGCGAGTGCGGTGACGTCGCCGCCACCAATCAGTCTGACGCGGCATTCCTTGCCCGAGATGGCCTCGACCACGCCTTCCAGCGTGTTGTTCTCGCCGATGAAGCTCGCCACGAAGGAATTGCGCGGCTGATTGTAGAGCTCGTCTGGAGAGCCGAGCTGGGCGATGCCGCCATCGTTGAACACGGCGACGCGGTCCGACATGGTCAGTGCCTCGCTCTGGTCGTGCGTGACGTAGACGACGGTCACGCCGAGCATGGTGTGAATGTGCTTGATTTCGAGCTGCATGTGCTCGCGCAGTTTCTTGTCGAGCGCGCCGAGCGGCTCGTCCATCAGCACCAGGCTCGGTTCGAACACCAGCGCACGCGCCAGCGCCACGCGCTGCTGCTGGCCGCCGGAAAGCTGCGCCGGCTTGCGGTCGCCGAACTGCTTCAGCCGCACCATGTCGAGTGCGCGGCCGACTCGCGTAGCGATGTCGGACCTGCCGAGCTGGCGGACGGAGAGCGGGAAGGCGACGTTCTCCTCCACGCTCATATGCGGGAACAGCGCGTAGTTCTGAAACACCATGCCGATGTTGCGCTGGTAAGGCGGCAAACGGTCAACCGGCCGCCCCTCCAGCATTATCGTGCCATGCGTCGGCCGCTCGAAACCGGCCAGCATGTTGAGCGTCGTCGTCTTGCCCGATCCGGAAGGGCCGAGCAGGGTCAGGAACTCGCCACGCGCGACGCTGAGGTTCATCCGCGTCACCGCGAAGGCGCGGCCGTCGTAGGATTTCTCAACGTCGCGAAATTCGACGAAGTCCGGGCCACCGGAACTGGTCCGCGATGCCGGCGTGAGCGCGGCGGCCTGGCCTACGTTCATCGTGCGCAATCCTTGGCTCGGCCGACCGATTCGAGGTGCGATTTGCGAACCATGCCTCGTCCTCCCGAATTAGCGCGCCTCAAAAACGCACCATCCAACTTGTATGATCACACAACTGATCTCGACTCGACCATAGATGCACACAAGTTTGTTCGTCAAGCTGGTTTTCGCATGCTTGAGTGATAATGTGCTAGGAGATTTGCAGCTTCGCGTCAGACAAGCTCTATTGTATGAGATATTGTCTTATGCTAGATGCGCCATACATGTCACCCGCAGTCGAATTCCCGCATGCTTGAAGACCTTCGTCTCGCCACGGATGAAAGCCCGGTCTATCGCCGTCTTGCCGACGCGATCGCCGAGCGCATCGCCGCCGGCACGCTGGCGGTGGGCGACCGGCTGCCGCCGCAGCGCGACATAGCACGGGCACTGGGCATCAACGTCACCACGGTGACGCGGGCGCTGTCGACGCTGCAGGAGCGGGGGCTGCTCGAAGCGCGGCCGGGGCGGGGCACGACGGTGGCCGCGCGCGACTCCGGTGAGCGGCCGGGCTTCGTCTCGGCGCCGAGCGAGCAGAGCGGCATCATCGACCTCTCCGTCAACCGGCCGGCGACCTCGGCCTATCTCGATGCGGTCGCCGCCCTTCTGCCGCGCTTGTCCAAGGACCGGCACTACGCCTCGCTGCAGGACTATCACCCGCCAGAGGGGCCGCTGTGGGCGCGCGTGGCGATCGCCGACTGGCTGAAACCGGCCGCGGGCGAGGGCGACCCCGGCCGCGTCGTGTTGGCGGCGGGCGCCCAGCATGGGCTCGATTGCCTGCTTGGCGCGGTGACGAGGCAAGGTGAGGTGGTGCTGGCGGACGAGGTGACCTACCAGGGAATCAACGCGCTCTGCCGCGTGCATGGGCTGGATTTGCGCGGCGTCGCCATGGATCGCGGCGGCATGCGGCCCGATGCCTTCGAGGCCGCCTGCGCGCAGCTTCGGCCTCGCGCGGTGTTCCTGGTGCCGACGCTGCACAATCCCACCACGATCACGCTCTCGGAACAGCGCCGCCGTGAACTCGCGGCGGTGGCGCGCCGCCACAACGTCCTGATCATCGAGGACGACGTCTACCGGCCGCTGGCCGATGATGCCTTGCCCTCCTTCGCGAGCCTGGAGCCGGAGCTGACGGTGCATATCGGCGCGCTGTCGAAATGCCTGGCGCCTGGCCTCAGGCTCGGCTTCGTCATCGCGCCACGCGCCATTGCCGGCCAGGTCGCGGCGGCGCTGCGCATCAATTGCTGGAGCATTAGTCCGCTGACGGCGCTGATCGGGGCGCGGTTGATCGAGGATGGCTCGGCCCAGCGCATCATCGAGGTGCAGAAACAGGAACTGCGGCAGCGCCAGGCCATATTGAGCGAAATCCTCGGCCGCTACGACGTCCAGAGCCAGCCGAGCGCCACCCATGCATGGCTGCGGCTGCCCGAACCCTGGCGCGGTGCCGGCTTTGCCCGCACCTGCCTGGAGCGCGGCGTCGCCGTGCTGCCGGGCGATGCCTTCGCGGTCGGCCGCGAGCCGGTGCAGCACGGCGTGCGCATTAATGTGGGCGCCGCACGCTCGCAAGAGGATTTGCGCACCGCTCTGGCGAGCATGGCCGAGCTTTTGTCGGCGGGCCATCTGCAACTGCCGGGTTTTGTGTGATTTCGGGAAGCAGCCAGTGACACATGAAAGCGTCGAGATCGCCGTTGTCGGGGCAGGCGTGATCGGACTGGCGACGGCGTTGCGCCTTGCGGCGGAAGGCCGCGAGGTGCTGCTCATCGACCCCAACGAACCGGGCTCGGGCGCCTCGTTTGGCAATGCCGGGACGCTGGCCGAATATGCCTGCATGCCGGTCGGCAATCCGGGCGTTCTGCGTGCCCTGCCGAAGCTGCTGCTCGATTCCGATAGTCCGTTCTCGCTGCGCTGGACGGCGCTTCTGCATCTGGCGCCATGGCTAATCCGGTTCGTACGCCAGTCGCTGCCGTTGGCCACGCGCGCCAACGCCTTGGCGATGGCGGGCCTTCTGGCGGACGCGCTGCCGACCTGGGAGGAGATGGCCGCCGAGGCTGACGCCGGCGACCTTTTGCGCCGCAAGGGCTGCCTCTATCTCTATCGCCGTCCGGGCGACCTTGCCGAGGGTGCTCCGAGCCGCTCGCTGCGCGCCGATTTCAGCGTCGACCAAGCGGTGCTAACGCCGCAGGAAGTGGCGGCATTGGAACCGAACCTGCCGGCGGTGGCGGATGGAGGACTGTTCTTTCCGCAGTCGATGAACCTGACCGATCCCCAAGCGATGATGACGCGGCTCCTCAAAGCGGCAACAAGCCGAGGTGCCGTGCTGCAACGCGCCGAGGTCGCAGGACTGCGGGCCGATGACGGCGGTGTCGAACTCAGCGGCCCCGGCTTGCGGGTCCGAGCGAAAAAGGCGGTGATTGCCGCCGGCGCCTTCTCGCGGCCGCTGGCCGCGCAGGCCGGCGACAGCATCCCGCTGGAGACCGAGCGCGGCTATCACCTGGAGTTCCCGGTCGAGACGCCGCTGCTGACGCGGCCGGTGTGTCCGGTCGATCTCGGCTTCTACATGACCCCGATGGCAGGCCGGCTGCGCGTGGCCGGCACGGTTGAGCTTGGCCGGCCGGCCTCGCCACCCAATCCGCGCCGGCTGGCGTTGCTCGACCGAGGCGTGCGCCAGTTCTTTCCGACGCTCGGCCAGCCATCCTCGCAATGGCTGGGCTTCCGGCCGTCGTTGCCGGATTCCCGACCCGTGATCGGCCCATCGGCGCGTAATCCGAACGTCATCTACGCCTTCGGCCATGGTCACCTCGGGCTCACCCTAGCAGCAGTTACTGCCCGGCTCGTTGCAGATTTTGCCATGGATCGATCGGTCGGTCGCTCGCTTGCGCCGTTTGCACCTAACCGATTCTAAGTCGCACCCGTCACCGAGCCGGCTTTCGCCTGCCGCTTTCGTATTGCACCTTCAAAGAAGGCATCGTCGATGCGCGCCTGGACGTCGCCCCTGCCAAGATCATGTGTCGCGAGGTTCTCGGCGACACATGTGTCCCCATTCGCGATCGCTTCGCCAGCCTTTGACATGGCACGGCTACGTGCGCTTCTATAGGCAACGGATCGTCACAGGCCCGAAGCACTGTACAGCAGCCAAACCTTGTCCACTCGACTGGTGGTGCAGCGCTCAGTTCCGGATTGAAAAAGAGCGACGATGGTTGCCGGCCCTCATGAGTTGACATGGGCAGCGCATTCGATGCTCGCTCAGCCGAACCGATTTGGACAGAATTTGGGATGGCGATTGGATAGCATCGTCAATATTCGAGCACGACGAACAGGCCAACCGCCATCATCCAAGCGGCGATGACGAAGGAGAGACCTGGCGCGTGGCCACGGTCGCGAATGGAGCGGTCAGCGCCAGCGGATCTAGCGGACGTCCGCCAGAATCGATGCGGCCGAGCCAGGCCCGTATTCGTTTGCCTCGAACACATGATGGTGGACGCGACCTGTGAACATCGTCAGAAGATCACGGGTCACCTCGCGGCTCTGGAAGCGAACGTCTGACTCCAGCGCCTTGTTGCAAGTGTCCATGTCGCGATAGCGTATGGCGAGCGCCATGGCATAGCCCGGCGCGCCCTCGTCACGCTCCTTGCCGTCCATCACGCGCACTTCTTGCGCGCCCGGAAATTGCGTCCACAGGGGCACCAGCCGCTCCTTGACGAAGCGCCGGAATTCTTCCTCGCGACCAACGTGGATTTCACCTTCGAAGAGGGCGTAGCGAATGATCATTGGCAGGCTCCTGCGTCAATGTTGTCGTGGCGCGGGCGGCATCGCCCGCGCGTTTTGTTGAACTGGCCTGTGTTCGTTTGCAGCAGCAGCGGGCTTGCGGGCGCATGCCTGACGCGCCC
This sequence comes from Mesorhizobium sp. CO1-1-8, assembly GCF_020164875.1. Classification (NCBI taxonomy): domain Bacteria; kingdom Pseudomonadati; phylum Pseudomonadota; class Alphaproteobacteria; order Hyphomicrobiales; family Phyllobacteriaceae; genus Mesorhizobium; species Mesorhizobium sp. CO1-1-8. Next base: position 206,995 of record NZ_JAIUGZ010000011.1, on the reverse strand, counting down.
GCGCCACGCGGGCTTACTTGCCCCAGATTTTCTTGTACTCGTCGCGGTAGCCGTTGGCGGGGTCAAACGAATTGTTGGGGCCGCCGTCGAACTCGACATTGTCGGCCGTCACGACATGCAATGGCGACAGATACCCCGACCATTTCTTGCCGGCGATGGCGCGGTTCAGTTCGTCGACCAGTTGCCAGCCCTGCAGGTTCAGCGGTTCGGCGACCGTCACCTTCTGGAACTGGCCGGCGCGTATGCGCTGATAGGCCGATTCCGAACCGTCGCCGGCCGCGACGTTGATCGGCGCATCGGCGCCGGCCTTGCCGGCAGCCGCGAGAGACGGCCCCATGAAATCGAAATAAAGGTCGTTGATGGCCGGCGAATGCGTCCAGGCATCGCCGTATTTCTGCAGCAGCGACGTCGTCAGCTGCGGCATGCGCTGCGAGGTCTCGGCGATCGGCGTGTCGACATACTCAAGCACCTTGCCGCCCAGCCGATCGATTTCGGCCTTCATCTTGTCGGCTTTGGCGATGGCAATGGTATAGGTCGAATCGGTGAAGATGACGACGCCTGGCTTGCCCTTGGCGTCGGCATAGGCCCAGTCTGCGGCGGCAGTGGAGACCTGCATGGCGTCGGTCGACACGTTGGCAAAGACGCCGTCTTTTTCATCGGGTCCGATTACCGGGCCGGCATGCCAGGACACCAGCGGAATGCCGGCTGCTTTCGCCTGTTCCAGCGCCGGCGCCTGCTCGACGGCATCGAAGCCGTTGATCACGATACCGCTGGGCTTGAGCGCCATCGCCTGACCGAAGGCGGCGGTGCGGCCGCCGATCGAGCCGGCACCGTCGATCACCTTGACCTCCCAACCGATCGCCTTGGCGGCTTCCTCGACACCGGTGGTGACGCCGAGAATGCCGCCGTTCTTGAGGTCGCCAGCCAAAACGACGATGGTCTTGCCCGGCTGCGCTTTCGGACCGGTGGTCGGACCGTCCCAAGCCGTGACCTTTTGCGCATACTTCTGCACGACCGCCGTGGCATCGGCCATCGCGTCCGCCCTGACCTGGCCGGTAAACAGAGCCGGTGCTGCAAGAGTGACGGCAATCAAGGCAGCGGAAGAATTCAGAAATGTCCTGCGGTGCATGTTGGTACCTCCCATTGGTTTCAAGTAATTGCGTGTTTTGGAGGTTCTATTTCGCCGAATCTGGCGGCCGGCAACACCCGAATGGTCCGAGGCCTACGCCATCCTGACCATTGCGGCGAATGCCGATGCAGAGCCGTAGCATGATCGTCAGATGGCTGTCCTGCGCCGGGACAAGCGCATAGCCTGGCTCGATCGAACTTGCCTGGAGGACGCGCTGCTCGAACCGCGTCCACCGGGAGCGTCAAGGTGCGTGTGTGGGATGGGCGGACCCAAGGCGAATTTGCGTTTCGAAGCTGATACGTGCCCGCCGCCGACTTACTCTGGATTGGTGGAAACGCGACTGCTCCAGGTCTGACTGGCAGCGGTCGGTATGAGCGCCTGGTCGAATCGGAACCCTTTGAAATAAGATTCATTTTGACTCGGAACCTTCCTGCCGAAGAGTCTCTTTATTGACTCGTATAGGTTGTGTTGGAGTGTGTTCCCATGGTTGCGGCGCGTGCGAACTGGAAGGGTTACATCAAGTTTGGAGAAGTTGCCTGCGCGGTGGCGCTCTATACCGCGGCCTCCACGTCCGAACGCATCGCCTTCAACACGCTCAATCGCGATACCGGCAACCGGGTCCGGCGGGAGTTCGTAGACAGCGAGACCGGCGACCCGGTCGAGCGGGAAGACCAGGTCAAGGGTTACGAGATAGAGAACGGGGATTTCGTCGTCCTTGAGCCGGATGAAGTTGCGGCGGCAGTTCCGGAAAGCGACAAGACGCTCAAGATCGAGGCTTTCGTGCCCTGCGACGAGATCGACGACGTTTATTTCGACAAACCCTACTACCTTGCGCCGGACAAAATGGGCGCCGATGCTTTCAGGCTGCTCCGCGACGGCATGCGTCAGGCGAAAGTCGCGGCGCTGGCGCGGACGGTGTTGTTCCGGCGGCTCCGCACAGTTTTGATCCGGCCCCATGGGAAAGGCCTGATCGGCACAACGCTGAACTTCGACTATGAGGTTCGCTCCGCCAAGGAGGCCTTCGACGACATTCCCGAGATGAAGATTGAGGGCGAGATGCTGGATCTTGCCAAACACATCATCAACACCAAGAAGGGTTCGTTCGACGCGAAGAGCTTCGACGACCGTTATGACGCGGCGGTGGCCGAACTGGTGAAGGCAAAGATCGAGGGCAAGGCATTGCCCAAGAAGAAGGCGCCGCCGGTTGCGAAGAAAAGCGACCTGCTGGAAGCCTTGCGACAAAGCGCCCGGCTGCGAGCAGGCGAGAAGCCGAAACGTGCCGCCGGTAAGACGACCAATGACCGGAAGCCCCAGCCAAAGCGTGCGGCCACCACGAAACGCGCCGCCTGATCGGAGGGTGTCATGGCAGTCCGTCCATACTGGAAAGGCTATCTGAAGCTCTCATTGGTGACCTGCCCCGTGCAGATGATGCCGGCAACGTCGGACAGCGAAAAAGTGCGCTTCCATACGCTCAATCGCGAAACCCACAACCGAGTCGTCAGTCACTATGTCGATGCCGTCACCGGCAAGGAGGTGCAGGGCGAGGATGAGGTGAAAGGCTATCAGCGCGGCGAGAACGACTACATTATCCTCGAGGAGGAGGAGCTCGAAAACGTCGCTCTCGACAGCACCCGGACGATCGATATCGACGTCTTCTCGCCACGCGATTCCATCGAGTGGATCTGGCTCGATACGCCGTACTACCTGTCGCCCAACGATCCGGTCGGCGAGGAGGCTTTCTCGGTGATCCGGGATGCCATGGCAGCAGAGGACATGGTGGGCATTTCCCGTTTGGTGATCTCGCGCCGCGAACGCGCCGTCATGCTCGAGCCGCGCGGCAAAGGCATCGTTTTGTGGACGCTGCGCTATGGCGACGAGGTTCGCGACGAAGAAACCTACTTCGGGGCGATAGACGGCGCGAAGTCCGACGCGGAGATGATGCCGCTGATCCAGCAGTTTATCAAGAAGCAGACCCGCCATTGGGACAGCAAACTCGTGTCTGACCCGGTTCAGGACAAGCTGCTGGAGATCATCGAGGCCAAGCGCAAGAAGACGAAGCGCCCGGCAAAGGCGAAGGGCGCAGAGCCCAAGGCAACCCCCAACAACGTCATCAATATCATGGATGCCTTGCGCAAGTCCGTCGAGGCGGAGAACCGTCCGGGCAAGCGCTAGGATGCGCGGTTCTTCCAAACCGGAAGCCACGCTGCTCGCGCCATCCGGCCAAACGGTCCGCTCGTGCCGCCTGCGGCAACGCAACCTTGATCAGCCCGACTTGCCATTCGATCCGATGCCGGAGCGGATCGAGCCCTGCCTCGCCCTTCTGCAGCCGAAAGTCCCAGTCGGACCGGACTGGCTTTTCGAGGTCAAATGGGACGGCTACCGCCTTGCTGTCCATATCGATCGGCAGGACGTGCGCATCCTCACGCGCGGCGGCCATGACTGGACACACAGGTTTCCGTCGATCGCGGCGTCCGCCAAGAAGATCGGCGTGCACACAGCCATCCTGGACGGCGAAGCCGTCGTGCTGGACCCTCAGGGTCGCTCGGATTTCGGGGCACTGCAAAGGTCGCTTGGCGGACGTGGCGGCAAACGAACGTCGACCGAGTCCGTCATGATGGTGTTCGACCTGCTCTATCTCGACGGACATGACCTCACCGGTTCCGAGCTGGCCGTGCGCCGTCATCTGCTCGAGGATCTGATTGTTGCGGGCGGCGACGGAGCAATCCGGCTTTCCGAGGAAGTCGAAGCCGACGGCGCCGGCCTTCTCGAGCATGTCTGTCACGCCGGCCTCGAAGGCATCATTGCGAAGCGTCGCCAGCAGCCTTATCGGTCCGGCCGCACGGGCGACTGGCTGAAGATCAAATGCATCCAGAGTGAGACCTTTAAGATAATCGGTTACGAGCTATCGGCGGCCGCCCGTGGAGGGATCGGTAGCCTGCTGCTTGCCGGGAAACGCGGAAACGATTGGGTCTATGTGGGCGCCGTCGGGACCGGCTTCAACAGCAAGGAAGCCGCCTCACTGCGAAACGCCCTCGACAGATTGAGGACGCACAAGCCGGCAGTCCCCCTGAAGGGCGAGAATCTCGTCTTCGCTCAGCCCGCGCTGATAGCCGAGATCGAATTTCGCGGTTGGAGCGACGACGGAAAATTGCGGCACGCGTCGTATAAGGGGCTGCGCGAGGTGCAGGACAACGCGGCGGTGTTCGACATGACCGACCGCGGGACCTGATCAGGCGGCCTGCTTCATCGTCTTTCCCAGCCGTTTGATGGCTGGCTCCAGAGGACGATGACCTTCGGCATAATCCTGCCAAGCCGTACTCTTCGCCAGCAAGCCGGGCACGGTGCGCAGCGTATACCGCTTCGGATCGAGATCCGCTTTGACCTGGGTCCAGGTGAGCGGCATCGACACGGTCGCGCCGGGCCGCGCTCGCGGCGACAGGGGTGCCACCGCCGTAGCCATCCGGTCATTGCGCAGATAGTCGAGGAAGATGCGCCCGTGACGCTGGTTCTTCGCCATTTTGATAAGGTAGAGCTCAGGGTTGTCACGCGCCATCGCCAGACAGACGTCGTGCGCGAAACCCTTCGCCTCCGGCCAGGTGAGCTTGCTACGCTTGGTGACGGCGAGCGGCGTCACGACATGCAGGCCCTTTCCTCCAGTCGTCTTGCAGAAGCTGACGAGCCCGAGGTGGTCCAGGCGCTCGCGCATTTCCTTAGCCGCTCGCACGACCGTGGAGAAAGGGACGTCGGGACCCGGGTCGAGGTCGAAGACCAGCCGGCCTGGCAGCTCCGGCTGCTGTGGCTCGCAGTTCCAGGGATGCAGTTCAACCGCACCGATCTGGGCCACCGCCGCGAGCCCTTCGACACGATCGATCTGCAGATAAGGTTTTCTGTCGCCGAATACCGTCACGAGTTCGAGCAGGTTGGACGTTCCCGGCATGGCGTGGCGCTGGAAGAACTGCTCGCCACCGATCCCATCCGGAGACCGAATGATCGAGCACGGCCGCCCGCGGATGTGCTCGATCAGCCACGCGCCGACTGCCTCGTAGTAGCGGGCAAGATCCTCCTTGGTAACAGGCTTACCATCGTTGGCGTCGGGCCATAGCGGCTTGTCGGGACTGGAAATCAGCACGCCCATGACATCGACCTTGCCGCCGCGGCGGGACGGTTGCGAAGATGCTGGCGTCGCCGGCTGGGGGACCCCTGTCTTGCTCGGCGACGCCGGCTTTTCGGCTTCGACTTCGGCGGCCGGCTTGTCTTCCCGCAGCCCCTTGAAGGCTGCCTGACGGACAAGCCCGTCCGAGGTCCAGCCGGCGAACTCGATTTCGGCCACGAGTTCTGGTTTTAGCCAGACGACACCGGGCTGCTTCTTCGGTGCGCCGATACCAGCGAAGGGCGAATTCGCGGTCGCAACCGCCTTCAGCTTTGGAAGCAGATCCTTGACCTTCGCCGCGCCGTAGCCCGTGCCGACGCGTCCGACATAGACCAAATGGTCGCCTCGGTTGACGCCGACCAGAAGTGACCGGAATTTGCCATGGGTCGTCGCATACGCGCCGATGACCACCTCATGGCCGGCGCGGCATTTGGACTTCGCCCACGACTCGGTGCGGCCGGAGATGTAGGGCGCGTCCGCGCGCTTCGAGACGATGCCTTCCAGCGACAGTCTGCAGGCTGAGCGCAGCACCGCCTCCCCGCCGGTTTCGAAATGCTCAACGAAACGAAGGCGGGCGTCGTCGCCGGCGTCGGATAAGAATTGCTGCAAGCGAGCCTTCCGTTCCGACAGCGGCAACGCACGCAAATCCTCGCCGCCTTCGAACAGCAGATCGAACGCGAAATAGACTAGGGCGTCGGTCTTGCCTTCTGATAGCGCGGCCTGAAGGGCGGCGAAGTCCGGAGCACCATTCTCATCCAGTGCGCAAATCTCGCCATCGACGATCGCATCCGGCAGATCGCCGGCGGCGCGTGCGATCGCAGGATATTTTGCCGTCCAGTCCAGACCCTTCCGCGTCTTCAGCGTAGCCTCGTCATCGAGAACACGCATCTGAATGCGATAGCCGTCGAACTTGATCTCGTGCAGCCATCCGCTTCCCGATGGGGGACGGGCAAGGGTTTCGCAGAGTTGCGGCGCAATGAAGTCGGGCAGATCGACAGGACTGGTCGCATGGGACTTCTTCTTACCGTGAGGTGTTGCCTTGCGCTCCTGGGCCGCCAGCCCGGTACGGCTATCCCACACCGCATCGGCTTCCACCTTGCTTACCTGCAGCATGAACGGTTTGGGCTTGCGGCCTTTTCCGGAAGCAATCGCCTCCATTGTGCGGCCGGAAGCCACGGAGGTGTCGTTCTCTTCCAATACGGCGGCGCCATTATCTTCCACCGAGAACTCGTCCCGATGTTTGATCAGCAGCCAGTTGGTGCGTTTGCCTCGCTCGCGGTCGTTGGCCATGCGCACAAGCACGAAGCTGCCATGCAGCCGCTCTCCTTCCAGCGTGAACTTGAAGTCGCCTTTCGCGAGTGCTTGTTCGGGGCTCTTCTTTCCCTCTGGCTCCCAATAGCCGCGGTCCCACAGCATCACCGTGCCGCCGCCATACTGCCCCTTCGGAATCGTGCCTTCGAAATCGCCATAGTCGAGCGGATGGTCTTCCACTTCGACGGCAAGCCGCTTGTCATGCGGATCAAGCGACGGGCCGCGGGTCACAGCCCAAGATTTGAACACGCCATCCAGCTCGAGACGCAAGTCGTAGTGCAGTCGAGTGGCGTCATGTTTCTGGATGACGAACCGCCGCCGATTCGATGGTTTGATCGCTTCCTTACCGCTCGGTTCATGCGTAAGCTCGAAGTCGCGCTTGGCTTTGTACTTTGAGAGCTTGTCGGTCGCCATCTATTCCTCGGACGTAGGTTACCTCTCGAAGAAATGATCCGGACTGACAAGAGGTTCCTTGAGCAGAGCGAGGCGCCGATGCCTCGCTCCAACACGTCCATGCTCGTGCTATCAGCAAGCGACTGTGCCCCCGATGCGCGCAGGAGGAATAATCGTGGCTTCTCATAGCCATATCCTCCGAAATGCAACATGGTCGAAGCAGCGGCGCAGCGTCCCTGCGACGCCGATTTGCCGGGCCTCGTGGCCCCAATGGCACACGATTGGGGAGCACCGAAAATGTCGGTCAAGACGGCGTGTTGAAATTTGAGCGGTCTTTTGCACCTCCTCAACCCTCACGATAAGGAGCCGTCGACGCGTTCTTTCCAACTTCCACATCTCTTGTTGTTCTGGGATTGAACCCGGAGAGTCCGGTCGCGTTGTGAAGCATTGAAGCAGCAAACCAGGAGGAAGAGATGTCCAATAATCAAACGACGCGTGGCCGCAACCAGGATCGCGCCAAGGTCGCCGGCGGGCAGAACCACGAAGTGAGGTACGAGGCGGGCAAGACCGGCGCCAGCAAGGATGCCGTAAAGTCGGCGGTGAAGTCGGTCGGCAACAGTCGCAAGAAGGTCGAAGGCAAGCTGGGCAAGAAGTAGATGCCCTCGGATATGGGGATCACTCGCATCGCCACCTTCAACGTGAACGGTGTCAATGGCCGCTTGCCCGTCTTGCTGCGATGGTTGGCTGAAAGCCCCAGCGACATCGTCTGCCTGCAGGAACTGAAAACATCCGACCAGAAATTTCCGATCGAGGCGATCCGCGCGGCCGGCTACGGCGCGATCTGGCACGGCCAAAAGTCCTATAACGGGGTGGCGATCCTTGCACGTGGCGTCGAACCGGTCGAACGTCGGCGAGGCCTACCAGGGGGTCTGGACGACACGCACAGCCGTTATATCGAAGCCGAGATTGACGGGTTGATCGTCGGATGCCTTTACCTGCCCAACGGCAATCCCGCGCCTGGCCCGAAGTTCGACTACAAGCTGCGCTGGTTCGAGCGGCTGATCAGCTATAGCAAGGTCCTGCTTTCGGACGGAGCGCCAGCCATTCTTTGCGGCGACTACAACGTCGTGCCGACCCCCATCGACGCGGTCGTACCGAGGCGTTGGTTGGGTGATGCCGTCTATTTCCCGGAAAGTCGGGAAGCCTATGCGGCGATGCTGCAGGATGGCTGGGTCGATGCCGTCCGGCGCATTCACCCGGAAAAGGGCGTCTACACCTACTGGAATTTTTCTTACCGCGGCGGCTACGATCGCAGCTCCGGCCTGCGGATGGACCATTTGCTGCTCAACCCATCGCTTGCCGGCCGACTCCGAAACGCCGGCGTGGATGTCGAAACACGTGGCTGGCAGAAGCCGAGCGACCACGCTCCAGCCTGGATCGAGATCGGGTCATGAGGAACGCCGGCGCTCGATCCGGATTATGTGCCGATGACTTCCCCGATACCCGCGATAAGGGCCGATACACGGGCTCGCACTCGCGGAGGCAATTGAATAAGGTGCTCGATTAGGTGTCGACCTTCTACGCTGGCAATGAAGTCCATGCGCTCATCGATCGGCAGAGCTAAAGCGTCGCGGCCACTCTCACCATTCTCCGGGAGGCCTTCGAAAAAACGACTGACGGGGACGCCCAGGGACTTGCCAATCTCGTAGATCATGGACGCACTGACCCGGTTCCGTGCGTTCTCGTATTTTTGGAGCTGTTGAAAGCTGACGCCTATCGATCGGGCAAGCTGAGCCTGGGATACGTTCGACAGCACGCGAACCGTCGCGATCTGTCTGCCGACGTGAAGATCAGCGGGGTGAGGGTCGCGCCCGATCTTTGGCTTTGGCGCTGCCCAGCAAGTATTCGAACGTTTCGGCTTCGACAAGGCTTCGATGCTCCAACAGGGTCATTCTCGGTTAAGTGACCCTAGGTTTTTGCGTTGATCGTCAGCCAAATTTGCGCACAGCCGGCACAACTATTCTACCAGAGTACCCGGATATTTCGATTGCAGCGCCGAAGGAACGCGAGCGGCTTGCGAACCCCTCGAGAATATCTCGCGCCGCGTGCCCGCCGGCTGGGACAGGAACCAATCCGCTCGTTTGGCATCCATGGCGCCCATTTGCCTCGCCGATCACGACGGGCAGAAGGTCTATGGCTTCGAGGATCCCGTTCGCATCATAGCGGCAAGCGGCGACAATGCTCTGCCAGACTTCCGGAGGATCCCATTCGCTCTCATCCGCATGGACGTGAAAGAGGAAATTTCCGAGACCGTAGAAGATTGGCGACCCGTTGTAGATTTCCACCGCTTGAAGCACGGGTGCACCGTGGCTCACGAAGAGGTCTGCTCCGGCGTCAATGCATGTGCGGGCAAAGGCCTGTACCCAACGCGGCACGTCCTGCCAACCTGGTTCCCAATGGTGGTGGTGCAGATAGGCGATCACAAAATCGCCTTGCGCAGCCGCGTGCCGGATGGCGGACAGCTGAAGATTCGCACTCTGCGGATCGATCTCGATCAAGCGTCTGAAGTCAGCAGCCTGGGTGAACAGGGTCCCATAGAAATTCAACTCCTTCCGGCTCTCCAGATGGGGCGGGTCCTCGGGTTGTGCGTAGTTGGTGATTTCAAGGTGTGAGCTTTGCAATTGATCGCTGAGCCTTGCCAGCCTTCTGAAATGGCCGTCCGGTACGCCGATCTTGCGAACGGTCTTGAGCCGGTTGACGCCAGGCCGAGCTGGACGCGAGCCAGTGCGGTTCTCGGCATACATGTTGGCGGGGCCGGGGCCTGCATCCATTGCAAGAAGAGAGACCTGGCGGGCTCCCAGATGGCGACGGCCCAGTTCCGTGGCATCGGTTTCGTCAACCCCGATTCCGGCATGCAGGAAGCCGCGCGCTTCGACCTCCTCGAGCGTCGCAAGAACCCCGCAAGGGCCGAGATCGAATGCGTGGTTGTTGGCTAGAGCAAGCGCGTTGAACCCGATGCCTTGCAATGCATCCAGCACCTCAGCCGTGGAGTAGCCGAAGAACTTGCCCTTGGTCGGCCAACCACCATGTTTGCCGAGAATCGTCGACTCGAAGTTGGTGAAGACGATGTCGCCTTGCCGTAGGAAGCGTTCAACCTCCGCGAAGCGTTCGTCTTGAACAAGGCGGATGTCATGCGTGATTAGTGATTGGCCGGTCACAACCGCACAAAATGGGTCTTTCATGGAAATCGCCCTATAGGTATGAAGGTGGGTGCTGGCTCCAGCCAGCGCCACACAGAAGTGTTTGACGGTTATCCGGCTACTTTGAAACGGCAGGAGAAATGTCCGTCTTGAACCACTTCAGACTCAACGCCTTGATCGTGCCATCCTTGGTGGCAGCGTCGAGCGCCGCATTGAGCTTGGTGAGCAGCTCTGTGTCGTCTTTCCGCATGCCGGCGCCCACACCAGGCCCCCAGAGACCACCATTCAGCTCAGGCCCGAAAAACATCGCCACCGACCCACCAGGCGCCTCCAAAAAATCGCGCCATGTGAAATAGTCAGCGAGGCCGCCGTCAACACGCCCCGCAGTAAGGTCGAGCTTCAGGTTGTCGAGGCTATCGTAGCTGCGAATGGTCACGACGTCGCCGAGCAGTTGTTTCACGACCGCCTCAGAATTCGATGACCGCAAGACGCCGATGGCTTTGCCGCCGAGGGCCGACCTGAGCCGCTCGATGGTTGCTTGCTCCCTGTCGCCAATAGTCGAGAGATTGACTTTTTCCCTGGTGTCAGCGGCGTCGAGCCCAAGCTCCTTGCGCACGATGAATTGGTTAAAGCCACTGGCGTAGGGGATCGAGAACGCGATCTGCTGCTTTCGTTTCTCGGTGATCGCCATGCCCGACATGATGACATCGTACTTGCCAACGAGCAGCGCCGGGATGATCCCATCCCAATCCTGCGCGACGAATGCGCATTCGAGCTTCATTCGATGGCAGAGTTCGCGACCGACATCGACGTCGTAACCGTAGAGCTTGCCGTTCCCGTCTGTCCCGTCCCAAGGTGGCGAAGCCCCTTCGGTGGCGATCGATATCGCGCGTTCACTTTCGGCGCGCGCCGGCAATGCTGCGAGCAAGGACGCGACAGAAATGGCAATAGCCACGGGCATGCGCATAAGGCACCTCTTTCGTTTGGTGTGAGTGGGAAGTAGGTAAGGCTGCGGTGTCACGGCACCGTTGTCGTGATCTCGTGGTCAGGCAAGGCCGGTCGGAACCGTGCCTTGCGTCGTTGCTTGGGCGTGCCATCGATCGAAAGCCGTTGCTCCAGAACCAGCGTCGCTTTCACTGCGGCTGAAGTGAGCGCCAGATAGATCGTTCCGGCGACGATGAAGATCTCGTAGGGCGCGAATGTCTCAGACACCATCTGTCGAGCCATTCCAGTTATCTCGAGCAGCGTTACCGTGCTTGCCAGCGACGATCCTTTGATCATCCCCACGACTTCGTTTCCGTAAGCTGGAAGCGAAATCCTGAAAGCGATCGGAAAGGTCACAAGGCGGGCGATCTGCAAACGTTTTAGGCCAAGCGCCTTGGCGGCTTCAACGAAACCTGTCGGCACAGACTGGAGACCGCGGCACAGTATTTCAGTGGTGTGCGCGGCACTATTCAGAGAAAAGGTAAACAGAGCGCACCAGAACGGGTCTCGCAGGATCACCCAGAAGACGCTGGCGCGCACGGCCTCAATTTGGCTTAGACCATAATAGAGCAGGAAGAGCTGAACGAGCATCGGCGTTCCACGGAATGCGTAGGTGTAGGCGAGCACTGAGAGCGACAGGCTTGGGGGTCCAAACGCGCGAGCGAACGCCAGCGGCACCGACAGAAGAAATCCCGCCGTCAGCGACAGGACTGTCAGGGTCAAGGTGAGACCGATGCCTGAGGGCAGAACCAGTAAAGCTTCTAACATCAAGCCGAAGTTCATGGGAGCGCCCTTCTATCGACCGAAGGCGGGATAGCGCCGCTCCGCCAACCGGATCGACAGCAAGGTGATCGTCGTCAGGGCGAGATAGAAAGCGGATGCCGCGAGGTAGAAGGCCAACGGCGCGCGCAAGGATCCGGCGCCGACATAGGCGACGCGCATGACATCGGTGAGCCCAACGACAGAGACGAGCGCAGTATCCTTGAAGAGCGATATCCAAAGATTGCCATAAGCGGGCAGCGCCAGCCTCAGCATCTGCGGGCCAACAATGAACAGCCACCGGTGCCAAGCATTCAGCCCAAGGGATTTCGCGGCTTCGGTCTGGCCCGCCGGCACTGCCGCGATCGCACCGCGGAAGACTTCCGTCGCATAGCCGCTGAAGACAACGGTAAGCGCGATGACCCCTGCGGTGAAAGCGTTCACCTCCACATACCTGCCAGCGATCTTGCTGGCGAATGTGGTTCCACCGAAATAGATGAGGAGGATAATGAGGAGCTCTGGAACACCCCGAACCACAGTCGTGTAAGCCGTCACCACACTTTTGAAACGTGCCGCAGGCTTGCTCTTTGAGATGGCCAACAACAGGCCGAATACCGTGCCAAGGAATCCGCTGACAAGAGCAAGACCCACGGTGATCATGAAAGCGGCGGCAAATTGAGCAGCAAAACCGGCCATGAGTCTTTCCATCGGTTTGGGAATTCGCAATACGTGCCGTACCTTCAGCCGACATATCTCACGCTGATGACACAATACTTCGAATTCAGCCGAGCGTATCCTGTAATTACTCAGGGCTTTCGATTAAATTACTGACCCCTGCGTTGTCATTCAATCTATAAACTTTACGATTTTTGCTATAATGCCTGCTTATATGCCATTCCGAGGAGCAACGCGGCACGCCACCGTCGCGGAGTCGCGCTGACACCCGAGTTCTCCAGCCCTCCGCAGCTTCAAATGGAATTGCCAATCCGGATCCGAGGATCGAACGAGCTCGACGTCAGGCGAGCCAATCGGACTTGCCAGTGGTTGAAGGCCCTGCCGTGACGCTGGGCAAAAACTCACGACTGCTTGGCAGCTAACGTCGCTGGGTGCGACGGCGCATCCGGCGTCCGACTATTTTGACGTATGAGACCGGCAAAACAACGTGACCGGATCAATCTCCAGTACCTTTGCGATCTTCTCCGCTACGTTGAGAGAAGGGTTCCTTTGCCCGCGCTCAATGCCGCCCATGTAGCTGTACGCAAGCCCAGCCTCAGTCGCCAGAGACTCCAAGGTCATGCCGCGTTCCTTCCGGACTCTACGAACGTTTGCTCCAAAAATCTCCGCAAGGCGCATGCGCGCATAGCGACAAGCAAACCTGCCCCTTTACCAGTCACTATAGTGACTATATGCTTACGGATTCAGTGCTTCATTGGCGACCTGATTTCCAGGGCGCTTGGGCCTGATCGAATTCTCACCTCGGTCCGCCAAGTCCATTCTCATGAGGCTCGGGCGTTCTCGGGAAAAGGGCGCAAGATGGAGTTACTGCAGAGCGGCCTGAAGCTCCGACAATTGCAGGTGTTTCGTCAGGTGCTGCGGACCGGATCGACAAGACGAGCAGCTGCTGCGCTCGGGATAAGCCAACCTGCGGTAAGTCAGCAGGTGAAGCAACTTGAGACTGTGCTCGGCCTCAAACTCTTCGAGAGATCAACCAACCGCATCCTTCCGTCACAGGAGGCCTGGGAGCTCCTGCGGAACGTAGAATTAGCCCTGACCTCCCTGGAGCGACTGGAAGCATCGATTTTTGCAATGAAGAACGATGAGAAGCAGCGGATTGCGATTGCCGCACCCGCCGTGTTCGGTTTCGTGACGTTGCCGAAGGTCGTGGCGACCATCCGGTCGAAAACGCCTTCGAGTGTCCGGTCAATTTCGGGCAATTATGAACAGGTGGGTGAGCATATCCTGTCTGGCCGGGCAGATCTCGGAATTTCAAGGCTGCCTCTGGACGCCCGCCTGTTTGAATGGGCGCCAGTGGGCTCGGCACACAACGTGTGCATCTTCCATCGCCACCACCGATTTTCCAAAAAGGCATGTGTCGAAGCCCATGACCTGGCGGGGGAAAGGATCGTCGACATCGACCCTCAGTTCGCGTCGCATCAAATGAACTTCAACGCGCTGCGCTTTGCCGGGATCGAGCCGGATATACTGGTGGAGTACGACTCCCATGGCTACGAGGTCGGGTTTGTTTCGGCCGGCCTTGGTGTCTCCATCACCAACGAAATCATCGCTCGAGAGTATGCGGCGTTCGAGCTGGGAGCAAAGCCGGTAGAGCCATCGGCCCTCTACCATTATGTTGCGGTCTGGCAGAAAGGCCGGGTCTTTTCCAACGCATTGGAGGTCGCTCTCGAGGCAATCATGTCTGCTTTCCGCCCGTTAGCACAAAGCGCGCCGACTGTTCTCCCGCTACACGCTGTATCGCACGGCACCGATCGTTCCTCTTGACCACTCGGACTAAACCTTGCGGTCCTGCTTGGCCTTTGCGAAGCCGCGATCCGTGGCGATGAAACGCTCAAGCATTGGCACGATCAGGCGCATTGGATCAGTAGCAGGCTGCCCAGCTTCTCCTCCAAGAATCTCGGCATACTTGGTCAGGTCGCGATGCAATCGAGCGGGCAATTCCACCGAGACTTTGACCGGCTTGTCATCGGCAATCGGCGCGAGCTTCAGCTTGGCCATTTCAGCCACCGTAAGGTTCGAGGACAAGATCGCGCGTGACCAGAACGCGCACGGGAAAACCTGGTCGTATCGTTAGCGTGGGGGCTATTTCGAGTTGGCGCTGGACGATCTGCTGACCGACCTGACTGACGCTGTCGGAGGCCCCGCTTCGCAGCGCACGCACGATGTCGCTCTCCTGGCCCGTCGACCCAGCTTCGGCCCCAACACTGAGTATGGTCGAGAGTGCGGCCGCCTTGAACAATTCCGCCCAGTGATAGTCGACGCCATCCTCAAGGCCTGCGTAGCCCTGCCCGTCCGCGCCAGGCTGGCGCTCCAGAACAATCGAGCGGCCATCCGGGAAAATCAGCCTGTTCCAGACAAGCAGGACACGTTGTTGCCCGAACCCTACCCCGCTGTCGTATTGCCCGATCACCCTTGTGCCTTGCGGGATCAGAAGTGCGCGTCCAGTCGGGCTATCGTATACGTTCTCCGTCACCTGTGCAGTGATCTGACCGGGCAGGTCGGAACGGATACCGGTTATGAGAGCGGCCGGGATAACCGCTCCGGCCTGAAGCACATAGGGTGAAACCGCAAGAACGACACGGTCGGGCGCGACGGTGTTGCGGTCGGCGGCTGCATTCAGGAAGGCAAGTTGGCGGTCTTGTGGCGTTTGTCCGGCAGGAGGCAGACCGGCGAGGTCCTGCGCGGCGACATCGATCCGATGTTCGGCTGTAGTGTTGGTCGCAACCCCTACCTGGAAGAAAACCCGGGATGTCCGGGCCGCCTCATCTTCAGCTCGCCGGCGTTGTTCGGCCTCGTCGACACTGGGCACCGCTATCATTGGCGAAACGACGGGCTGTCCCTTGTTCTGGGCGTCGAGTATCGGGCGGCCGAGATCGCCCGGCAGCGGCTGCCCAAGGACGGGGCCGGTGTAGTCGCGTGGCAGGTTGGCGAGCCCATCGGCAGGCTGCCGGTTGGAGGTCGAATAGAGTTCATCGCCGTGGGTGTCTCGATCGCGCGTCTGAAGCGCGTATACCAGCGCGCCGCCGATGCCGAGCGACGCGACGAAGGCGACGCCGGCTAGTGTCTTGCGCGACAGACGGGTCACCCGCGGCGGCTCAGCGCGAAGTCGCATCGGCGCAGTGGCGGTTTCGTTCTCGTTCATGGCTGCTCGCCTCCCCTTTGCCTCGGTGCACTCGTGACTTTCGACACTGAATTGGCGGTTGGCATCCAGCGCAAGCGATCCGTCTTGGTCCCGTTGTCTCGGACGATCCGTACGGTCTGTTGTCGTTTGCCGCTGCCAAGACGCAGTTCGGCCGCGCCGAACAGGCGGTCGACAATCAGGATGTTTTGGTAGACCCGGCTGTTGACGATCTGGGCTTCGCCTTCCGGACCGACGACAAACAGCGGCGGCATTTCGCCCTGTACGATTCCGCGTGGGAACTCGATATAAACGCGTCTGCCGTCGTCATAGGCCGCGATGGGCTTCCAGGGTGGCGTGTCGCCCGCGAGACCATAGCGGTAGTTTCGCGCTGCGACGTCAGGAATCGTCGGCGTTGCGGGCATGGTCGGTTGCTGGCTGTGCGGCAGGGCCGGATATGCCCATGCCACGGCCGGCATATAAGGCTTTTCACCGGCCCGCAGTTCGATCATGTAGCTACGCCGGTCGGTGGTGATGACGAGATTGGTTGTGATGTCCACGCGCGAGGGCTTCACCAGTATGTGGACGCGCCGGGTGACGCCCGAGCCGCTCTCGGTGTCACCGATAATCCAGCGCGCGGTGTCGCCCGCCGCAATCGGGCCGGTGCCAGTCAGGGTCTCGCCGGGCTCAAGCGCGATGTCCGTAATCTGCCCGGGTGCGGCATAAACCTGGTAGAGCGCCCCTTCGCTCCAGGGATATATCTGGATAGCGTTGTAATAGCCCTCGCGTCGAGGCTGGACACGCGCGGCCACGTTGGCGTTCTCGACGCGCGCTGTCGGGGTATCGCCGGCCACGCCCCCCAGCGCTGGTGTCCAGCCGGGTGGAATGTGTGGCGGCTTGGGTTTCTCTTCGGCAGGTCTTGCCGGGACGGATGGCAACGGCGGCACGTAGGCATCATAGGCGATCCGTGGCGGCTTCTGGGACGTGGCACAGCCCGTGAGTACGAACCCAGAAAACAACACCGAGGCTAGCGCGGATCCACGAACAGTGGAAAGTGCGGTGACACGAAGTGCGAGGCTCATTGGCTCATCTCCCGCGACCAGTTGATGGCGTTGACATAGATGCCGAGCGGGTTCACCCGAAGCCGTTCGGTGTCATGCGGCGGCTGGACCACGATCGTCAGGATCGCGGTCCAGTGTTCGGTGGTCGAGAGCTGACCGTTTTCGTAACGACGCTCGGTCCAGGCGACGCGGAAGGAATCCGCGGAGGCACGGATGACCGAGGAAACGTCGACAGCCACCTGCTGCTTGCCGACTTTGGAAAAGGGTTCGTTGGCGCGGGCATAATCATTGAGCGCCGCCGCACCCTGGTCGGTGGTCCATTCATAGGCGCGCAGCCAATCCTGGCGCACGATGATCGGATCGGCCGGGATCGATCGAACCTGCTCGACGAAACGGGCGAGATGCCAGGCAATTTGCGGATCGGTCGGCTTGTAGTCGGCAGTCGCCGGCGCGACCGCCTGCGACTGTCCGAGCGCATCGACCTGGACGACCCACGGCACGACTGACCCTCGGGCCGACATCCAGACAACCGAGCAGGCGAGGCCAGCCGAAAGGATCAGCGATCCGAAGGCCATGTACCGCCAATTCCTGGCCTGCACGCGAGCAGAGCCGATGCGCTCGTCCCAGACCTGTGCGGCCTTCTGATAAGGCGTCTCCGGTTGAGCGGTTTTGCCGTAGTGGACGGTGGGTCGTCGAAAAATGTTCATTGGTCATTTGCCTTCGGACAGAGAAATCGATGTGCCGCTGCCATGGGCTTCACCGGCGCGGACGGCATGCGCCGTAGTCTGGATGCCGTGCGACAGGCGCTGGGATCGCTGAATGCGTTTGGCCCAATCGGGTGGCCCTTTGGCCGTGCTGCCGGATTGGCCGTTGGGGCTAAGCGACGGATTGTTGGCAGCTTCGGCAGCGCCTCCGACGGTCCCCAGGGTCGATGAACCACCGGTGGCCTCGACAGCCGAATTGGCGCCGGCCGCAAAGCTGGACTTCATCGATTGGCTGGCGCGCGCGGCGACGCGCTTGAGCGGCGAGGCAGCAGCAGACACACCAGCGCCTGCAACGCCACCCAGCCCCGAGGCGACACCGGCGGCACCGGCTTGGCCGGCGGAGCCGAGGGTGTAAGCACTCGACGCACCGCCCGCGAGGAACGAGCCGCCCCGCGCCGCCATAGGGGCCGCGGACAACGCGGCAGTTCCGCCTCGCATCGCAAGGCCGGCCGTGCCGCCGGCGACCAATGCCATGCCGCCTGCCGCGAGCCCTGTTCCGACGGCTGCCCCCGCGCCAAGCTGTGGGCCACCGGAGACAAGACCGTTGGCAATACCTGGGCCGAAGATACCGAGACCAAGCAATGACAGAGCCGCCAGCACGATCGCCATCGCCTGGTCGATCGTAGGGTTCTCCCCGCCAAAACCTTGGGTGAACTCGCTGAAGAGCGTGGAGCCGATACCAATGACGACAGCAAGCACAAGCACCTTGATGCCGGATGAGATGACATTGCCGAGTACGCGTTCGGCCATGAAGGCTGTCTTGCCGAAGAGGCCAAACGGGATCAGCACGAAGCCGGCTAGCGTCGACAGCTTGAATTCGATCAGCGTGACGAAGAGCTGGACCGCCAAGATGAAAAAGGCGAGCAGGACGAGTGCCCAGGCAAACAGCAGGCAGGCGATCTGGATGAAGTTCTCGAAGAAGGACACGTAGCCCATCAGCCCCGAGATCGCCTCGAGCAGCGGTCGTCCCGCATCGAGGCCGGTCTGCGCGATCCTTCCGGGACGAAGCAGATCCTGGACAGAAAAGCCCGTGCCACTCGCCTTCAGGCCGAGACCGGAAAAGCTTTCAAAGACTATCTGGGCAAGGCTGTTCCAGTTGGAAATGAGGTAGGCGAAGATGCCAACGAATAGCGTCTTCTTTACCAGCCGCGCGAGAATGTCATCGTCGGCGCCCCAGCTCCAGAAAAGTGCTGCGAGCGTCACGTCAATGACGATCAGGGTGGTGGCGACGAAGGCGACTTCGCCACCAAGCAGACCGAACCCGCTGTCTATGTAGCGCGTGAAGGTGGCGAGGAATTGGTCGATGACCCCGGTGTTGCCCATGCCTATTTCGCCTCCGACGAACTCGCATCCGGCGACGGCGCGGTATCCGTCCCAGACGCCGAGTTCGCAAACGGCGCTTTGAGCCCAAGGAACCTGTCACGCTGTTCGGCCCACAAGCGCAGACAACCGCTGTCGCGCAAGGCAGCCTCACCGAGGGTCTGGCATTGGCGAAGGCCGTCGTTGAGCGGGTTCGACGCCAAAGCAGTCGGTGCCTGTGGAGCGACGTTGTCCGGTCTTTTCTCCCTCCGGGTCATCTCGATCGCGGTGGCCGTGACGGCCACCGCGACGAAGACGACGGCGACGAGGCGAGCGAGGATCCTGCCATCCATGGCCTTGAACTCACTGGTTGAACATCTTGGCATCGCCGGCCTGGTAGCCCGAGCCGGGGATCAGGAAGCGGCGACGCTGCTCGCGCCCCTGGTCGGCGGCGGCGGCGCGTTCGGCGTCGGTCAGTGCCTGGGCGCGACCGTTGGCGGCGACAACGGCAGTGAGATCCGCGAGCTGTTGGGCCTGAAGGGCGAGAAGTTGGTTGCCGGCCTGCGTTGCCTGGAGCGCGCCGGTGGCTGATTGGCTGGCGCCGACAAGCGCCGACATCTGCGTGCGATTGGTATCGATGTTTCCGACGACGCCTGCCTGCACGCGCATGGCGTCCTGAAGACCGCCGACAGTATTCTGCCATCGCGAGCGCGCATCCGTGACGAGTTGTCCGTCAGACGCGGAGAGCGAGACACCACCATATTGCTGCTGGAAGATCTTGTCGACCTGCTGGACGTCGAAGGCGATGTTCTGCGCCTGGCTCAGCAGCTGTTGTGTTCGCTGCACGGATTGCTGCAACTGCTGCAGCGAGGAGAAGGGCAAGCTCGCAAGATTACGCCCCTGGTTGATCAGCATCTGGGCTTGGTTCTGCAGCGAGGTGATCTGGTTGGTGATCTGCTGAAGCGATCGGGCCGCCGTCAGCACATTTTGCGAATAGTTAGACGGGTCGAAGACAATGAATGCCTGTGCCGGCGCAGTCACGATCAGCGAGATCGCAAAAGGTGAAGCGAACATGGCGGCGGCCACCAATACTGCGCGCGAGCGGTTCCTGCGGCTATTCATGATTGGAGGTCCTTTTCAGCTTGCGTTACGGAGGTGGAGAGGTTGGGAATGAGGTCCGCGGCCCAGCCGGCGTTTCGGGCGCGCAACCAGGCCGCCAGGAAGCCGTCGCGTCCGTGTTCGGCGGCAATGCTGGCGATCAGAGACTGATCGGTTTTTGAGGATGCGGCACAGAGCGCCAGCCCAACTTCGGACAGGCCAAGTTCGAAGAGGCGGTTGCCACGCCGGGACTGGCAGTAATAGTCACGTTTCGGCGTCGCCCGCGCTAGGATTTCTATCTGGCGGTCGTTGAGGCCGAAGCGGCGATAAATCGCTGCGATCTGCGGCTCGATCGCGCGCTCGTTCGGCAACAGCAGCCGGGTCGGGCAGCTCTCGATGATCGCGGGCGCGATGTTCGAACTGGCGACGTCGGACAGCGACTGGGTGGCAAAGATGACACTAGCGTTCTTCTTGCGCAGCGTCTTCAGCCATTCGCGTAGCTGGCCGGCGAAACCTTCATCGTCAAGGGCGAGCCAGCCCTCGTCGATGATGAGCAATGTCGGCCGCCCGTCGAGCCTGTCACCGATACGGTGGAAGAGGTAGGAGAGAACCACAGGTGCTGCTCCAGTGCCGACAAGACCCTCGATCTCGAACGCCTGCACGGATGCCGCGCCAAGGCGCTCCGCCTCGGAATCGAGCAACCGGCCGTAGGGACCTCCGATGCAATAGGAGCGGAGGGCTTGCTTCAGATCGTTCGCCTGCAGCAGCACGCTCAGGCCGGTGATGGTGCGCTCTTCGACTGGCGCCGAGGCGAGCGACGTCAGCGCGGTCCAGATATGTTCCTTGGCATCCGGAGTTAGGGGAACGCCTTCGCGGGCCAGGATTGCCGCGACCCAGTCGGCCGCCCAGGCGCGCTCATAGGTGTCGTGGATGCGGGCAAGTGGTTGGAGGGAGACCGAGGCTTCGGTGCCTTCGGTGAGTTCGCCCCCGAGATCGTGCCAGTCGCCGCCCATGGCAAGCGTGGCGGCGCGGATGGAGCCGCCGAAATCGAAGGCAAAGACTTGGCTCCGCGCATAACGGCGAAACTGCAGGGCCATCAGCGCGAGCAGCACCGACTTGCCAGCCCCGGTGGGCCCGACAACGAGGGTATGGCCGACGTCACCGACATGCAGGGACAACCGGAACGGGGTCGAGCCTTCGGTCTTGCCACAGAGCAAGGGGGGCGCACCGAAGTGCTCGTCCCGTTCCGGCCCCGCCCACACGGCAGAGAGGGGGATCATGTGGGCGAGATTGAGTGTCGAGATGGGCGGCTGGCGGACATTGGCGTAGGCATGTCCGGGCAAAGAGCCGAGCCAAGCATCTACGGCATTGACGGTTTCGACCATGGCAGTGAAGTCGCGACCCTGAACGACCTTCTCGACAAGACGAAGTTTCTCTTGCGACACGCGTGGATCGGCGTCCCAGACCGTGACGGTCGCAGTGACATAGGCCATGCCCGCCACGTCCGCCCCGAGCTCCTGCAAAGCCATGTCGGCGTCGGCGGATTTGTTGGCGGCATCGGTGTCCATGAGCGCGGAGGCCTCGTTGGTCATGACCTCCTTCAGGATCGCTGCAATGGACTTGCGTTTGGCGAACCATTGCCGCCGAATCTTCGTCAGCAGTTTGGCCGCATCGGTCTTGTCGAGCAGGATTGCGCGCGTCGACCAGCGATAGGGAAAGGCCAGCCGGTTGAGCTCGTCGAGCAGACCTGGCGTGGTCGCGGTCGGGAAGCCTACGATGGTGAGCACGCGAAGATGCTGATTGCCAAGACGGGGTTCAAGACCACCGGTCAGCGGTTGGTCGGCCAGCACCGCATCCAGATAGATCGGTGTCTCCGGGACGCGCACCCGATGACGCTTCGTCGAGACAGTCGAGTGCAGGTAGGTCATTGTCTCGCTGTCGTCGAGCCAGCGGCATTCCGGCATGAAGCCGTCGAGCAAAGACAGCACGCGCTCGCTTCGGTCGAGAAAAGCGCGCAGGATTTCGTTGGCGTCTATGCCGGACTGTTCCCGCCCCTCGTAGAGCCACGTCTCCGCACGCGCCGCATCCTCGACCGGCGGCAGATAGAGAAAGGTGACGAAGTAGCTGGAGACGAAGTGAACCCCTTCCTCCTCGAACTCGGCTTTGCGCTCGGCATCGACAAGGCGGGAGGCCGGGTCTGGAAATTGGCTCTCGGGATAAGTCGCTGCCTCGTGCCGTTGCGCTTCGACGAAGATGCTCCAGCCCGAACCCAGGCGACGGAGGGCGTTGTTGATTCGGGATGCCACGGCGACCAGTTCGGCCGCGACGGCGGATTCGAGATCTGGGCCACGGAACCCGGCGGTTCGCTGAAAGCTCCCGTCTTTGTTCAACACCACGCCCGGTGCGACGAGCGCAACCCATGGCAGGTAGTCGGCAAGGCGGCTCACGGTGCGACGATATTCGGCAAGGTTCATCATGTCCGCACCCTCAAACCGCTAGATGAGCGGGGAGGCGCAGATGCCGGCGGCCGACTTCCACGAACAGCGGATCGCGTTTGGCAGCCCACACCGCCGCGAAGTGCCCAAGCGCCCAAATAATGAGACCGATCAGCCACAGACGCAGGCCAAGGCCAACGGCGCCCGCCAGCGTGCCGTTCAGTATTGCGATGGAGCGTGGCGCGCCGCCGAGCAGGATGTGTTCGGACAGCGCCCTATGAACGGCGACGGTGAACCCCGGCACCGCGTCGAGTTGTTCAAAAGCGGCCATCAGATCAGCGCTCCGCCGCCGAACGAGAAGAACGACAGAAAAAAACTCGACGCCGCGAAGGCGATCGACAGTCCAAAGACGATCTGGATCAGCCGTCTGAAGCCGCCGGAAGTATCGCCAAAGGCAAGCGTCAGCCCGGTGACGATGATGATGATCACAGCAATGATCTTGGAGACCGGGCCTTCGATCGACTGAAGGATCTTCTCTAGTGGCTGCTCCCACGGCATGGACGAGCCGGCGGCATTGGCGGCCGGGGCTACCATAAGAGAGACGATGAGGGTTGTGGCCGCTGTAGCAAGGTGCTCGCGCGAAAGCTTGCGGATCATGAATTGTCTCCTGTTTTGTTCGGGGTGGCTTGGGAGGTGCGATAGTCGTCGTCGGGTCCAAGTCCATCGATGCGTGCGAGTTCGGTCAGCCGCCGCGCGGAACCACGTCCAGACAGGACAGCGACCAGATCTATTGTTTCGGCGATCAGCGCGCGTGGAACAGTGACGACAGCTTCCTGGATGAGTTGCTCGAGGCGTCGCAGCGCCCCGATCCCGGATCCGGCATGGATGGTGCCGATGCCGCCGGGATGCCCGGTGCCCCATGCCTTCAGAAGATCGAGGGCTTCGGCGCCGCGCACTTCGCCGATCGGAATGCGGTCTGGTCGCAGGCGCATTGAGGATCGGACCAGGTCGGAGAGGGTGGCGACACCATCCTTAGTCCGCATGGCGACAAGGTTGGGTGCGGCGCACTGGAGTTCGCGCGTGTCCTCGATGATGACGACGCGATCGGCCCCCTTCGCGACTTCGGCGAGCAAGGCATTGGTCAGGGTCGTTTTGCCCGTGGATGTGCCGCCGGCGACCAGGATGTTCGCGCGGGCAGCGACGGCGGCACGCAGCGTCGCCGCCTGGCCGGCTGTCATGATGCTTGCCGCAACGTAGTCTTCGAGTGTGAAGATCGCGACGGCGGGTTTGCGGATCGCGAAGGCTGGCGCGGCAACGACCGGCGGCAGCAATCCTTCGAACCGTTCTCCGGTTTCGGGCAATTCGGCAGAGACCCGCGGAGAGCGCGGGTGCACCTCCGCGCCGACGTGATGGGCGACCAGACGGACGATGCGCTCGCCATCGGCGGCAGACAGCACCTCTCCCGTCTCGGCCAGACCTCCTGCAAGGCGGTCCACCCAGATACGGCCATCGGGGTTCAGCATGACTTCGACGACTGCGGGATCGTCGAGGAGCCGTGTTATCTCGGCTCCGAGCGCTGTGCGCAGCATGCGCGAACTGCGCGCGCGACCTTCGGAATTGTTGTGCGAAACCACGATCCAGTCCCCGTTTCAGTCGGGAACCACTCAGGCCGTCCCCGCTCGGGGATGATCAAGAGAGCCAGAAATCGGGCCAGTTCAACAAGTTTCAATCGCCGTGGTAGCGTGGCGTACAAATACAGGAGAACGGCGGTGCAGCTATCGCCCTCCTCCGCTTTGAGAACGCCTCTGCGGTCGAGTCGGTGCTACAACGGCTGTCGCGCGCCTCGCTCATTCTCCCATTCAAGGGGACCGCCACAAGGCGGCTCTGTGCGAGCCGTTGTCGAACACCATACGCAATCGCGATATCTACATTTTACACGGTGTCGCGTATATTTTGGGTTTAGACGCGATCGCGTATATTGACATTTTATACGCAGTCGCGTATGCAGGTGTTTGGAGACTAACAATGACCGACCAGATCGCTCGCAATGAAAAGCAACTCGGCGCCATCCTGCGTCGCGCCCGCAGGCAAGCCGACCTCACGCAAGGGGCACTTGGCGACCAGATCCACCTGCGCCAAGGCACGGTGTCCCGCCTCGAAGCCGGCGAGCCCGCGGTGCAACTCCGCACGTTGATGGCGGCTCTCTCCGCTCTCGATCTTGAGCTCGTCGTTCGCGCGCGCAGTAAAGGCAGCACCGCTGACATCGAGGATCTGTTCTGATGGCGCGGCGGCCGGTTCACGCACCGCTGAACGTCTTTCTGAACGGGCGCCTGGTAGGCGTGCTGCGCAGAGAACCGACGGGCGCAATAGACTTCCAATACGCCGGCGAATGGCTGGACTGGCGCGGCACCTTCCCAGTGTCGCTCTCGCTCCCTTTGCGCGAGGACCGCTATATAGGCGCGCCTGTGATCAATGTCTTCGACAACCTGCTTCCCGACAATGAAGCTATCCGCAAGCGCGTTGCAGAACGCGTGGGTGCGGAAGGCACTGACGCCTACAGCATGCTCGCCGCCGTCGGCCATGACTGCGTCGGCGCGCTGCAGTTTCTGCCCGACGGCATCGATCCCGGCGATGCCGGCAGCAGCGATGGCAAGCCGGTCAGCAACAGAGAGATCGCCGAGATAATCAAGAACCTCGCTGCCGCTCCTCTCGGTCTTGGCGAGGACGAGGATTTCCGCATCTCGATCGCAGGTGCCCAGGAAAAGACGGCGCTCTTGCGCACTGACGGACGCTGGTTCAAGCCGATAGGCACGGCGGCGACCACCCACATCTTGAAACCGCAGATCGGCCGGTTGCCCAACGGCATCGACCTATCCAATAGCGTCGAGAACGAGTATCTGTGCCTCAAGCTGCTTGAGGCGTTCGGCGTTCCTGCGGCCCGGGCAGAGATCGCTGAATTCGGGGAGCGCCGCACGCTGATCGTCGAGCGCTTCGACAGGCTGTGGGCCCGTGACGGCCGCCTTCTGCGCCTGCCGCAGGAGGATGTCTGCCAAGCGCTATCAGTGCCGCCCACGCGCAAATATCAGTCCGAGGGCGGTCCTGGCATCGCTCAGATTGTCGAGCTTCTGAAGGGCAGTGACACGCCTGAAGACGACATTGCCGTCTTCTTGCGCGCTTGCATAATATTCTGGTTGATTGGCGCAACCGACGGGCATGCCAAGAACTTCAGCATCTTTCTCAGCCCTGGCGGACGGTTTCGCATGACGCCCCTTTACGACGTACTGACGGCGCAGCCCAGCCTTGATGCCGGACAGATTCCCCGCAAAAAATTCAAGCTGTCAATGTCAGTCGGCAAAAGCCGGCACTATTCGGTGCACGAAATTATGCCCCGCCACTTCATGCAGACGGCTGACATTGCTGGCGTGGGGACGCCTGTCATGCGCAGGATTTTCGAAGACATTGCCGCAAACGCGGAGAAGCAGACCGAGGCCGTGATCTCCAAATTGCGGCGCGGCTTTCCCGAACAGCTTGTCGGGTCAGTCAGGTCGGCAATAGGCAAGCGAGCGCTTTTGCTTGCTGCCGCAAGTTGATCATGAACGCCTCAATCCAATAGGTACAATCAGCGCTCATGGCGGGGATGCCGACTGCCTCTGCGCTGAGGCAGCGTTGATGGCGTGGCGATGACTAAAGGCGTCACGGCTGCAAGCATTGCTCATTGTGCTGATCATCATCATCGGCATCATCGCCGACGTTGCCCTTCGCGGTCCCGACCGACGAAGACATCCATCGCCCTTCATTACATGCCATTGTCGTCGATCGGATTGACGTCCTCCGAAATCTCCTGCCGCAGTTTCGGCCCCTTCGCCAGGCGCCTGCCCAAGGCCGTGACGAAAGCCTCATAGCGCTCGGCCGCCTTGGCCCGCGCCGCCTGGGCGGTCGGCTCTGGCAAGGCTGGCGTGGTGGCGAGCCAGAAGCGGACGAACACGGCGAGCGTCTCTACCGCGATACCGATATCGCGCTCCTGCCTGGTCAGGCGGCGGTCGACCTGATCGAGGCGTTTGGCGATCGCCGCCTCGCGACGCTCATCCGCGTCCGGCGACAGGAACGATGCGATGGCAGCTTCAGCGATCATGGACTGGGATTGTTCGCGCCGCGCCGCGTAGTCCGCAAGCATCACCATGACCGCCTGATCGAGATAGACAGAGATCTGCACTTTCTTCTTTCGACTGGTCATGGCGCTTACAAATCCATGCCGTCATCGGGATCGAGCGAAACCTGCCGCGCCACGCCCTGCATGAGGCGAGCCAGGCGCCGATTGCGGACAGCTTCGTCGTCGTCGGAATCATCGGCCGGGTTGATCTCGAACTCATTTTCGATCGGAGCCGTTTTCTCGACGGGCCGCGCGCGATTGAGTTCGGGTTGCAGCCGCCGCTCGGACTCCGTTGGATCTCCGTCGTCCTGCGGGGGCGTTCCTGCCCTGTGCGCAACCTCTGTGCGGGTTGGGACCGGGAATCGGGTCCAGTCGTCAGGATCGACCGTTCCGGCTCGAGCCAGTTCGGGTGGCGGCAAGACGCGGTCCTGAAAACGGGGATCTTCGTAGTAACGTGCCTTCTTCGCCCGGATCGGCGGGGTGCCCGCTACCATCACGATCTCGTCGGTGGGGGTAAGCTGCATGATCTCTCCAGGGGTCAACAACTGGCGGGCCGTCTCCTGTCGCGACACCATGAGATGTCCGAGCCAGGGCGAGAGCCGGTGGCCAGCGTAGTTCTTCATCGCCCGCATCTCGGTTGCCGTGCCGAGCGCGTCGGATACACGTTTGGCGGTCCTTTCATCGTTCGTGGCAAAGCTCACACGAACATGGCAGTTGTCGAGGATCGAGTTGTTCGGGCCATAGGCCTTCTCGATCTGGTTCAGCGACTGGGCGATGAGGAAGCTTTTCAAACCATAGCCCGCCATGAAGGCCAGCGCGCTCTCGAAGAAGTCGAGACGGCCGAGGGCCGGAAATTCGTCCAGCATGAGCAGTAGCCTGTGCCGGCCTGTTATGGCATGCAGGTCTTCTGTCAGGCGGCGTCCGATCTGATTGAGGATGAGACGGATGAGCGGCTTGGTCCTGTTGATGTCCGAGGGAGGCACGACCAGATAGAGCGTCGCCGGTTGTTTGCCGCCGACGATGTCGCTGATCCGCCAGTCGCAGCGCTTCGTCACCTCAGCCACGACGGGGTCGCGATAGAGACCGAGGAAGGACATCGCGGTGGAAAGCACACCGGAGCGTTCGTTGTCGGATTTGTTGAGCAGTTCGCGCGCCGCACTTGCGATGACCGGATGTGGACCCGCCTCGCCGAGATGGGGCGTCTTCATCATTGCCGCCAGCGTGGTTTCGATCGGGCGTTTGGGATCGGAGAGGAAAGCGGCGACACCGGCCAGGGTCTTGTCCTTCTCGGCGTAAAGAACGTGAAGGATCGCGCCGACCAGAAGCGCGTGGCTGGTCTTTTCCCAGTGGTTGCGCTTCTCAAGGCTTCCTTCCGGGTCAACGAGAATGTCGGCAATGTTCTGAACGTCGCGAACCTCCCATTCGCCGCGGCGGACCTCCAGGAGAGGATTGTACGCCGACGATCTCGAATTGGTGGGATCGAAGAGCAGCACGCGGCCGTGCACGGCACGAAAGCCGGCGGTCAGTTGCCAGTTCTCACCCTTGATGTCGTGGACGATCGCCGACCCCGGCCAGGTTAGCAGCGAAGGCACCACCAGGCCGACACCCTTCCCCGACCGGGTCGGGGCGAAGCACAGCACATGCTCAGGCCCGTCGTGTCGGAGGTAGTGGCGGTCATAGCTCCCGAGCACCACGCCGTCGGTGCCGAGCAGCCCGGCAGTCTCCACCTCCTTGCTGTTCGCCCACCGCGCCGAACCATAGGTCTGGACGTTCTTGGCTTCCCGCGCGCGCCACACCGACATGCCGATCGCGACAATGATCGTGAGGAAGCCGCCGGACACGGCAATCAATCCGCCTTCCACGAAGATGTCAGGGGCGTAGGCGTCGTAAAAGTACCACCACCAAAACAGGGCAGGTGGATAGTAGACGGGCCAACCGGCGAGCTCGAACCAGGGCGGACCGAGCTGGGCCTGGAAGCCCAGCCGCCATGCCGTCCATTGCGTCGCCGTCCAGGTCGTCAACAGCACGATCAAGAGGACGCTGAGAATCTGACCCCAAAGGATTTTCGTGGCGGACATGGCAAGGTCCTTTCTTGGATGCGTTAGAGGCCGAGTCCCCTTTTGCGACCAAAGTTCCAGTCGATGCCGCCGTCACCGCGAGCGACACCGGAGACGTGCTGGCCGAGACGCTTTTCGAGCGAGGGCGTCCACGGCACGAGCTGGAAGCCAAGGCCGTCGTCGAGCATGGCGAAGCGGCCCGAGGCCAGGACGATCCGCTGGCGATAGGCGCCGGCTACATAGTCACCGCTGGCGGCGCGATTGAAGGGCTGGCCAGTCTCGGCTGCGAGTTTTTCACCAACCCGTTCGAGTTCCCTGCGGCGCAGCGTCTCGATCAGGTCGCGGCTGAAAACGACGCGCCCGCCGAGACGCTTCGCAAGGCCTTCGCCGGCCAGGTAACCGGCCCGCTGTTCCATAGCCTGATGAACCTCGGCGCCGAAGCCAGCTGTGCTCAAGGCGGTAGGCTCGCGCGCGATGGCCTCGCGATCGAGCCACGTCGCTCCCGCCGCCGTGATCTGTTCATGCAAACCAAGATCGGAGCGGACGGCGAGCGCGACCCGACGCTGGCCTCTCGCATCTTCGAACGTGCGCAGTTCGACGATCGACCCCGGCGGCCCGTCGCCGGTTGCCTCCAGATCGCCAAGTCTGATGTGGTGAGCGCGTCCGTCGACGCCGTCGACTACGGCATAGGCGGTGCCTTTCAGTTCGTCGTCGAGACCGCGATCAAGCAGCCGACCGATGATGGGCACGTCGAGGCTTTCGGCCGCGAGCACATAACCAGCCAAGCTACGCTCGACGCCCTGCTCGGACAGCGCGCGGTGCATGCGCCTGATGATGTCACCACGCTCGCCGAGTTCGCGTAACGTTTCTTCAGCCTTGTCGTCGATGACCCACTGGCCTGGCCCGACCTGGCCGGCAAGACCGAGGGCCTCGAGCTTGCGCAGGCGGCCGACCTTCTGCACCTGATACTCATCCGGCTGCCTATGCGCGCTTGGGGCAAGATCGATGAAGCCGGTATGAGCAACGTCCCGAAGCAGCTGCCGGTCAAGCTGGGTCCAGCGTTCGGCTTCGATCTGCCGCTGCAGATTGCGGCGGATGTCGAGATCGGAGCGGGGCCCGAGTTCTTGCGTAGTGAGATCGGCAGCACGGGCGCGCATACCTTCCTTGATATAGTCCCGTGAGATTACGAGATCCTGTCCATCATCTGTGCGGCCACGCACGATGATGTGGATATGAGGGTTGTCGGTGTTCCAGTGGTCCGCCGCGACCCAATCGAGCCTCGTGCCTAGGTCCTTCTCCATCTGGCTCATCAGGTCACGGGTGAAGGACTTGAGGTCGCCCATATCAACGGCGTCTTCCGGCGAGACGATGAAGCGGAAATGATGACGATCGCCACCGCAGCGCTCGGCGAAACTCGTGACGTCCGCATTGTCGGTTCCGGAGCCGAACATGCGGCCCCCTTCCCCATCACGGGTCACACCCTCGCGCCGCAGATAGTTGAGGTGCGCGGCCAACGGTGCGGCGCGTGCGGAGTGACGAACGACCCGGGTCTTGATGACTGTCACGCGCGAGCGGCCGGTCAGCAGACGATTGGCCTGGACATTGGCGATCCGGCCTCGGCCGAAGCTGGATCGGTTGCCCGGGCTGATTTGACCGGATCGGGAGATGCTGCCGCCTGCCTTCTTCGCCGCCGCCAGCGCCTGTGCGATGAACGGCCGCGCAGCTTGACCACGGTTGGAGCGAATGCGCCCGGCTCGGATGCGGAACTCGCGCTCATCGGTCACGTCGCTGCTCCGCAATGTGAAAAAGCGCATGCGGATACAAAGTGTTCGGCGGTCGACGCACATTGCGCCGGACGGCAGCAATGTGCGCATCGCCCCTGAAAACCCGACAACAACAACCGACCGGCCGACGCACAATGTGCGGCCTTTTATCTAGCCATCCCTCGGTCGTGTTACCTGCATCTCCCCTTTCCGCACGCGATGATCCGCTGGAGCACGAGATGTTGCGAAGCGCGTTGAGGAAGCTCATGGCGCGGACCTTACGCTCGCTTGCGGCGCGAACAGACCGCTCGATCGCGGTGTCGCGTCGGCCAATCCTTCCGCGGGCGCAGCGTTTGAAGGATCATTTCGGGAAAGCTCCAGCTGCATCGAACCATCGTCCGGGTTGCTGACAGGCTGCGCGGCGAAGAGCGGAGCGTCCTTCCAGCCGTGCCGTGCTGTGGCTGCCGGACTGGGAGCTCTCCGCGCGCCGTCGTTGAGTATGGCGGATGCAACGACGGCAACGTAGGCACGCGTCTCGCGAGGCAGCCTCCTGCCCTGCAGCGACGCCTCATAGCGGCCTGGGCCGGCATTATACGCAGCAACCCAGCCGGGCGATCCGTAGCGATCAACCAACTCGCGGATATAGGCCGAGCCAGCGATGATGTTGTCGTGCGGGTCGTAGGGATCGCGGCCGAGGCGATACCGTGCGCGCAGGTCGGACCAGGTTTCCGGCACAATTTGCATCAGACCCATGGCACCCTTGCGCGATGTGGCGCGTTGATCGCCGGCGCTCTCGGCGTCAAGCACGGCACGGATCCAGGCCGGTGGAAGGCGGAAGCTGCGCGCCGCTTCCGCTATGTGGGTCTCGTAAGGACCGCGCGCCGTCGACGTGGCGACCGACGGGTTCTGGGCCAGTGCAGTTGCGGGAAAGACGCATTTGAAGCAGAGCCCGGCAAGCACTAACAGAGCTGAACGTCGGGTTGCGCGAGGCAACGCAGGCGTTCCCAGCCGGCTCGTCGGCCGGCGGCGCGCCAACATCGCCTAGTCCTTCTCGGGGCGGTCACGCAGACGCGACCACTGCAAAGACCAGGACTTTTTGTCGGCACCGTTTTGGAACAGATAAGCGCGGATCGGCTGCGCAAAAGTCGGATCGTCTATCTGCAGCGATATGAAGTCTCCCGCCTTTTCACTGGAGTGTTTCCAACCGACGCCAATCGCAGTGCCGTCTTCGCCACCTGCGTGCACACGGTAGTCGGGCGCATTGTCTGTCTCGTTAGCTTCGGCCGCGATGATCGCAACCTGGAGGTCCAGGTTGAGCGTGCGGATTCGTCCCGAATATCCGGTCTGATGGCTGATGAACTCGCCGATCTGTGGCATTTCCTGTCTCCTGTGCTTGATGTTTGCGGTGACGATCAGACGGCACCGAGGGCGCCGCCGGTGGC
The DNA here is from genome assembly GCF_020164875.1 of Mesorhizobium sp. CO1-1-8. NCBI lineage: Bacteria > Pseudomonadati > Pseudomonadota > Alphaproteobacteria > Hyphomicrobiales > Phyllobacteriaceae > Mesorhizobium > Mesorhizobium sp. CO1-1-8. The sequence goes on along the minus strand of NZ_JAIUGZ010000011.1, from coordinate 175,147 downwards.
GCGCGCTCACCGCGCTGGCGCACGCCATTGGAAGCGGCCGACGCCCTGCTCGTCCGTCCACAGCGGAACCGCGTGGCCGATGATGTGACCGGTGGGGAGGAGGCCGAAATAGCGACCGTCGAAGCTGTCGCGGACGTGACTGTTCATCAGCAAAACGGCGTCGGCGGGGATGCGTCGGCAGCCTTGCCAATGCGGCAGGTCGCGACCGTTGCTATCGCGTTTGAGCGCCATACCGACGTCAATGCCATCGACTGAAATAGTCAGCCCTTTCCGGCACACGGTTTGGCCTGTGACCGCAAAGATATGCTTGATGAGCAGCACGCCCTTCGGCAGATAACCGCGATCGGCAAGCAATGTTGCAAGCGGTTCGGGCGGGGCAACGGCAACCAGATCGTTTGCCGAGAATGGCACGCCGCCTTCGATCAGGTACAGGCCAATTGGTGTACTGGCTGAAGCGTTCCAGATGAACTTTGGGGACACCGCGGTGAACGCGGGACAGAGCATGGCCGTCGTCGCGAGCACCGTCGCGAGCAAGGTTGCGGGCCGCGTCATGGCTGGACCCGCCGCCGGAGCAAGTGGGCGCGGTGAAGATCCAAGGTATAGGCGCGTGGCTCCTGTCCCGCCGTCAATCGGTTGTGGACATGCCGCCAGTGATCAGCCGAGACCGCTTCCGGATCGATGCCGAGTTGCTCAATGGCATCGATCATTTGCAACACCCGCTCCACCCTGGGCCAGCCATCAGACCTGAGCAGGATGTCGCCGCCGGGTCGCACGAAAGGCAGCGTCTGGTGCGCTTCGCCTTCGGCGACAGCGCGCACGATGTCGATGCGGGAAATGAGCGTGCCAAAATCGTTCGCTGCCCAGCGAACAAAGGCAAAGACGGTGCCTGGGCGAAACGAAACGATGCGCCGATGGCGGTCGAGAATCTTCTCCCGAGCCGCCGAACCGAAGCGGATCCAGTACTCGATCTTCTTCTCAACCCATGTCAATTCGACGTGGGTCAAGCCGTCCATCGCGTGGATTGCCGATCGGCCTGAACGGAAGTCAACGACAGTGCCCATTTGGCTGTCTCCTGATTTCGCGGGGAAGCAGACCGCGTGATGTAGTTGCTGAAGTGAGGCCGGCGTGGTGGATCCGAGGCCTCTTTGCACGAGCCCAGTTCAGCGGCCAAACCGCCCGGCCGGGGCAGGGGCCGCTGATGGATGGCGCTTGGCTGGAAGCACGGATCCGCGCGGGTCGGAAGTGGAGGTCACTGCGCCGCGCTCAGCCCAGGCCTTGAGATCGTCCACGGCGTAGACGACACGGCCGCCGAGTTTGCGATAGCCAGGGCCGGTGCCATAAGTACGGTGTTTCTCGAGCGTGCGCGACGACAGGCTGAGGAATTCTGCAGCTTCCTTGGTGCGCAGAAAGCGCGGCGGCAAAGCAGCTAGATCTGGTCGCATGTATCGAGCCTCCGTGAGGTTTTGAGGGCCGCTGGTGCTCAGCGGCGGGCAGCGACCACTGTGGCGGAAAGGCGGCTTCGCTGGGGATGGGGAAGATTGGGGGGTGCAATATTCCCACCCCAGGAGGGCTAGGAGCGCTTGCGATGGCGCAGCAATTGCAGATAGCCGCCGGCGATCATGGTTCTTGCGCCCTTGACGAGACCGATCACGGTGCTGCGAAGCGGCGAGGTTTTCCAGGGACTGGAGGCAACACGCCCCGTCCCATAGAAAGCAGTCGCGATTTCACGATAGCTGGCGCCGTTCGTGCGACCGTCGGCGGCCCGCATCATCAAGCGCAACCGGCGCCTCTGCTGAACAGTCATTCGCGTATCGGGCGGCACAGGCCGCCCGCTATAGCCGCGCCAGAAACGGACCAGGGCCTCGACCCGCCCCAGGGTCGCGGAATCCAGCGGGATCAAGGCCGCGCGGGAACAACTCGCTTCGCTGCCCGGAAAGAGGAGAAGCTGCGTTGCGATCCCGCTGTCATGGACGATGGCATGCGACCCCTGCGGGCTGTCGTGGTGAGCGCCTATCCCGGCGAGTCCCGTGAAAAGATCGGTTGACAGGAAGTCTGGCGACGGCACAAGGGTCAGCACCGCGGGGTCGGCAAGAGGTGACCACAGGACGTCTTGCATCAATGCGGACAGCTCGGGACGAGCGGCGAAATCGCAACCCCCAGCGTCTCTGCGCTTTTGTTGGAAACGGTTGCGTCTCCGCTCCCAAACGGGCGAGCGTCACGTAGAACCGCTGATACGCATTCCAACGGCGCAAGCACTCCCAGGCCAGCCCTTCAACTGGTAAGCTGTCATAGAAGTCGTAGCTGGTGTTGTCCCGCCAACGTGACGTGTCCGGCTTCATCGTGCGGTTCCTCATCGGGCTGCAAGTGGTGCCTGAATCGATTCCGGGCCATTGCGATTGGCGGAAGAGCCCGGATGGGCATCGCGTGATGCTTTTTCAGCATCACCGAGGCGAAAATGCTTGTCAGGTGTCGGTCTTGCGCAGGAGATGCCGGTAGCCGGTTCGCGTCATCCAGCGCGCCCGCGCCAGATGGCTGTCATGAACCTGTCGGGCGCGTCGAGGCTCTTCTTTCGGATCGATCCCGAAGATGATCTTGACGACCTCGCGCCAATCGGCGCCGTCGGCGTCGGCGTCAAACAAGCGCATGTACAGCTTGATGTGGCGGCGATCGTAGTCGGTGAGTTCGTCTCCCGTTGGCGCGGTGTCGTCGAACGGCTCAATCATGTGCACTCCCCCACGGGTTAGAGGTAAAACGCAATTCTTACAGATGTCACGGTGGCTGCGGAGGCCGCTTCGCGAGCATCACACGATGCAATCCCGGCATCGCCGCCCCTTGGGCCTCGCGGCTTCAAGTGAGGTTCCGCCCGGACGGCCCGGGCGGAACTTCTGACGAGTCTCTATTCTGCGTTGCGGCGGCTCGGGCGGGACCAGATCAGGCTGTAGCCCTCACCGTCCTCGTCATTGAAGAGGTTGGCGAAGATCGGGGCGGTGAAGCTCGGATCGTCGAGCTTGAGGCCGAGATAGTCGCGGCCCTCGTTGGACTGCTTGGACCAGGCGGCGCCGATCTCGGCACGGCCGACGAAGACGCGGTGGCTGGGGGCATTTTCGCCGTTGGCCCGGGTTTCGGGGACGATGCGGACGCCGCGAGCCTGGACGCTGAGGGTGACGATTTCGCCAGTGAACTCGTTGTTGCCGGACTTCTTGAAGGTGCCGATGGTAGCCATGATAGTTCTCCTTGATCCTGTCTGCTTCGAGCCGCACCATTGCGGTCTCGATGGTGGTCGCAAGGGCGAAGGCGATCGCCGGCGCACCCAAGGGCCGAAGCGAAGCGCAGGACGGTACGGGAGCGACTTTGTTGTTCGCGAGGAATGGCGGCGCAGCCGGCAGGGGAAGAAAGTCGCGACGTGCCGTTGCGTCACAGGCGACCGAGGCGAAGCCGTCCTTCAGACCAGAAACACCAATCGAAGAGACCGCTACCGGTGTGCCCGTAACGACTGGGTTGTGGTGAGGAGATAGGACTGCCTTGGGTCCGACTTCACAGAGAAAGCCACGTGAGCGCGATCGGCATCAACCAAGGGGAGCTCCCACGCCTCCCAGTCGCATTTGCCGGTGACGAACCGAGCGCCTGGCCGCAATCTCTGCGATCTCGTCGTCCGTTGCGATCAAGCCGCTCTTTGATCCGGCGGGCATAGGGGATGACGATGCGCCGCGTGAGCGGCAGTAAATCGATGAAGCTGGCGCTGCCACCGAGCGAGTGATTGACCTTACCTGTAGGACGCTGCTCAAGCCGCCGGTTGGATCGCTGCTCTGAGCAGCATGCCGAAGAGGTCGCGGGGCTCGTCTGGATCGGCGAGCAGGTCGAGCTCCTCATAGAGGCCGGTGGCCTGGAGCTGGTCGCGGACATAGCGCAGGGCTGAAAAATCCTCGGTGGCAAAGCCGACGGAATCAAACAGCGTGATCTGTTCCGCCGTCTTGCGGCCTTCTGCCTTGCCGGTCATTACCTGCCACAGCTCGGTCACCGGATGGTCGGCGTCGAGCTGCTGAATCTCACCCTCGATGCGCGTCTGCGGCGGGAACTCGACGAAAATGTCGGAGCGCAGCAGGATGTCGCGATGCAGCTCGGTTTTGCCGGGGCAGTCGCCGCCGACCGCATTGATGTGAACGCCTGCGCCGACCATGTTGTCGGTGAGGATGGTGGCGTACTGCTTGTCGGCAGTCACTGTGGTGATGATGTCGACGCCTTCCACCGCATCCTGACCGGTGGTGCAGATGGTGATGTCGAAGCCCTTGCCGGCAAGATTGCGGGCGCACTTTTCCGAGGCCTGGCGGTCGATGTCGTAGAGCCGCAGCCGGTCGATGCCGAGCAGCGCCTTGAAGGCAACGGCCTGGAATTCGGACTGGGCGCCATTGCCGATGATGGCCATGGCGCGCGACCCCATTTGCGCCAGATATTTGGCCGCGACAGCCGAAGTGGCCGCTGTGCGCAGCGCCGTCAGGATCGTCATTTCGGTGAGCAGCATCGGATAGCCGGAACCGACATCGGCGAGCACGCCGAAGGCAGTCACGGTCTGGCGGCCCTCGCGCATGTTCTTCGGATGGCCGTTGACATATTTGAAGCCGTAGAGCCGGCCATCGCTGGTCGGCATCAGCTCGATGACGCCGTCATGGCTGTGCGAGGCGATGCGCGGCGTCTTGTCGAACAGTTCCCAGCGGCGGAAATCCTCCTCGATATAGGCGGCGAGTTCGGTGAGGAACCGCTCGACGCCGATGGTCAGCACCAGCTTCATCATGCGGTCGACGCTGACGAAAGGGACGATGGCAAGGCGCGATGGCTGGGTCATGACATGCTTCCGGAATGGCTGAGGGTCGGGCGGTCCATGATGCGGCGGCCCATCAGGCTGGCGGTCAGGTCGACCATGAGTGTGGCGGTGCGGCCGCGCTCGTCGAGGAACGGGTTCAGCTCGACCAGGTCCAGGCTGGAGACGAGCCCACTGTCGGACAGCATCTCCATCACCAGATGCGCCTCGCGGAAGGTGGCGCCGCCAGGCACGGTGGTGCCGACGGCCGGCGCGATCGAGGGGTCGAGAAAGTCGACATCGAGGCTGACATGCAGCAGGCCACCGGCCTTTTCGACGACGGCCAGGAAGGCGCGCAGCAGAGGCGCGATGCCATGCTCGTCAATGGTGCGCATGTCGTGCACGGTGACGCCCGCTTCGCTCAGCGCCCGGCGCTCGGCCGGATCGACGCTGCGCAGGCCCATGACGCAGATGCGGGCAGGGTCGACGGCAACGGGCAGATCGGGGAAGTAGCCGTCAAAGCCCGCCCTGCCGCTGGCATAGGCGAGCGGCACGCCATGCAGGTTGCCGCTGGTGGTGGTGTCGAGCGTATGAAAATCCGGATGCGCGTCGAGCCACAGCACGAAGAGCGGGCGACCGCGTTCGGCCGCGCGGCGCGCTACGCCGGAGACCGTGCCGGCGGAGATCGAATGGTCGCCGCCAAGGAAGATCGGCATGGCTTCCCGCGAGGCCGCATAGGCTGTCTCGGCGATCGCCGCCGTCCAGGCGGAAATCTCGGGCAGCGCCTTCAGCGCAAGATTGCCATGGACGAGAGGGTGGGCCGCGATCTTTTCGACCGCCCCCCAATCCTCGACTTCATGGCCGAGTTCCGAAAGTACCGAGACTAGCCCCGCCGTGCGAAGCGCGCTCGGTCCCATCTCACATCCCATCCTGCCCGCGCCGTCCTGCACCGGCACGCCAACGATCCTGCAGCGCATGATTTTCGCCCTCGCGATTGATTGCGTGGATTGGATCATCGCTCGCTGGCGGTTTGAACAGGCGAAATTGGCATTTCGATAAGACTCATTTATCATTTCGAGCAGCAATTCTGATCAAGATGGACAATGATGGACCCGCTCGACGAAAGACTGGTGACGCTTCTGCGGCACGATGCGCGGCGCAGCGTCTCCGACCTCGCCGTTGATCTCGGCGTCTCGCGCGCCACGGTCAGGGCGCGCATGGAGCGGCTGCAGAAATCCGGCGAGATCATCGGCTACACGGTGGTGCTGCGCGCCGACGCGGTCGATCAACGCATCCGTGGCATGATGATGATCGAGATCGAAGGTCACGCCGCCGACCGCGTGGTCAAGGCGCTCGGCGGCCTCGCCGAGGTCTCCACCATCCACACCACCAACGGCCGCTGGGACCTGGTGGTCGAGCTCGGCACCGCAACGCTGACCGATTTCGACGCGGTGCTGCGAAGGATAAGGCTGATCCCCGGCATAACGGGCAGCGAGACAAGTCTGCTGCTGGCCACGCCGCGCACGACCCGCGCACGACTGACATAACTGCTGTGGGCGACCAGCCTCGCGGAGCTGCAAGGCCTTGCCAGTTCACCTTGCATAGGGGTCGATTTCACAGACGATTTCTGAGGCGTCGCCGTCGTACTCTTCTGCGGGCATTACGGAGAGGGTCCCGTCGCCGGCGCGAAAGACAACGATGCTAACCATGAGGCTGGTGGCGAGGCTGAGGGCAAAGGCGTTTGCTTGTGCGAGAGACATCTTCCGGCTCCTGATTGGAAGCGGGGATTGCTCCCCGCGTGACAGGCGCCCGATGTGTCCGGCCGAGGGCCGCAATCACCGTGGAGGCGAAGTCGAAACGGCGGCACGCTTTGCGTAGTCCGACCCTTTACGGGTTGATGGCATCAGGCCCTCGGTCCGGAGCAAGGAATCGCGCCCATGAACGAGGAGAGCGATCCCCGCTTCCAATCAGGAGCCGGCAAGACGAAAATCCAAGCTCAAGACTTTGCATTCAGCGCAGCCATGCCGGGAAGCGCCATCGCCTGACCTTGTCTCGGGGCGCTCTGTCGGACGGGTAAGTCGCGTGCGGAGTTGGCAGGACGCGACCCCTCAAGTGGCGCCGAATTTCATGACCGGGATGCCCAGCCCGCGCGCCTTGTCGGCGAGGTTTTCCTGAATGCCCGTGCCTGGAAAATAAACGACGCCGATAGGCATTGTGTCGAGCATCGCGTCGTTGCGTTTGAAGGGAGCGGCCTTGGCGTGCTTGGTCCAGTCAGGCTTGAAGGCGATCTGTGGCACCTTGCGATTGTGAGCCCATTTGGCGGCGATCAACTCGGCACCCCTGGGTGATCCGCCATGGACCAGAACCATGTCCGGATGCTTGGAGTGTATCTGGTCGAGCTTGGCCCAGATGAGGCGATGGTCATTGAAGTCGAGGCCGCCGGTGAAGGCGACCTTCGGCCCAGGAGGCAAAAGGACCTGACTGTCGGCATACTTCTTTGCGGCAAGGAAATCGCGGCTGTCGATCATCGCCGCGGTGAGATTGCGGTGGTTGACCACGGAACCCGAACGCGGTCGCCAGATCGAAAGGGTGTGTCGCTCGAAGTGCTCGGCGGCCTGATCCCGCATCAGTTCGAAGGCATGGCGGCTTTCGAGCAGCGACTGACCTTGGGCGGTGAGCAGTTCAAGTTCAACGGACTTGACCTCGGAGCCGTCCTGTTCGCGCTGCAGGCGCCGCTGGGAGAGTTCGTTGTCGTCGAGTTGGCGTTCGATCCGGTTGGTTGCGCGATGGAACAGGTTGACCGTGCCCCAGAGCAGTTCCTCGAGGTCGGGTTCGAGACGTGTGTCGGCCATCGCCACCACGAGGGCGTCGAAGATGTCGGCGATGCTGGCTGCGATGACAGGCCCCTCGGGAAGCGGTCGCGGATCGGGTTCGTCTTCGAAGGGCCGGTAGCCGTAGAGTTGTAGTTCGTGAAGGACGTGCTCGGTCGGCGATGACGCGTGCGGCTGTTCGAAGTCCGTATCATGGTGGTCGCTCATGTGCCTTCCTTTCCTGGATCGGTCGCGTCCATCGCGGCCTTCATGGCGACGACGGCGACGGACGGTTCGGATCTGCACCCGCAGCGCCAGCGCAGGGCCGGAACGGAAGTGGAGGATGGCGAAGCCCGGCTATTTTGTTCGCGATGGAACGCGCCTCCGCGGCGCGCCGGAAAATAGCCGGGCGCAGCCATTGCCAATCCCGACCGACCGGCGCATCGATCGCCCTCTAGAAGGCCGTGGGGCGTCGCCTTCCGGCAAAGAAGCCGGACATTGCGGCGACCATCGCCAGGGACAAGGCCAGCGCTCGCTTCCCTCCCGGTCAGGCCGCTGCTCGCGCCACAAAGCGTTCAGCGTCCTGCGGTGCGATCTGAACCCGCAGGATTGTCCTGAGGGCATCGGGACCGAGCAGACGCAGATCCTCGTTGAAGTCGCCGAGTTGCGGCTGCAGCACGATCGCCTCGATCCCCGCCGAGTTGGCGCGCTCGACAAGGGTCGCCACTGCTCCATGCCCCGCCGGGTCATTGTCGCGGGCGATGTAGAGACGCCGCAGTGTGTCTGGGAACAGGATGGCGGACAGATGTGCTGCCGACAGGGCCGCGATCACCGGCATGGAAGGCAGCGCCGTACGCTGTGACAGCATCGTCTCGATGCCTTCACCGGCTGCCATGACATCGCAGCCGACGCCGAAGCGGACCGCGTGCCCAAGCAGATCACCCATGGCACGCCTGGGCGTGTCGATCGGCGCGCGGCCAAGGTGGGGCTCGCTGAAACCGGCCGGATCGAGCCAGGTGCGGTGTGCCCCAGTAAGCCTGCCTGTCAAGTCAGTGACGGCCGCAATCATCGCGGGCCGGATCTCGGTCGGCGCATCCACGTTGGGCCTGTAGTAGCAACGCGGATGGAATCGAAGACTTCCGGTTTCGTGCAAGGCCGTTAATCCACGTCCACGCAAATACGTCTCCACGAGCGACCGTGAGATCGGCCGCGACATGGAAACCAGCCGCCTCGCCGCTTCGACAGAGCCGGAAGGGGCAAGAACCGATTGCCTTCTACGTTCAGTTGGATCGGGCGCCGGTTGGGGTATCGACAAAAAGCTGCGCGCCTCGTCGGCGACGTCCTTGAAGTCGGCCAGGCCGCAAGACTCCCGAATGACATCGAGCAGATCGCCGTGCTCGCCAGTGGCGGCGTCGGTCCATTTCCCGGCGGCGCCTTTGCCGAATTCCGGTCCTTTCAGGCGGACAAACATGGACCGACCCGGCGTGTTGCGCACATCGCCGACCAGCCAGTAACGCCCCTCGCGATGACCGTTGGAGAGATAGCGGCTGCACACTGCCTCGGCCTGTTGGCCGAGCCGAGATGCCAGTTCGGAAACATCGAGACGGGGCATCAGCTGTCCTCCCTCTCGCTGATGCACTGCACCGGATAGCGATCGAGGACCCTGGCAAGGATGACCGGTCCCGCGTCATCGGTGGGAACGAACATGCGAAGCTTCCAGGATATAATCTCGTGGAAAAGCCCGTAGGCCGAGAGCCGCTCGCGCACGGTGTCGGTGAAGCCCGAAAGCTCGATGCGGTTGGCACCCATGACGCGGACACGTCGCAGATGAAGTCCTTCGGCAAGGTCGAGCGTTGTGCGGCCATCGATCAGTGCGGCGAAGGCATCGTCTGTTGTAAGTGTGCGCATACCCGTTGCGAGAGCGCCAGCGGCCCAAGCTGCCGAGACCATGCGACCGATGATGCGCTCGCCGTCATCGGTCTGGAGCCGATAGACACGGCTTGAGTCGTTTGGCAGCCGCTTCCAGATCGGCAGCAACAGTCCTGCGACGACGTGGATAGTTGAATCGGAGAACGCCGGGACGTTGGCGACCTCTGCATTCCAGGCCGCCGCAAAGGTGTCGCGATCTACATCGGTCCAATGACTTTCCTCTGTCAGACGGAGAGAAGCATGGTTTTGTTCCATCGGACGGATCAGGCGAACGCGCCGTTCGACCTCGCCATCGTCGAGCATGAGTGATGGCGCTGGAACCTGCACGGCGGCGCGACCTGAGCGTTCGTTGACGAGCAGGATGGACCGCGGATCCTGACAACAGGCGATAGCCTCCTCGAACGGCATCGGTCGATTGCGCTGGCGCTGGATAATGGTGAGGAGCTGCGTTTCGGCGCCTGAGCCGGGATGGGTGTAGATCGTGCGCCGGTCGGTGACGACGAAGCTCTCCGCCTGCAGCGTTTCCAGCCCAACGTCGTAGAGGCCCGCAGCGATGGCCCCTTCCACCTTGGCGGTGAGCAGTTGCTCGAAAGCCGCGAACAGGATGTCCTGCAGGTCGATGGTGAGTGCCAGCAGCCGATTGAGGAAGGTGGTGATCGGCGGCAGGTCATCCTTGATGCCGTTCTCGTCCATAAGCTTCAGGCCGGTCATCTCCTCGAATTGCTGCAGGGAACAGCCCTTTACCCTGCCGCGTACGATCAGCAGATAAAGTTGGCGCAGCGCATCGCGCGCATAGTGCGACTCCAGATTGTCCTCTGGCCGGAACAGGCCTTGTCCGCCAGTCTGGCGCTGGCCGCGCGTGATGGCACCCAGCGTGTCGAGGCGGCGGGCGATGGTGGAGAGGAAGCGCTTCTCTGCTTTCACATTGGTCGCGATCGGCCGGAAAAGCGGCGGTTGAGCCTGATTGGTCCGGTGCGTGCGGCCAAGACCCTGGATGCCCGTGTCGGCTTTCCAGCCCGGCTCGAGCAGGTAGTGGACGCGAAGCCGAATGTTCCGTGACGACAGGTCAGCGTGGTAGCTGCGTCCTGTCCCGCCTGCATCGCTGAAGACGAGAACGCGTTTCATGTCGTCCATGAAGGCCTGTCTCTCGGCGAGATTGGCTGACGCCGCGCGGCTCTCAACCATGAGCCGTTCGCCCTTCCGGACGATGCGCCGTGACCTGCCTGTCACCTCCGCCACGATATCCGTGCCGAAGCGCTGGACGATCTGGTCGAGCGCGCCGGGGACCGCTGGCAAGCTGGCGAGCTTCTCGATCAGAGCCGTACGGCGCGCGACCGCCTCGCGGCTTTCCACCGATTGGCCGTCACGGAAGACCGGTCTTGACGACAGGTTGCCCTCGGAATCGGTGAAGGGCTCGTAGAGCTGGACTGGGAAGGAATGCGCGAGGTAGTCGAGGACATATTCTCGTGGCGTGATGTCGACGCGGACATCGTTCCATTCCTGCGTCGGGACCTCGGCTAGCCTGCGCTCCATCAGCGCCTCGCCGGTGGAGACGATCTGGATGACCGCCGAATGCCCGGCGTTGAGATCCTGGTCGATCGAGCGGATCAACGTCGGCGTCTTCATCGATGTCAAAAGATGGCCGAAGAAGCGCTGCTTGGCGCTTTCGAAGGCCGAGCGTGCGGCTGACTTGGCCTGGCGGTTCAACGTGCCGCTGTCGCAGGTGATGTTGGCGGCCTGCATGGCTGCATCGAGATGGTTGTGAATGACTGCAAAGGCAGCCGCATAGGCATCGTAGATACGCCGCTGTTCTGGCGTCAGTTCATGCTGGACCAGTTCGTATTCGACGCCGTCGAAGGACAGCGAGCGCGCCGTGTAAAGGCCAAGGGCTCGGAGGTCCCGGGCCAGCACCTCCATCGCTGCCACGCCACCCGCCTCTATCTCGTTGATGAATTCCGCACGGGTCGAGAATGGCAGATCCTCACCGCCCCACAGGCCGAGCCGTTGGGCATAGGCGAGATTGCGGACCGTCGTGGCGCCAGTCGCGGAGACATACACGACACGTGCCCCCGGCAGGGCGTGCTGTAGACGCAGGCCGGCGCGGCCCTGCTGAGACGGGGCGACATCACCGCGTTCTCCCTTGCCGCCACCGGCATTCTGCATGGCATGCGCTTCGTCGAAAATGATCACGCCTTCAAACTCGGAGCCCAACCATTCGACGATCTGCTTGACGCGCGAAACCTTCTCGCCGCAGTCGTCGGAGCGTAGCGTGGCATAGGTTGTAAACAGGATGCCTTCCGGCAGCGTGATGGGACGGCCTTTCGGGAAGCGCGACAGCGGGGTGACTAGCAGACGCTCCATATCGAGTGCCGACCAGTCACGCTGAGCGTCCTCGAGCAACTTGTCCGACTTGGAGATCCACACCGCCTTTCGACGATCCTGCAGCCAGTTGTCGAGAACGATACTCGCCGCTTGCCGACCCTTGCCGACGCCGGTGCCGTCGCCGATGAAGAAACCGCGCCGGAAGCGCACGGCGCGTTCGGCATCCTCCGGCGCGGCCTTGACGATGTCGAATGTATCGTCGACCGACCACGATCCGGCGAGAAAGCCCGCATGAGCCTCGCCGGCGAGGATCAGCGTTTCGAGTTGGGCATCGGAGAGCGACTTCAGAATACCGCTCGGAAGCGTCGGTCGATAACCCGGCTTCGGCGGTGCGACGGAGGCCATTGCGGCGGATTGCACCAGCTTGGTTGGATGCGCCTGGGACCCTGGAATGCGGATCGTCTGCAATCCGTATTCCTCATAGATCGCCTCGGTCAGGCGCGCACCCTCGTCGGGCGCCCAGTCTACCGTCTCATAGGCGAGCTCGACGCCCACGAGTTCGGACTGGTTCGAGCGAGCCGGCATAGCGGCAGGACGCGCGAGATAGCCTCGCACGGTGCGGGATGTCGCAATAGCGGGAACGACTTTGACCGTATTCGCGACCGGCAGCCGCGCAGGCACATGTTCCGCTATCCAGCCGAGCAGGGTCGCGACATCCGGTGCAAGACCGGGAGAGGCCGGAAAGAGGGATGAGTCGCCAGCCGGCAGCTTGTCGATGACGGTCAGCCGCGTCTCGATGGTCGTGCCATGCTTCGCATAGACCGAGCCGCCGATCGTAGCGGTGAAAACGACCCGGCTGCGCTCCTGCAGGCGGACAAAGGCATCACGCCAGGCAGGTGTCTCCGGCCCGAAGTTCGCACCGGTGATCGTGACCAGACGACCGCCATCGGCAAGCCGGGCAAGTGCCGAGGCGACGTGGCGACAGGCTGCATCGGCGACACGACCCTGGACATTGGCGAGCACGGAAAATGGCGGATTCATCAGCACGACGGTCGGCATGATCGCCGGATCCAGATGATCGTCCATCTGGGCGGCGTCGAACCGGGTGACCGTGAGGGCCGGAAAGAGTGCGGATAGCAGACATGCGCGTAGTGCGGCGAGTTCATTGAGGACAAGCGAACCGCCGGCAATCTCGGCAAGGATGGCGAGCAGGCCAGTGCCAGCGGAAGGCTCAAGCACACGGTCTGCAGGGGTGATGGCCGCCGCGGCGACAGCAGCGAAGCCCAAGGGGATCGGAGTGGAAAACTGCTGGAACGCCTGGCTCTCCTCGGACCGGCGCGTATGTGTGGGCAGAAGGTCGGCAATCCTGCCGTAGAGCGGTAAGGCGCAAGCCGGAGATCCGGCTTTGCGTAGAATCGATTTTCCATATCTGCGAAGAAAAAGGACGGTCGCCGCCTCGCCGGCATCATAGGCGGTCTTCCAATCCCAGGCGCCACTGGCGTCGGACCGGCCGAATGCCGCTTCCATTGTGGCGCGCAAATCGGCTGTGTCGATACGCTGACCGCGTTCGAGATGGGGAAGGAGATGCAGGGCCGCGGCGTATATGGCAGCGGCTGGATCGGAAGGCAGGGAAGCAGACGCAACTGGATTGACAGTCGCCGTCGGAAACAAAACGTTCATCGGGAAGGCCCTCGGGAGAGCGACAACGGGAAAGCTCGCCGGCGCTCTCTCTGACCGGACGGGCTCAAACCCGTCGCGGCCGGACTCTCACTCTGATCGTCCGCGCACAAAAAAAGCCCGGCGCTCTTGCGAGTGCCGGGCAAGTCGATCTGAAAGGAGGCTGTGCCTACTCAGCGGCCGGGAGCTGCGGTTCCTCCTCGTCGTCAGTCACTCCGTCGTCGCCGCCACCTGCGAGAAATTCGGGCAGCGCTTCGTCTTCGCTGTCCGAGGAGGAATCGGCCGCCTCTAGATCTAGCTCGGCAAGCCGCAGGGGTTCAGGCAGCCAGCGACTGTCGGCCAGGAGCCGCTCCGCCTCCTTGGCCATGTCGCCCTTCTTGAGGTGGTCGATCAACTGCGTGGCGCGCTCGCCTTCGCCTTCGCGCACGGCCTCGAGGATACGTGCCTTGGTGACGCGACCGAGATAGTTGCCAACCGTCGGCCGCCAGCCGGCATCAACCATGTCGAGCCCGACCGCACGAGCCAGATGATCGGCCTCGGCAAGTCGCTGCTGCACGCCATGCGCGGAGATGGCGCCGTTGCCGTAGCGATCGGCCCGTTCATAAAGAGCGTTCACGCCGAAGGATGCGCAATGGGCGAACAACTCGGCCTGCTCAGGGGCCGAGAGCGCCGCAAGCGCATCCCAAAGATCGGCGACAGCACCCGGAAGACGGGCTTCCCAGGCCTTATGGCGAATGTCGATCGCGCGTGCGTAAGGTGTATCGCGAAGCTCGGAAGACTGCGCCGAAAAGACCGTGCCGCGGACAGAGATTTCCATCGCCACGCCATTCGAGCTGTAGCGAGAGAAAACGTCACGCACGAGCTTGTGCAGCACTGCCAGGAAAGCGGTCGCCGGATCGTTTGCGAGTTTGTCGCGCAGCGCCAGCGTACGCTCGGCAGTCAATTCCATGATCAGGCGATCCGGCAATGGCTTGATTTCATCTTCCTCATCATCCCCCGGCTCGGTCGGCTGACCACCGATGGTGATGACGGCCCGCTGAACCGAGCCCGTCGTGGCTGGTTCGTAGCCTCCCTCGACGCTGTGACTGTTGTCGCCTTCGGCCGCACCGGGGGTTTCGTCCTCCGGCTTCACAAAGCCGCGCTCGACGAGGAGCGACCCATCCGAATCCACGCTAATGAAGACACCGGCGCGCGCGACATCAGCCGGCTCGAAGCGAACAGGTCGCGATTCCAGCGTTTTGATCGCGGCTTCAAGTTCACCGAACCGCTGGTCGACTTCATCCGGCAACTCGTCGGCCTCCTCATATTCCGATTGCAGCTTGCCGAACTCGTCACGCAATGCGCCGAGCGTTGCCTGCTCCTCGTCGGAGAGGTCGACCGGCGTACCATCGAGTTCGCGCAAGCCGTGCGCCGCGCCATAGGGGAAGCCCACCGCGACTTCGATCCACTTCCAGCCTTCGTTGGCGATCTCGTCGGCCATCACCTGCAGTTTCTCGGTGACGAGACGGTCGAGCAGCGGCACATCTTGCAACCATCCGCCATCATCCGACTGGAACAGGTCGCGCAGCACTTCGCCACCTGCTGCCTCATACGCGTCCAATCCCACGAAGACGGCTCGCTTGTCAGAGGCACGAACGGTGTTCTCGGTCAGCATGCGGCGAATCTGGTATGGCTCCTTCGACCAGCTGTTCTTGACTGCCTCCCAGACCTGCTCTTGCCGTGCATGGTCATTGTTGACCGAGAAGGCCTCCAGTTGGCCGATCGTCATGCCATCGTCGGCATAGACGTCGAGGAGCGCCGCAGACACGGCGGTGAGCTTGAGACGTTGCTTGACGATGTTGACTGAGATGAAGAAGGCGGCAGCAATCTCCTCCTCCGACATGCCCTTGTCGCGCATTTCCTTGAAGGCGCGATATGCATCGAGCGGATGGAGCGGAGCGCGGTCCATGTTCTCGGCTAGCGAGACCTCCGCGGCGAGAATTGGGCCGGAAGAGTTGCCGACAACACACGGTACGGGCGCCGTCTTTGCGAGTTGCTTCTGCTTCACAAGCATTTCCAGGGCGCGGTAGCGGCGGCCGCCGGCCGGCACCTCGAACATCCCGGTCTCCTGGCCATCGGCATCGAGAACGGGACGGACGTGGATGCCCTGGATCAGGCCGCGACGGGCGATCGAGGCAGCGAGGTCCTCGATCGAGACGCCGGCGTTGATGCGCCTGACATTGGTCTGGGCGAGAACCAGCTTGTTGAAGGGAATGTCGCGCGAGGGCGACAGGGTGATCTTTTGAACGGCAGTGACCATCGGGTTTCTCCGCGACGGGCGCCGAGAGCCTCTCTCTCGGTCCTGAACCCGTCACGAAATCCCCTCAACCCTCTTCCTCTCCTACCTTCGGGCTCGGTTGGTCACACCGCTGCCCATCGGCAGCGCCGCGCAAGATGCGTTCGCCCCCCGGGATGCTTCCAGCGATGCGGGCAGCCTCCGCATAGGCCGAGATGGGGTGTTTTCCGGTGAAAAGGAGATCGCGTTCGATGGTCATGCCGAATGGCAGGCGGATCGATTGCAATTCAGAGAGGCTGAAGGAGCCAAGCTCGGGACAACCGAAACCGGGGTCGGCCAGCCCGAACAGGGTGTCGCCATCCTCGTCGAGTTCAGTCGCGAGCCATGTGCCGGCACCGAGCGGATTGAAGAAGCGGACAGCCGGGACGTGGTCAGCTTCGCGGCGGCGGCTATTGGCGAGAAGGAGATCGTGTAGGTCTGGGCACAGCAGGATCATGCGGCCCTCCTGTCGGCACCCGCATCCATCTCAAACGGCAGCGCGCCATCCTCAGGTAGGTGACTGAGAAGCCAATCGGCCGCCTTGCTGGCCTGGCAGGCGGCGCGCACGATAGCGCGGTTGTCCTCTCGCAGCACCTCGAGCCAAGAGCCTATGTAGTCAGCATGTCGTACCGTTGGCACGATGCCGAGCGCGGCGCAGCAGAACGCTGCGTTGATCTCAGCCACGAGCTCCTCGAAGGCATATTTTCTGGTTCCAAAGGAGCCGGACAAATCGCGGCCGAGGCGTAAGGCGTGGCCCGTAGCGTGACCAAGCTCATGCAGCGCGGTGCGATGCCAGTTGATCGGTTCGAAGTACGCTTGCGGAGGAGGCACCTGAACATAGTCGCGAGCCGGTACATAGTAGGCTTGGTTCCCGCCGATACGGAATTCGATACTCGTGCCCCTGATCAGCGCCTTGACACGAGGGTCGATCAGCCGCGCGTCCGGTAGCGGAGGCGACACGGAGATTGCATCTGGCAAACCTTCACATTGCTCGATATTGAATACCGTAAAGCGTTTGAGGAACGGAACCGCTCGGGCATCCTCGCCGGCCTCTCTGGCGCGCTTCTTCTCATCGTCCGGGATGAAGCGATCAGCATACACGACAGTGGTGCCCTGCTCCCCTTTGCGGACGTTGCCGCCGAGCACTTGTGCCTGCCGAAAGGTCAACCAGCTTTGCGTCTGATAACCGCGCTCGACGACGGCGCCCCAGAGGATGAGCACGTTGATGCCGCTGTAGGCCTTGCCGGTGCTGGCATTCTTCGGAACCGACAGCGGCGCTTTCGCAGCGGCTGTCCCCCAAGGCTGAACCCAAGGGAAACGGCCCGCCTCCAACCCGGTGATGATCTTATTGGTGATATCATCATAAAGGCTGCTCCGGGAAGCAACGCCGCCGGCTCGATTGCGTTGATAAGACATCGCGGTTCTCCGCGACGGGCACCGGAGGCTTTCCTCCGGCTCTCAACCCGTCACGGAAGACCCGGTCCGCACTCTCACTCTCCTGTAGGACCCGGCCGCAACGCGGATCGACCTATGTGCGCGAGATGGCACGCCAGGCCACGCGTTTCGGATTTTCGCCTTTCCCAACGTTGGAACTCGCGCCTCAATCTCCTTCCCGCAAGGACAGTTGGGACGCGTGGAGTGGATGCTGGTCGCAAGAAGGGTAAAATGGTGAGGTCCTACTCGCCGGCGCCTCGGCCCGTTACGGCAGAGCGCATCGAGCGCGTGCTCGACCGCGTTGCTGAGATAATCGTGTCGCGAGGCGACAAGGGTGAGGCATGGCTCCCCCTGTACGACCACCTGGAGCGCGCGCTGCAAGACTACCAGGCGAGGAAAGAACGGATCGCCATTGTACACGAGCGAGTCAAACGATTGCAGGATCGAACGGCAGTGCGATCTTCATAAGCTCCTCCTGCCACATCTTCATTTCACCGCCTTCGCCGTATCTGGGGCGGTCGATCGTATGGCCCATCAGCATACGCCGCAGTTCCTCATCGAGCCGTGCGTTCTTCATACGGTCCTCGAAGGAGTGGCGGAGCGAGTAGAAGGTGTGGTTCTCGGTGGGGAAGAGATTGTGCTTCTTGAAATGCTTATTGACGGCAGCCGATAGCTGCGCCTCGCGGTCCTTGTATCTCGGAAATCCGTTCGGGTGCTTTTTGAAGACCTCCAGAGCAACGCCGACGAGCGGTACCTTTCGCACTGACGATGCTGTCTTGATTTCGCGCGGATCCTCCGGATCCTCGCGAGGCTCGACCGAGATGTGCGGTACGTCATGTTCAAGATGGATCACGCCATCATGAAGGTTCGCAATCTCGCTGGGCCGGCAGCCGGTCTCTACAAACGCCAGCACGATTCCCCGCGCCTGGTCGTTGAGATCCCTCAAGGCACCCGGCGCGAGTATTTTGTCTTTGATCCAGTCGGTTGGGAATGGCGGGCGACTGCGCTTCGATTTGTCGCTAAAGGATAGATCGGCAAACGGGTTCTTTTGCTCAGGGAATCCCAGATGGCGAAAATAATCTCCGTAGAGCGATCGCAGGTTGCCTATGTTGCGGTTGCCCGTAGAGGCCGAGCGATCGCCAGCGCCCTCCTCCGGCGCCACTCGGTCAAGCCAATATTTATGAACCTTCAGCGCGTCTTCGCGCGTGATCTTGCTCATCGGCTTGTCCTCGACCAGTTCGATGAACACATCGACGCTCATTTGCCGCTTGGCCTTCCAGCGCTTGCGCTGATCGGGGCTCTTGGTACGCAACTCATCGCGAACGATCTCGGAGAAGTAGACCTTCAGCGCATCGGACATCTTTTCGTCAGGTCGCTCGACCATGCCCGCGACGGCATCCACCACAGGGGATTTCGCCGGCTCTGCTATCGTGGTTTCGAAGCGCTGAAGGATGGTTTCCAACGGTTCGGCGGTGAGTATCTCGGCAAGTGGCCGATAAACGAACCCCAGCGACTCGGCGCGCTTGATGGCTTGATCATGTCGGATGCGTGCCGCCTGTGGATTGTTACCCAGCATCAACGATGCCCACAAAGCATTATCGGCTGCCTCGTTGAGATCTCGGGCGGTACGCGCCTTTTTTCGGTCAGCGGTGCCGAGGGCGCGCCGAACGAATTCACCGCGCTGGTCGAGGTCGCGGACCTCCTTGGGCACGCGGCGATAGTAGTGGAAACGATCCCCCCTCAGTCGCAGGAAGCGGTCAGGATCTTGCTCCTCACGACGTCGTCCCATGGTACCAAGACGCTCCTTGTAGCACAATAGGTAGCACAATACGTAGCACAAAACCGGAAACCGCTGCAAGAGCCAAGCATCTCTTGGCAAAATTCTGCAGCAAAATCAAACACTTATGGGAAAGTCTGATGGTACCGTTGGCTGGGATCGAACCAGCGACCTCCGGATCCACAATCCGGCGCTCTAACCATCTGAGCTACAACGGCACGTTGCCTGAGCGGATCGAACAGAAAGCTCGTCCCGACCGCTCTGTCGTTCGGCGATGCGTCCTTACGGGCTTATGGATTCTAATTCAAGGCTTTTGGAAAGCAAAGGGCACTTCCCCACATCGGCGCGGCATTTGCCAGCAAGAAGGCGCAGGCAGGGACCGGGCGACGGACAAAGAAAAAGGCCGGCGGGAGGAGGTGCCGGCCTTTTCCTGTTACGAGCCAGCGGGAGGAGGTGCTGGCTGGTCACCCCGGAGAGCAGAGGGAGGAGGTTCCACTCACCGGGTATTCCTTGATGGCTGCCATCATACACATGATCGGTTTTTAAGAAAATGCGACCTTTTGTTGCATCTTCAGATCATGCGCAAATGTTAGGCAACCTTGATTTCCTTCATCGCCTTCTCGAAGGCGGTCTTGATCGGCTTGGAGACGTCCTCGGCCGCCTTGGAGGCAACGGCCTGGAAGTCCTTGGCCTGCTCGACGGTCGACTCGACACGCTTGCGCAGGAAGGCGGTCTGCAACTCGACGACTTCCGACAGCGACTTGGCGCCGATCAGGGCTTCGAGGTGGGAAAAACCGGCCTCGGCATTGGCACGCAAAGCGGAGATGGTCTTGAGCGACAGGTCGCTGGAAACGGTCTTGGCGGTCTCGTAGGTCGACTCCAGAGCCTTCTGGGTCTCCTCGGCGCCGGTCTTCAGCTTGGCATAGGCCTCTTTCGACTGCTCAACGCCCTTTTCGGCGAAAGCGCGGATCTGGTCAGTGGCCTTGGAAGCGTCGAAGCTCGGGAATTCAACGTTTTCGATCGTCTCGGCGGTCTTGGTCCTGGACATTTTCCATCCTTTTCAGCGGCAGCGGCTTTGACAGAAAGCCGTCTCGTTCATGTATGATGGCAATATAAAGGCAAATTTTGTGCATTGCAATATCTTTGTTGCAGTGCACCATAAATTTCTTTTGGGCCGTTAACCACGAGCCCAGATTCCAGCCTTTGCACGTTCTGGCTTGTGGACCTTCGCGCCTCCGGCTTTTATTAACAAAGCGTTAACTGCAAATCGCCGCTCCGTGAGGTCCGCCAAGCGCATGCCGTCCGAATATTCCTTCCTCGATGTCGCCGTGCTCGATGCGGTCCGCCAGCGCTTTGCCGCAGGCGACGCGATCGCGATCCTGACGGCGGATCTGGAGCAGGTGATCTGGGCCAATGGGCCAGGAGCCGCGATGTTTGGTTATCCCGACATCGAGACGATCATCGGCGCCTCGGCGCAGTTGCCCGTGATCGCCAGGCGCCAGATCATGGCGACCAACGGATTTCCCGAGATTGGCAGTGACCGCGCCATCATGGTGCGGCTGGCGACCGGCATGACCAGCCGCGCAGTCGGCTTCCTGGCCAGTGCGGTGACCATGCCGGACGCCGAAAAGGCGATCATGCTGGCAGTGCCGGCGGCTCAGACAGGGTCACGCAGTGCCGGCGAAATCGCCGCGCGCGCCATTAGCGGCTTCACCGAGGATGGTCATTTTATAGCCTTTGTCGATGCCGCGGGCAACGTCGAGGCGGCCTCGGAAGGATTTTCGGCACTGGGTATCCTGCCGAAGACGCTGGCGGCACTGGTTGCCGACGTCGCAGCCGAGAGCGACCGCATCATCAAGCGCCTTGTCCCCGGCGGCACGGCCTCCTACCCGGCGGGGCTGGCAAGATTGACCGAGGAGCGGCATCTGCTGGTGGTGATCGACGAGGACCAGCTCGACGACACAGCGCCTGCGGGCGAACATCCTACGCAAACCATTGCCGAGGCGGCGCCTGCTGGCGACGCGGCTTCCCAGCCGGAACAGGGTCGCGAGACACCGACCGACGAACCAGGCACCTCGCAGCCGGCCGACGACATCGCCGCATCGCAGCCGCATGAGATCGCCGACGCGATCGGGCAGACGCCGACGGCTGCCAACAGCGATCAGCCGGCAGCAGAGCGCACGCCCGCGCAGCACGACCATTGGTACTTCAACGCCGGCGAGGACGGAGGGCAACAGGCGCCGCGACCTGCCGCATCCGAACCTGAAGCGCCTCAAGAGCCGGCCGCCGTGGGAGTCCAGGCCACCTCCGCGGCCACGCCAACGACCGTCTCGGCGATAGACCGCGCAGCGGCGCCGGTGCGCTTCGTCTGGCGCACCGATGCCGAAGGCAAGTTCAGCGCGCTGTCGCCGGAATTCGCCGACATCGTCGGCAGGCCGGCGGCAGACGTGATCGGCCGACGCTTCAGGGATGTCGCCGCTGCATTCGGCCTCGACCCCTCCGGCGAGATATCGGGGCTCCTCGAACGGCGCGATACCTGGTCCGGGCGCTCCGTGCTGTGGCCGGTCGTCGGCACCGATCTGAAGATACCGGTCGACCTGGCGGCGCTGCCTGTTTACGGCCGCAGCCGCGCCTTCGAGGGTTTCCGCGGCTTCGGCGTCGCCCGCGCCAGCGACGCGGTCGTCGATCCGGAGGCCATCGGCATGGCGCTGGTGCCCAACAGCCAGGCGCCGGCAACGCCGGAACCGCAAGCCATCCAACCCGCGCCCGAACAGCCGAACGCCGAGGATGCCAAGGCCGAGGGCCCTCAGGCATCGGATCCGTTCAAGGGCGAGGTGCCGGCGCTGACCATCGTGCCGAAACAGGAGCGGCGCTTTGCCGACAAGGTGATCCGGCTCGCCGAACATCGCCAGCCAGCCAACGACAAGGGCCTGTCGACCCTGGAACGCAGCGCGTTCCGCGAAATCGGCGAGCGGCTGAAGAAGGATAGTGCTCCGGTCGAGCCGCCAGAGACTGAGACTGCGGAGGCGTCGACGGCGGAGGCCGAGGCTCCGGTCAGGGCGTCCGACGACCCGTTTCGCACCGACGGCATCCCTGCGTCAGGGCCAGAGAACGAACCGGTCGAGCCATTCGATGCCGATGCCGAATACGAGCAGGATCTGGCACGGCTTGACGGTCACCCGGACGAAGCGGCTCGTGAAGCCCCCCCGGGAATGAATGTGACGGGCTCGTTGCTCGACTATGCCGGCCAAGATGACGAACGTGGCCCGGTGGCGGCGGAACCAGAGAACACGCCTGCCGTTTCGCCCGGCGAAGAGCCTGAAGCCGCTGGCGCGACACATGACGTCCTCGATGACGACAGCATGACGTCAGCAGACTTTCGCGATGCCGAAGACAGTGAGGATTGGGCGCAGCCCGACGAGGAAGCCGCGTCGCCCGACGAGCAGGCGGTTACCGGGGAAACTGTCAATGCGGGCGACGCTGCGGAAATACGCGTCGAGCGCCCTCGCCTGCAGGTTCCGCCGCTCAAGGCCGAAGGGTTCGTGCCGTCGGCGTTTTCCGCCGGAGATGAACACAAGGCTCCGGACACGTCGCTGCTCGGCAAGCTGCCCGTGCCGCTGCTCATCCATTCCGGAGACCAGTTGCACTATGCGAACGAGGAATTCCTCAGCCTGACCGGCTACGAGGCGCTCGACGATCTGGCGGATGCGGGCGGCCTCGGCGCGTTGTTTGCCGATCCCTATGCCGACGACGGCGTTTCCGACGGCACCGATCGCGCGCTGCGGCTGAAGACGCGAGATGGACAGGAATTCCCGATCGAGGCCATTTTGCGCTCTGTCCCCTGGCGCGACGGCAAGGCGCTGATGCTGGTCGTGCGACGCTCCGGCGAGGATGATGCGCCGGCGAGCCTGCATGTGGTTGGCGACGAGCAGACGCAGCCGGATGTTTCCGAGCTCAAGGCGCGCATCGCCGAGATGCGCACCATCATCGACACCGCCACCGACGGCGTCGTGCTGATCGGCCGTGACGGCACCATCCGATCGATCAGCCGGCCGGCCGAAGCACTGTTCGGCTTCGACAGCGACGACGTGACCGGCAAGCCATTCGCGTCGCTGTTTGCCATCGAAAGCCAGCGCGCGGCACGCGACTATCTCAATGGGCTGTCCGAGCCCGGCGTGGCGAGTGTCATGAATGACGGCCGCGAGGTGATCGGGCGCGAATCGCAAGGACGCTTCATTCCGCTGTTCATGACCATCGGCCGGCTGCCCAACGACAGCGGCTTCTGCGCCGTCGTTCGCGATATCACGCAGTGGAAACGGGCCGAAGAGGACTTGACGCAGGCACGTGCGGTGGCCGAGCGCGCGTCCTCGCAGAAGACCGATTTCCTCGCCCGCATCAGCCATGAGATCCGCACGCCGCTCAATGCCATCATCGGCTTTTCCGAACTGATGGTCGACGAGAAGTTCGGACCTGTCGCCAACGATCGCTACCGCGACTATCTGCGCGACATCAACCGCTCGGGCAATCATGTGCTCGACCTGGTCAACGACCTGCTTGACATCTCCAAGATCGAGGCTGGCCAGCAGGAGATGGCCTATGAGGCGGTGTCGCTCAACGACACGCTGGCCGAGACGGTGGCGATGATGCAGCCGCAGGCCAATCGCGAACGGGTCATCATCCGCTCCAGCTTCGCTTCGCGGTTGCCGGAAGTGGTGGCCGACCTGCGCAGCGTGCGCCAGATCGCGCTCAACATCCTGTCCAATGCCATCCGCTACACCCAGGCCGGCGGCCAGGTGATCGTCTCGACCGCCTATGAGACGTCGGGCGACGTCGTCATGCGGGTGCGCGACACCGGCATCGGCATGAGCCATGCCGAGATCGAGCAGGCGCTGAAGCCGTTCAAGCAGATCAACGCCCTGAAGCGCGGACGCGGCGACGGGACCGGGCTTGGACTGCCGTTGACCAAAGCGATGGTGGAAGCCAACCGTGCCCGGTTCACCATCAATTCGACACCGGGCGAAGGCACCCTGGTCGAGGTCGCTTTTCCGTCGACCCGTGTGCTCGCGGAATAGGTCAGCCCTCTCCACTGTTCGATCCCGATAAAAGAAAAGGCGCCCAAAGGGACGCCTTAAGAGATGGGATTGCTGTCACAACGGGGGCTTGAGCGAATTCGGATCCTCGGGGCTGAGGAACGGGATTTCTCCCTCAAGTTACGTGCGACTATCGACGCCGGACCTTAACAACTCCTTACCGGGGCGCCGGAAAATTTACGAATGTGTACCACTCATGAAATCTAGGTAAATTCTAGCGAGATATTTCGTTAACCATGCCGGCTGCCAATTACTCGGCCAGCTGCGGCAGGTTCTTGAACAGCTCGAGCGCCTCTGGATTGGCGAGCGCCTCCTTGTTCTTGATGGCGCGGCCATGCACGACGTCGCGCACCGCAAGCTCGGTGATCTTGCCCGACTTGGTGCGCGGGATGTCGGTGACGGCGACGATCCTTGCCGGCACGTGACGCGGGCTCGCGCCGCTACGGATTTTTGCCCGTATGCGTTTTTCCAGATCCTCGTCGAGTTGCACGCCGGCGGCCAGCCGCACGAACAGGATAACGCGCACGTCGTTGTCGAAGTCCTGTCCGATGCACAATGCTTCCAGGATCTCGGGCATCTGCTCGACCTGATTGTAGATCTCCGCCGTGCCGATCCTCACCCCGCCCGGGTTGAGCGTGGCGTCGGAGCGGCCATGGATGATGAGGCCGCCATGCTCGGTCCATTCGGCGAAATCGCCATGACACCAGACATTGTCGAAGCGCTCGAAATAGGCCGCCCGGTACTTCTTGCCATCGGGGTCGTTCCAGAAGCCAATCGGCATCGCCGGAAAGGCTTTTGCGCAGACCAGCTCACCCTTTTCCTGCCGGACCGGCCTGCCGTCGTCGTCCCAGACATCGACTGCCAGGCCGAGGCCGGGTCCCTGGATCTCGCCGGTCCAGACCGGCTGCGTCGGCACGCCCAGCACGAAGCAGGAGACGATGTCGGTGCCGCCGGAGACCGAAGCCAGATGCACGTCCTTCTTGATGCCTTCATAGACGAAGCGGAAATCTTCCGGCGACAGCGGCGAGCCGGTGGAGGAGATTGCCCGCACGGTGGCCAGATCATGCGTGCGGATCGGCTTGAGGCCAGCCTTGCGCACGGAATCGATGAACTTGGCCGAGGTCCCGAAGAAAGTCATCTTCTCGGCATCGGCGAAATCGAACAGCACATTGCCGTCGGGGTAGAAGGGCGAACCGTCATAGAGCAGCAGCGTCGCACCCGAAGCGAGCCCCGACACCAGCCAGTTCCACATCATCCAGCCGCAGGTTGTGAAGTAGAAAAAGCGATCGCCGTCGGTGAGACCGGCATGCAGCCGGTGTTCCTTGACATGCTGGATCAGCGTGCCGCCGGCCGAATGGACGATGCATTTGGGAATGCCGGTCGTTCCCGACGAAAACAGGATGTAGAGCGGATGCGAAAACGGCAGCGGCTCGAAAGTGACAGGCTTGCCGGCGAACGGTGACAGCGCCTCTTCCAGCGCCACCGCCTTGTCGATGGTCCCGGCTACATCGCTCGATGTGCCGAGATAGTCGACGACCAGGATCTGGCGGACAGTGCCGAGCTTGGCCGCGACCGCGGCGATCTTGTCGGCGACTTCGATCGCCTTGCCATTGTACCAATAGCCGTCCGGCGCGATGAAGACGACGGGCTCGATCTGGCCGAACCTGTCGAGTACGCCCTGCTCGCCGAAATCGGGAGAGCAGGACGACCAGACGGCACCGATCGAGGCGGCGGCCAGCATGGCGGCGACGGTCTCCGGCATATTGGGCATCATGGCGGCAATGCGGTCGCCCTTCTTCACCTTGAGCGACAGGAAAAGCTGCTGCAGCCGCGAGGTCAGCGCGTGCAATTCGTTCCAGGACAGCCGGCGTTCGACCTTGTCTTCGCCGCGAAACACGATCGCGTCGCCTGAGCCGGTCTTCTTCAGCAGATTCTCGGCGAAATTCAGTGTCGCATCGGGAAAGAAAGAAGCGCCGGGCATCTTGTCGCCGTCGACGAGCAGGTTATCGCCCTTGTCGCCGACGATGCCGCAGAAATCCCAGATCAGGCTCCAGAACCCTTCACGGTCCTCGACCGACCAGGCGTGAAGCTGCGAATACGAGGAAAACGCTACGCCGGCTTTCACTCCGGCGGCCTTGGTGAAGGCGGTCAAGGGTGCTGCGTCAATCTGGTCTTGCGTCGGGGTCCAGAGCGGTTGTCCGGCAGCCATGATCGTTCCTCCACGGTCGCCATCGCTTATGCATATCGCAGCGCAGCAGAGCAAGATTTTGTTCGGCTGATGCGACCAGATGTGCGCAAATGCCATCGCCGGGCCATAAAGACTTGAAATGCCTCAGCCCTAAGTCGTAGTGACAACTTGAAGTCGTAGTGGCGGCCGGAAGTCGTGGTCACGACTGGGGTTACACCCGTCGGGCGATTTGTCGGAATGGAAGCATACGGGGCCATATGCCATCATCTATGATCCGGCGCGGAATATGGGCGATCGGCGCTGCCGTGATCGTCGTCGCGCTGGTCGTTGCCGCCCTGCCGCTGATCGCCTCCACCCGTATCGTGCGCGACCGCATCGCCTGGGAAATGAGCGCGTGGAGCGGCTTCCGTGTCGCCATCGACGGTTCGCCGCGCATCGAGGTTTGGCCGACATTCCGCGCAATCCTGACCGATGTGACGCTTTCACAATGGACCGACACCGAGGCGCCGCCGGTGGTCGAGGCAGAACGGGTCGAGGTCGACCTTTCCGCCATGGCGGCGCTACGCGGCGACGTGGCGTTTTCGACGGCGCGGCTGGTGCGGCCGACGATCCGGGTTCAGCGCACGCCTGCCGGCCTTTTCCTGCCTGCTGTCCCGACCGGCGGGCGCATCACGCGCTCCATCGACACGGCGCGCGGCGTGGTCAATGCCGACCCCGCCAAGCCGGACCTCGACAAGCTGCCTAACGACACCTTCGGCACGGTCGAGTTTCGCGACGGCCGAATGGTAGCCTCCATCGGCGGCAAGGACGTCGAGATCCTGAGCAGTTTGAACGGTCAGGCGAATTGGGCGGCGATGAACAGCAATGCGACGCTGTCGGCAACAGGGATCTGGCGGGGCGAAAGCGTCGCTCTGGACGTCGCCTCGGCCAAACCGCTTGTGCTGTTTGCCGGCGGTACGGCGCCGCTGACGCTGTCCTTCAAGGCGGCACCCGCCACCTTCTCGTTCGACGGCACTGCCAGCATGTCTGAAAATACCTATTTCGACGGTCAGGCGAAGTTCTCGGCGCCCTCTTTGCGGCGTGTCCTGGAATGGTCGCAGGCTGGTATCGCTCCGGGTGCAGCGATCGGCTCGGTCAGCATTTCGAGCAAGATCACCGCGACCGGCGGGCGCGTCAAGTTCGACAACACGTCGATTGCGCTCGACAACAATCCGGGAATGGGTGCGCTGGACCTCTCGCTTGGTGAAGCACAACCGGTGATCTCCGGTACGCTCGCCTTCGACACGCTCGACCTCAGATCGTTTCTGTCGGCCTTCACCCCGCTGGTGCCGACCGGAGGGGCGGGACCCGGCGAAATCGACACAAGTTTCGCCGACAAGATCAATCTCGATCTCAGGTTGTCGGCGGCGCACGCCACGGCGGGGCCTACCCAGCTCGCCGATGTCGCCGCCACCGCCCAGGTCAAGGATGGTCTGTCCGTCTTCGACATCTCCGATGCCTCGGCCTTCGGCGGCAACATCCAGACCAGCCTTCGCTTCGATCGCAAGCCGGAAGGCTCGCAGGTCGAAATCCGCCTTCTGGCGTCCGACATCGACGGCGGTGCTTTCGGCACGGCCGCAGGGATGACGCGGCTGGTGCCGGTCGGCACGGGCACCGTCTCGGTGATCCTCAAGGGGCCGGGCAGAACCTGGGATTCCATCTTCGACAATGCCGACGGCTCGGTCTCGGCGACCTTCGGGCCGGGTGCGTTGAGCAAGCTCAACCTGCCGGCCTTCCTCAAACATACCGAACAGGGCGGCTTCTTCGCGCTCGACGACGTCTCCGACGGAACGCTGCCGATCGACGGTGCCGAGATCAAGGCCACCATTTCGAAGGGCGTGGCGCGGATCGACAAGGCCGAGGCCAATTCAGCGAAGTACAAGATCTGGCTGTCCGGCATCGCGTCCTATGCCGGGCGCGGACTGGCCTTGTCCGGCGGCGTCATTCAGCCGGAGCAGGCGGCAACGCAGGCCAATGGCCAACAAGGTCCCAACCAGTCGTCGTTCTTCGTCGGCGGAACCTGGAGCACGCCGTTCATTTCCCCGATCAGCCGCGGCGTTTCGGGGGAATAGGCCGCCACCGCGCCTTCCATCTTTCAGCCGCGCTGCGCGGCCCGCTCGTCGAGTTGGCGCTGCACCTCACGCCGCTTGTTGGCAAGCGAGGCGATGACGACGCCAATCGCCACAACGGCGATCAGGATGGTGCAGGCGGCGTTGATCTCCGGCGTCACGCCGAGGCGGACCTGGCTGTAGATCTTCATCGGCAGCGTCGTCGCGCCCGGCCCGGAGGTGAAGCTGGCGATGACCAGATCGTCCAGCGAAAGCGTGAAAGCCAGCATCCAGCCGGAGACGATCGCCGGCATGATGACCGGCAATGTGATCTGGAAGAAGGTCTTCACCGGCGTTGCGCCGAGATCCATCGCGGCTTCTTCCAGCGAACGGTCGAAGGTGATGAGGCGCGACTGCACGACCACGGCGACGAAGCACATGGTCAGCGTGATGTGGGCGAGCGTTACGGTGAGGAAGCCGCGGTCGAGGCCTACCGCGACGAAGAGCAGCAGCAGCGACAGGCCGGTGATGACTTCCGGCATGACCAGCGGCGCAAAGACCATGCCGGAGAACAGCACCCTGCCCTTGAAGCGCGTGTAGCGGGTCAAGGTGAGTGCAGCCAGAGTGCCCAGCACCGTCGCAACGGTGGCCGAGATCAGGCCAACACGCGCCGTCACCCAGGTCGCGTCCATGAGGCCCTCGTTGTGGAACAGCGAGACGTACCATTTGGTCGAGAAACCGCCCCAGACCGTGACCAGTTTCGATTCGTTGAACGAGAAGACGATGAGCAGCACGATCGGCAGATAGAGAAAGGCAAAGCCGAGCACGATCGAGGTAATGTTGAAGCGGCTCCAGGTGGCGTTCATGAGGTCACCTGTCCATTTCCTGAGCGCGCGCCTGAGCCCGCTGGAAGAGCATGATCGGCACGATCAGCAGCATCAGCAGGATGACGGCAACGGCCGACGATACCGGCCAGTCGCGATTGGCGAAGAACTCGTTCCACAGCGTCTTGCCGATCATCAGCGTCTGCGATCCGCCGAGCAGATCGGGAATGACGAATTCGCCGACAGCCGGAATGAACACCAGCAGACAGCCGGCGATGACGCCGGGCAGCGACAGCGGGAAGGTGATTTTCCAGAAAGCACTTGTCGGCGGACAGCCGAGATCCTTGGCCGCCTCGATCAGCGAATAGTCCATCTTCTCGAGAGCGGAATAGAGCGGCAACACCATGAACGGCAGGTAGGAATAGACGATGCCGATGAAAATCGCCGTATAGGTGTTGAGGATGATCAGCGGCTGGTGGATGACACCGGTGGCGAGCAGCAGCTGATTGAGCAGCCCTTCGGGCTTGAGAATGCCGATCCAGGCGTAGACGCGGATCAGGAACGAGGTCCAGAACGGCAGGATCACCAGCATCAGCAAGGTTGGGCGGATCGTCGCCGGCGCGCGCGCCATGCCGTAGGCGATGGGGTAGCCGACGAGCAGTGTCAGGACCGTCGAGACCGCGGCGATGATGACGCTGGTCACATAGGCGTTGAAGTAGAGCGCGTCCTGCGTCAGCCAGGTGTAGTTGTCGAGGCTGAGTTGTTTCAGCTGAGCAAGGAACCCTGAAATACCGCCGCTGAAATCGAGCGCCGGCGTATAGGGCGGAATGGCGATCGCCGTCTGCGACAGCGAGATCTTGAAGACGATGACGAACGGAATGAGGAAGAAGAACAGCAGCCAGACATACGGGATGATGATGACCAGTCGGCCAACGAAAGCAGCACCCAGCCTGGCAAGGATGGATTTGCCGGCATTGGATGCCGGAGAGGCTGAGGCGGTGGTGACGGCGGCGCTCGACATGGTCGCCCCTACCGCGTCAACACGACGCCGGCGTCGGGCCGGAAGGAAACCCAGGCGCGGTCGTTCCAGCTCAACGGATCCTCGGTAATGCGGGCCGCGTTCATGGTGCTGGCGCGCACCACCTGGCCGTCGTCCAGCCTGACATGATAGACGGTCATATCGCCGAGATAGGCGATGTCGTAGACCTCGCCCTCGATGGCGTTGACCGCCTCGGCCGGCTTCTTCGACGACACTTTGATCTTTTCCGGCCTGATGGCGAAGGTGACGGCCGTCCCGGCGCCGGCGGTGCCGGCATTGTCGGTGCGGATGGTGATGCCGTTGCCGGCATCGATGCTGGCGCTGCCGGCATCGCCACGCGCGATCTTGCCCTCGAACATGTTCACATTGCCGACGAAGCCGGCGACGAAGCGCGACCCCGGCGCCTCGTAGACTTCGGCCGGCGTTGCCACCTGCATCACCTCGCCCTTGTCGATGATGGCGATGCGATCGGCCATGGTCATTGCCTCTTCCTGGTCGTGGGTGACGACGACGAAGGTCAGGCCGAGGTTCTGCTGGAGGTCCATCAGTTCGAACTGCGTCTCTTCGCGCAGCTTCTTGTCCAACGCGCCGAGCGGCTCGTCGAGCAGCAGCACTTTCGGCCGTTTGGCTACCGAACGGGCGAGCGCAACGCGCTGGCGCTGGCCGCCGGACAGTTGATGCGGCTTGCGCTTGGCGAATTGCTCGAGCTTGACCAGCTTCAGCATCTCGGCAACGCGCGATGCGATTTCGGGCTTCGGCATGCCGTCCTGCTTGAGGCCGAAGGCGATGTTGTTCTCGACCGTCATATGCGGGAACAGCGCATAGGACTGGAACATCATGTTGACAGGCCGCCGGTAGGGCGGGATGCCGCGCAGATCCTGGCCGTCAAGCAGAATGCGGCCGGCTGTCGGCTCCTCGAAGCCGGCGAGCATCCTGAGCAGCGTCGACTTTCCGCAACCGGAAGCACCAAGCAGCGCAAAGAACTCGCGCTCGAAGATGGTCAGAGACAGATTGTTGACGGCGGTGAAGTCACCGAACTTCTTGGTGACGTTGTCGAACTGGATGTACGGCTTGGCGTTCGGGTCGTTCCACGGTGCAAAATCCCTGCGGATGCTGCCAAGCGATTTCATGTCCCACTCCGTCCTGATTTTCTTGCTTATTGCCCCAGGTAAAAAACGGTCCCGGCAGGTGGCTGCCGGGACCGTGTCGGATTGC
The DNA here is from genome assembly GCF_020164875.1 of Mesorhizobium sp. CO1-1-8. Classification (NCBI taxonomy): domain Bacteria; kingdom Pseudomonadati; phylum Pseudomonadota; class Alphaproteobacteria; order Hyphomicrobiales; family Phyllobacteriaceae; genus Mesorhizobium; species Mesorhizobium sp. CO1-1-8. The sequence goes on along the minus strand of NZ_JAIUGZ010000011.1, from coordinate 143,646 downwards.
TTACTGGCCAGTGACGATCTTGGTCCAGGTGCGCGTGATGACGCGCTGGGTCTTGGGATCGTATGGCAAGACGGTGTAGAGCTTCTTTATGGTCTCGGCATCTGGATAAACTGAAGGATCATCCAACAATGCCTTGTCGACGAATTGCTGCGAAGCCTTGTTGCCGTTTGCGTAGAGCACGTAGTTCGACGACTTGGCGATAACTTCCGGCTTCATCATGTAGTTGATGAACTCGAGCGCCTCCGCGACATGCGGCGCGTCGGCAGGGATCGCCATCTGGTCGAACCACATCTGGGCGCCCTCCTTCGGCACGGAATAGCCGATTTCGACGCCCTGCTTGGCCTCGACGGCGCGGTTGCGCGCCTGGAACACGTCACCCGACCAGCCGACGGCCAAGCAGATATCGCCGTTGGCGAGCGCGTTGATGTATTCGGAGGAATGGAACTTCCTGATGTAGGGCCGGACCTTGAGCAAGGTCTCCTCGGCCTTGGCGATATCGTCTGGCGATGTGCTGTTCGGGTCGAGGCCGAGATATTTCAGTGCAGCCGGAATGATGTCGGCCGGCGAGTCCAGCACGTAGACGCCACAGTCCTTCAATTTGGCCAGGCTGTCGGGATTGAAGAAGACATCCCAGCTGTCGATCTTGTCGGTGCCGAGTGCCGCCTGCACCTTCTTGATGTTGTAGCCGATGCCAACCGTGCCCCACATGTAGTTGACCGAGTATTCGTTGCCGGGGTCGTACTTGGCGGTGCGCTCCGAAACCGTGTCCCACATGTTGGAAATGTTGGGCAGCTTCGACTTGTCGAGCTTCTGGAACACGCCGGCCTGGATCTGGCGCGCGAGGAAGTTGCCGCTGGGCACGACGACGTCATAGCCGCTGCCGCCGGCAAGCAGCTTGGTCTCAAGGATTTCGTTGGAATCGAAGGTGTCATAGACGACCTTGATGCCGGTTTCCTTGGTGAAATCGTCGATGATCGAACTGTCGATGTAGTCCGACCAGTTGAAGACGTTGACGACACGATCCTCGGCGTGACCGCCGACGGTGAAAAATGTCAGGAATGCCGAGGTTGCCGAAAGCCAGAGCGCTTTGCGGATCATTCTATTCTCCTTTGATGAGTGTTCCTTCGCCGGCTCGTCGCGATATCAGCGCGACCGGCATTTTCTTCAGACTATTGAGCTTTCCAAGGGGCGACAAGCGCGAACTGCCGAGCCCATGCAGGCGGTTCGATGAGATGGCTCGATGCCCCTGAGGCGGCCTGGGAGGCGTGCCAATACCGTCATAGGCTTTCGCCGGGGCGCGGGCAGAGATACGACGATATGGTCCGGTCTCGATCGGACCGGCTGGGAGACTTGGCAAGATACGCCTGTCTTGTTGTTGCCGTATTCCCAGCCTGCCCGTGCTGCAGCGACGTTGTCAATGGCAAAGCTGCGGGCCGCTTCAATTAGGCGACGGCACCCCGATGACCCCTGCGCGTTCGGGCCGTGCCTGGCGCTTGAATTCGAGCCCGATATGGACGAGCAGCGCCGTGACCACAACCGCGCCACCGATGATGGTGCGCCCCGACGGCACCTCGGAATGGATGAGCCAGACCCATATCGGGCCGAGGATCGGCTCGAATGTGCCGAGCAGCGCCGCGATGGCCGCCGGGATCAGTCGCGCGCCGGTGGCGAAGAAGGCGAGGCCGAGGCCGAGATTGACCACGCCGAAGGCAAACAGAAAGCCCATGTCACTGACTGACACGGTGAAGGTCGATGCCTGCGAGGCGGCAAAGCCGGCCGCGAGCATGGTGCCGAGGCACGTCGCCGGCGTCATGCGCACGCCGGAGAACCGCCGGGTGATGACGGTGGCGACCGAGAACATGACCGCGATCAGCAGCGCCAGCCCATCGCCTATGGGCGAGACGGCGCCATCAAGCGATTCCGACACCATGATGGCGACGCCGGTGATGACCGCGGCAATCGCCACCCAGGTGGCGACACCAACCCTTTCGCGGAACAACGCCCAGGCAAACAGCGCCGCCAGCAACGGCACGCCTGCCTGCATCAAAAGGATGTTGGCGACGGTGGTGTAGGCCAGCGCCACGACGAAGGCGGTCGATGCGGTGGCAAAGCAGATCCCCACGGCAAGGCCGGGCAGACCCATGTCGCGGAACAGCTTCAGCGTGCCACGCCAGCCGTCACGCCAGACCATGAAGCAGACCAGGAAGGCGGCTGCCCAGACGGAGCGCCAGAAAATGACCGTCCAGCTGTCACCGACAGTGATGAAGCGGGCGATGGTGCCGCCGAAACTCCACATCAGCGCCGACAGGAAGACCAAAAGCATGCCGACGCGCTCCTCGCGAGGCGAGACGGCTGGCGATGCGACGATCGGCGATGCGGTATCGATCATGAGCGCGACTGTCGGGCTTTTGTGGACGGGACGATGCGCAAGGGACGACAAAAAGATGCTCTGTTCGCGTAACGCAAAGGCGCAGGCCGGAACTGAGCCAGCGGCCGGCGACAATTGTGGCACCCTGCCCCATTTCAGAGGAACATGGCGCTACTGAAAATCGAAAGCACTCAGGCCCGTCACCATCTCGTCGAGGCCGAGCGGGCGCGTCACCGGCGGTTCGGCCCGTGCCATGCAGCCGACGCGTTCGCAAAGCCGGCAAGCGGGCCCGACCGGCGTCGCCGCGACGGTGCCGGCCTTTGCGGTGATTGCCGCACCGGGCAATGCCGCGCCATAGACGATCTCGTCACGAAAGCCGATGTCGCAACCGAGCAGCAGGGCGGTGCGCCGCGGGCGTTCCGAGAATGCGCCTTGCGGCCCTTCCAGCGTGCGGGCGATGCAAAGGAACTCGGCGCCGTCGGGCATTTCCACTGCCTCGACGAAGACCTGGCCGGGCTGGGTGAAGGCGACATGCACGGGCAGTTTGGGACAGCCGCCGCCAAAGCGGCTTTGAGGAAAGCCCTGGCTGCCGGCCTTGCGGAAGCGGTTGCCGGCATTGTCGACCTCCAGCATGAAGAACGGCACGCCCGAGGCACCCTGCCGCTGCAGCATGGTCAGCCGGTTGGCCGCCTGTTCGAAGGAGACCCCGAATCGCGAACGCAGGATATCGATGTCATAGCGGGCGCGCACGGCAGCCGCGTGAAAGGCCTGATAGGGCATCATCAGCGCATGCGCCGCGTAACGGCCAAGTTCGAAGCGGGCCAGGCGGCGCGCCTCGTCGGTGCTCAGCTTGAGCGCCTGGATCTCGCCGGCGACCGCGACCGTCATGCGGATCAGGCAGGCCTCCATCGCGACTTCGCGCAACTGGTCGAACGGCGACAAGCGTTCGGACAGGAACAGGCGCTGCGAATGACGATCATAACGGCGGCGCCAGTTCGGCATGGTCGCGACCGGCAGCACCTTGACCACGATGCCATATTCGCGCTTCAGCCAAGCCTTCAGCGCGCCGGACAGATCGTCACCGGGATCGAGCACCGAGGTGAAGGCTGCGGCCTCCTCCTCGAGTGCTACAAAATGGTTCGGCCGGCGCTCGAAAATCTCGTGCACCTCATCGATCGGCAGGCGGGCGCCGGAGAGCGCCGTCGCGCGGCCTTCGCGTGCCAGCAATTCGTTGAGGTCGGACAGGCGCTCGGCCTGCTCGCGATAGGCGCGGAACAGTTTTATCACCGCCGCTGACGCGTTGGGCGCTGCCTCCGCAAGCTCGATCAGTTCCTGATCGCCCGGCAGTTCGCCGACCAGCAGTGGATCGGTGAACACCTCCTTCAAGGCGGCGACAGACCCCCTCGCCTCGCCCTGCAGTTCGTGCGGGTCTACCTTGTAGACGGACGCCAGCTTGAGGATCAGCTGCACCGTCAGCGGCCGCTGGTTGCGCTCGATCAGGTTGAGATAGGACGGCGAGATGCCAAGGCCCTCGGCCATCGCCGTCTGGGTCAGGCCCTTGGCGTTGCGGATGCGGCGGATGCGCGGCCCGGCGAATATTTTCTGGTCAGCCATCGACTGTCCTTGACAGAATTACACAGATTTCGCGACGATCTCACCAAGCCACGCTTTACAATCATGACAAATTTACAGCGCGAACCTGTCAAACGCAACACAGGTTTTCCTTTATATTTTGGCGAATTCCTTAGTTCTTCTGGCTCATTTCGCGCCGCAATGTAAATTCAGTCACATCCGGCGCACCGATGATTGACGCCCGGCCCAGTGCAAAAATCCTTCGGAGTGACCAATGACTGATTTTTACAACCTCGTCCCATCGGCCCCGGAAGGTCGCTTCGACGGTATCGAACGGCCCTATTCCGCAGCGGATGTGAAGCGGCTGCGCGGGTCGGTGCAGATCCGCCAGAGCCTCGCCGAAATGGGCGCCAACCGGCTGTGGAAGCTCATCCACGAGGAGGATTTCGTCAACGCGCTCGGCGCCATGTCCGGCAACCAGGCGATGCAACAGGTGCGCGCCGGGCTGAAGGCGATCTATCTGTCGGGCTGGCAGGTTGCCGCCGACGCCAACACGGCTGGCGCGATGTATCCGGACCAGTCGCTCTATCCGGCCAATGCGGCGCCCGAACTGGTCAAGCGCATCAACCGCACGCTGCAGCGCGCCGACCAGATCGAAACGTCCGAAGCCAATGGGCTTTCGGTCGAGACCTGGTTCGCGCCGATCGTCGCCGACGCGGAAGCCGGCTTCGGCGGACCGCTCAACGCCTTCGAGATCATGAAGGCCTTCATCGAGGCGGGCGCTGCCGGCGTCCACTATGAGGACCAGTTGGCGTCGGAGAAGAAATGCGGCCATCTCGGCGGCAAGGTGCTGATCCCGACCGCGGCGCACATCCGCAACCTCAACGCCGCGCGCCTGGCGGCGGACGTGATGGGCACGCCGACCCTGGTCGTCGCGCGCACCGATGCGGAAGCCGCCAAGCTGCTCACCTCCGACATAGACGAACGCGACCAGCCCTTCGTCGACTACGGCGCCGGGCGCACGGTTGAAGGTTTCTATCATGTCAGGAACGGCATCGAGCCCTGCATCGCCCGCGCAATCGCCTATGCGCCTTACGCGGATCTGATCTGGTGCGAGACCTCGAAGCCCGACCTGGCGCAGGCCCGGAAATTCGCCGAGGGCGTGCGTAAGCACTACCCCGACAAGCTGCTCGCCTACAATTGCTCGCCGTCGTTCAACTGGAAGAAGAACCTCGACGACGCGACGATCGCCAGGTTCCAGAAGGAGCTCGGCGCGATGGGCTACAAGTTCCAGTTCATCACGCTCGCCGGCTTCCACCAGCTCAACTATGGCATGTTCGAACTGGCTCGCGGCTACAAGGCACGGCAGATGGCGGCTTATTCCGAGTTGCAGGAGGCGGAGTTCGCGGCGGAGGCCAATGGCTACACCGCAACCAAGCACCAGCGCGAGGTCGGCACCGGCTATTTCGACGCCGTGTCGATGGCGATCACCGGCGGCCAGTCGTCGACCACCGCCATGCATGAATCGACCGAGCACGCGCAGTTCAAACCGGCCGCGGAATAGCGGATCACAGAAATACAGAGGAAACGCCCAACAGGGCTTGGAACACAAGGAGAAGACCAATGGCATCGATAAGCCGTGTCAAGGAACGCGCCGAAGAACAGTCCACGACGATGAGCGTCGACCAGCAAGCGACGATCCGCATGCTGGCCAACGACCTGCACCGCCTGAACCAGTCGGTGATGAAGGCGGTCGAGGCAGGCGTCTCGGTGGAGCTCGTGCGCTCGGCACGACATCACGGCGGCGACGGCAACTGGGGCGATTTGCTGATCCCGGTGATCGTCACGCAGCATAGCCACGGCTGACCGAAACCCATGCAACCGATCCTTCACCTGCGCACCCTCCGCGCAGGTGAATCTTCTTTTCATCAAGCTCACGTGTGGACAGTTGAGTACAGTAGCGTTGCTTGAAATTCACTGCTCCCGGCGATGATCTCGGGCACTTTTATTTCAACTTGACATAGGCTCCGATCTCACGCCAATTGCGCTCCGGATTCAACTCTGCATTGAAATAGGGGCGAGCTTCTTGGCCGACTTGTGTGCCCGGTGAATCGCGAAGGCGAGATTCCAAGACATCCGAATCTGGTGACCCGCGACTCAACCACCGAGGCGATCCGTGATCCGTCGCAGGTGCTTGTCGTCGGCAAATCGCCAATCAATCGCGTGGTGATCTCAAAGATCGTCGAGCGATCCGGGCTCAAGCCGATTTCGGAATCTCCCGACACGGCGGCAAGGATCTTGCGGTCGCTCATTCCCGGCGCGGTTGTCCTTGACGGCGGCGCAGACAACAAGGACTGCGACAGCCTGATGTCCAGCATCGCCGCATTGCGGCGGGCCTCGGGCCAATCGCAGCCACCGGTAATCCTGCTTTCAACCAAGAATGGCACGACAGAAAGTCTGGGCCTGCCCGGCATCATCGACGTGGTGGTCGCCAAGCCGATCACGCCCGAACGGTTGCAACCGGTGATTGATCGCCTCATCGGCCGCTAAGGCAATTGCGGGAAAGTGTGTAACGGTTTTTCCGTCCGGATTGAGCAACCAGGTAAGGCCCGGCAATCACGGATCGATGATGCTTTCGATCAGTCCGGGCAGTTGTCCGAGATCGGATATCTGGCGGAACCTCGATTCGGTTACCGGCGCCTCGACATGCTCCAGCACCCAGGTCAGTTCGTGCGGCACATGGACACCCCAGCCGCCGGCCTCGATGGCCGGCACCACATCCGACTTCAGCGAGTTGCCGACCATCATGCTTTTCGCCGGACCATCGCCGTGGCGGTTGAAGAGCCTGCTATAGGTGGCGGCATTCTTGTCGCTGACGATCTCGACCGCATCGAACAGATCGCCCAGGCCAGAGCCAGCCAGCTTGCGCTCCTGGTCGAAGAGGTCGCCCTTGGTGATCAGCACAAGGCGGAATGCGCCGGCAAGCTTTTCAATAGTCTCGCGCGCGTGCGGCAAGGCCTCGATCGGATGGCTCAGCATCTCGCGGCCGGCATCGAGAATCTCTGATATGACCGAGGCCGGTACGCGGCCTTGCGTGACCTCGATCGCCGTTTCGATCATCGACAGGGTAAATCCCTTGATGCCGAAGCCATAGACGGCGAGGTTGCGCCTTTCGGCCTCCAGCAATCGTGCCGAGATGTTTTCCGCTTCGCCATGATCGGCGAGCATGGCGGCAAAGCGCTTCTCCGTCAGGCGGAAGAACTGCTCGTTCTGCCAAAGCGTGTCGTCGGCGTCGAAGCCGATCGTCGTCAGTTTACCGTCGTGCCGCATTGAACGCCTCGGTTGGAATTGGGAGGGCCGAAACTAAGCCGATTGGCGTGATTTTCAACCGCGCCGGCCAATGCCCGACGCGGCTCCCCTTCCCTTCCACAGGAGGGCACGGCTATACTCCACAATCCGCAACCCAATCTGGTGAATGATGCCGCCTGCAAAAAAGGAAGTCCGTCCGTCGAGCCGCGGAGGACGTGCCCGCACGCCTGCCTTCGTGAAAAACCAAAGGGGCGTCAAGAACTGGAAGGAAGTCAGCGCCTGGCTGGAATGGCGCGGCATCGAGGACATCGAGTGCATCACGCCCGATCAGGCAGGGGTCGCGCGTGGCAAGATGATGCCGTCGAAGAAATTCACCTCCAACACCTCGCTGGCGCTGCCGTCGGCAGTCTTCATGACGACGATTTCCGGCGGCTACCCCGAAGATGGCAACGGCTTCCACTACCCGGAAGACGACGGCGACCTCAAACTGATGCCGGACCTGTCGACGCTGACGGTGGTGCCCTGGGAAGAAGACCCGACGGCCGCGGTCATCTGCGACCTCGTCCACCAGGACGGACGCTCGGTCGAGTTCACGCCGCGCAATGTGCTGAAGCGTGTGGTGGCTGCCTATGACAAGCTCGGCCTGAAGCCGGTGGTGGCGCCCGAGATCGAGTTCTACCTAGTGCGCAAGAATCCCGATCCGGACTATCCGCTGACACCGCCGGTCGGCCGTTCGGGACGCGCGATTGGCGGCGGCGCCGGTTATTCGATCGCCGGCGTCAACGAATTCGACGAACTGATCGACGACATCTACCATTTCTCCGAAAGCCAGGGCCTGGAGATCGACACGCTGATCCACGAGGAAGGCGCCGGCCAGTTGGAGATTAATCTGCGCCATGGTGACCCGATCGAGTTGGCCGACCAGGTGTTCATGTTCAAGCGCACCATTCGCGAAGCGGCGCTGAAGCACGAGATCTACGCCACCTTCATGGCCAAGCCCATCCAGGGGCAGCCTGGCTCGGCCATGCATATCCATCAGTCGATCATCGACAAGAAGACTGGACAGAACATCTTTTCGGCCGCCGACGGCTCGGAAACCGACGATTTTTTCCACTTCATCGGCGGCATGCAGAAGCATGTGCCGAACGCGCTGGTGATGTTCGCGCCCTATGTCAATTCCTACCGCCGGCTGACACAGGCGGCATCGGCGCCCGTCAACAACAAATGGGGCTATGACAACCGCACGACGGCGTTTCGTGTGCCACGCTCGGACCCGGCGGCACGGCGTGTCGAAAACCGCATCCCGTCCTCCGATGCCAACCCCTATCTGGCGCTGGCGGCGTCGCTCGCCTGCGGGCTGATCGGCATCACCAACAAGATCAAGGCCGAGCCTCCCGTGCTGACCACAGCCAACGCCGACGAGATCGACCTGCCGCGCGGCCTGCTCGAAGCCGTCGACCTGTTCGAGGGCGACGAGGAACTCTGCGCGCATCTGGGCAAGTCGTTCGCCGCCACCTATGCGGCGATCAAGCGGGCGGAGTTCGAGACCTTCATGGAAGTGATCAGTCCGTGGGAGCGAGAGTATCTGCTGCTCAATGTTTAGGGGAGTAGGGGAGTAGGAACAGATGACCGAAAACACAGGGTCCTACAAGGACCTGCTGGTTTGGGAGCAGGCGATGGATCTTGCGGTGGCGGTCTACGGTGCTACTAAATCCTGGCCCAAAGAAGAACTTTATGGACTGACCAGCCAAGTGCGGCGCTCTGCAACGTCGGTGCCCGCAAACATAGCCGAGGGGTATGGCAGGGAAATTCGAGGCTCCTATCTGCAGTTTCTCCGTATTGCCCAAGGATCATTGAAGGAACTGGAAACTCAGCTTCTGATTGCTGAACGTATTGGCATCGCGCCGAAAGCGACGTCCGCCCCATTGTTGGCGAGTACCGAAAGTGTGGGAAAGCTTCTTCGACTTCTCATCCGTAAACTTGCAGCCGAATAGCCTCCCCTACTCCCCTACTCCCCTACTCCCAGCGAGCATCATGCCCTACCAATCCCCGATCTCCCCCGGCCGATCCTGGTATGAGGACACAGCCGGTCCGAGACCTGAATACCCGGCGCTGGATGGCGACCGGATATGCGATGTCGTTGTCATCGGCGGCGGCTTTACCGGGCTGTCGGCGGCAGCGCATCTGGCCAAGGCGGGGACCGATGTCGTGCTGATCGAGGCGCATCGCTTCGGTGATGGCGCCTCGGGGCGAAATGGGGGGCAGCTTGGCACCGGCCAGCGTGCCTGGGTCGAAGACCTGGAAGCCGAATATGGCTTCTCCCGCGCCAAGGCGCTGTTCGATCTCGCCGAAGAGGCAAAGACGCATCTCCTCGAATTCACTGCCGCCAACCAGATCGATATCGATTATATGCCGGGCCAGCTCTCGGTGGCGCACAAGCCGCGCTATGTCGACGACTACAAGGCGCATGCCGAGATCATGGCGAGCCGTTTTTCCTACCCGCATATCTCGTTCATGGATGCCAGGGAGACGGCGGAGCGGCTGGGCTCGACCTCCTATTTCGGCGGCACGCGCGATACCGGCACAGGGCACATCCATCCGATGAAGCTGGTGATTGGCACGGCGCGGGTGGCAGCGCTTGCAGGCGCGCATTTGTTCGAAGCGACGCCATCGACCGGCATCATTTCCAGTGGCGGCAAGGTCAAGGTTTCGACACCGAGAGGCACGGTGACGGCGCAGAAATGCCTGATAGCGGTCAACGCCTATGGCGGCACGCTCGAGCCGGTGAGTGCAGCGCACATCATGCCGATCGGTTCGTTCATCGGTGCAACCGTTCCTCTGGGGGCGGACTCAGACGTGCTGCTGGGCGGCGAAGCGGTCGACGATTCCCGCTTCGTCGTGCGCTACTTCCGCAGATCGAAGGACGGGCGGCTGCTGTTTGGCGGACGCGAGGTTTATGGCGTCAACGATCCGAAGGATATCCACATCCACATTCGCCGCCAGATCGCGGAACTCTATCCGGCGCTCGGGGATGTCGAGATCACGCATGGCTGGGGCGGCTATGTCGGCATCACGGTGCCGAGAAAGCCTTTCGTGCGCGAAGTGATGCCCAATGTCATCTCGGCCGGCGGCTATTCCGGCCACGGCGTCATGCTGTCGAATTACTTTGGTAAACTCTATGCCGAAACCGTTGCCGGCAACCGCGACCGGCTGAAGTTGATCGAGGACCTGAAAATCCTGCCTTTCCCTGGCGGCCGGCGTTTCCGCACGCCGCTGCTGTTCCTGGCGCTCAACTGGTTTGCGCTGCGGGACAGGATCTAGCCGACCGTCCTGATGTAATATTGTAATATATATTGTAACATTTGTTGCCCGTGCGACGCATTGCGCAATTTCCCGCAAAGGCGCAGAATCCCCTATAATGGCGTACTGATGCCACAATCGCAGCCGAAAGCTGCCGCTTCTGGGCGATTGTTCGGGGATTGTTGCGGGCCTGCCCGCGTTGTTTTTGGGACCGATGCGGATCAGACTCCGGACTTCCGGCACAGATCGAAAGAACGTCGGCCGCTTATGGAGGTGGCAAGAGTGAGAGAGCCCTTCAGTTTCGGTACGCCGGAACGTCGGCGCTTTGCCATGCAGTTCGGATACGACATGCGGCCGTCCTTCTGGCAGGAAGTCCGTTCGAACTCGCATCTGGTGATCGCCGCGATCGGTACTGCCGCGCTGCTTGGCGTCGCCGCCGTGGCGCTGTGGCTGGCATTGCCGGCCAGCGACAGACAAGCGGCAGCGAGCCCCGAACAGACCATTCCAACGGTTCCGGTGAAGACGACGAAAATAACCCCGGTTGGGGCCGCGGTCGCCGCGGCAGCCGTGCCGCAGGTGCGCAAGTCCGACGCAATTCCAACAACCGTGGCAGCCGCGCAAGCCAACATCCCCGCACTCGCCGCCAATGACCCGCGCTGGACCGGTTCCCAGCCGAAGGCCGCATCCGCGTCCGATTCGACTGCTCCCAGCCAACTGGCGGACAAGGCACCGGACAAGCAAGCGGCGGCATTCGCGCAGCCGGCAGCCGATACCGATGCCGCCACCGAACTTGCCAAGGTCGCCGCACCCAGCGCAGCCGCGGGCAACCATCCCGACGGCGCACAAACCGCCGCCATTCCCGCGGTGCAACCGCAAGCGCCGGCCCAAGAGCCAGCGGCAGAAGGCGATGACAGCCAAGCCAAGGCGAAGCCAAGGAAAGCCGCAGCCGCTGGAACAGGGCGCATTCTGAGGGCCGTGACCATGCGAAGCGCCCCGAAGAAAAATGCCGCCGCCATCGGTACGGTGCCAGCCAAAACCTCGGTGCAGGTGATGAGCTGCAAGAAATGGTGTCAGATCACCTACAACGGCAAGACCGGCTGGATCTACAAGAGTTACATCAAGACCGGCGCGTGACGCCCACCGCTCTGCGTGAGGCAGGCCTGTTGTTCTGATGCATGTCGTTCTCCCAAACCGGGGCCGCTTTCGAGCGACATACATCAGGCTTTCAGATGCAGCGGCCGCCATCGACCTCCAGCGCCACGCCGGTGATGAAGGCGGCTTCGTCCGAGGCCAGCCAGAGTGCGGCGTTGGCGATGTCGAGCGGCGTCGAAAGCCGGCCGAGCGGGATCGATGCGCGGAACTTCTCGCGGATCTCGGGCGTGTCGGCGCCCATGAATTTCTCCAGCATGCCGGTCTCGCCGGCAACCGGGCAGAGGCAGTTGACGCGGATGTTCTTCGGCGCCAGTTCGACCGCCATCGACTTTGTGGCGGTGATCGCCCAGCCTTTCGACGCGTTGTACCAGGTGAGGCCGGGGCGCGGCCGCAGACCCGCGGTGGAGGCCGTGGTCAGTATGACGCCGCCGCCCTGCCGCTCCATGATCGGCACCACGGCAAGTGCCGCGTGATAGATCGCCTTCATGTTGACGGCGGTTATCAGGTCGAAGGTCTCCTCGTCGACATTGAGCATGTCGCCGTTGCGATGAGTGTAGCCGGCATTGTTGACCATGATGTCGATGCGGCCGAAGGCGCTTTTCGCGGCATAGATCATCTCGTCGAATTCGGAGCGCAGCGAGACATCGGTCTGGGTCCAGATCGCCGCTTCGCCGATCTCGCCGGCGACGCGCTCCGCACCCCTGGCGTTGAGATCGGCGACAACGACCCTGGCACCCTCCTGCGCAAAGCGCCTGGCAATGCCCTCGCCAAAGCCCGACGCAGCACCGGTGATGACGGCGACCTTGTTTTCCAGACGCATGCTCTTCCCGCTCATGATTGGCGCCTATCGACCGAGATGCCAACGGCGCACATCCGCGCGAGGCCACCGCTTCTGACCGGATTGGTCGAAAGATCTTGAGCCATCGCCGATTTCTCCTTTGGCTTTCGCGTCGATCCCGCACTATGCTGCAACTGCGAAGGCTTCCGGAGCCGCGCCTGTCAACAAGCCTCCGGGTCATCGGACTGTCAAGGGGCAGGCGCATACACCCAGATGTGACACCATGGCACTGGAAAATTTAAATCGATTAGATTATATCAGCCGCGTCACAGCGACCGGCGTCAAAGCGGACAGACCATGACCAGCCAGATCATCCCCGTCGAGCCTTTCGACTTCATCATTTTCGGCGGCACCGGCGATCTGTCGGAGCGCAAGCTTCTGCCGTCGCTCTATTATCGCCAGCGCGACCATCAGTTTTCGGAGCCGACACGCATCATCGGCACATCGCGCTCGAAAATGAGCGACGAAGAATTCCAGGCCTTCGCCAAACAGGCGATCTCCGAGCACGTCAAACCGGCCGACATCGACGCCAAGGAACTGAAGACTTTTCTGGCGCGGCTGTCCTACGTCTCCGCCGATGCGACGAGCGGCGCCGGCTTCGACAAGCTCAAGAAGGCGATCGGCGACAGCGACCGCATCCGAGCCTTCTACCTGGCGGTGGCGCCGGCGCTGTTCGGCGACATCTCGCACAAGCTGAAAGAGCACAATCTGATCACGCCGAACTCGCGCATCGTGCTGGAAAAGCCGATCGGCCGCGATCTCGATTCGGCACGCAAGCTCAACGACCTGGTCGGCGACGACTTCCACGAAAGCCAGATCTTCCGCATCGACCATTATCTCGGCAAGGAAACGGTGCAGAACCTGATGGCGCTGCGCTTCGCCAACGCGCTCTACGAGCCGTTGTGGAATTCAGCCCACATCGACCATGTCCAGATCACCGTGGCCGAGACCGTCGGCCTGGAGGACCGCGTCACCTATTACGACAAGGCCGGCGCGCTGCGCGACATGGTGCAGAACCATATGCTGCAGCTGTTGTGCCTCGTCGCCATGGAAGCGCCATCGTCGATGGATGCCGACGCCGTGCGCGACGAAAAGCTGAAGGTGCTGCGGGCACTGAAGCGCATCAATGGCAACGAGGCGCCGAAGCATACCGTGCGCGGGCAGTATCGCGCCGGGGCTTCGGCCGGCGGACCGGTGAAAGGATATGTCGAGGAACTCGGCAAGGACAGCAACACCGAAACCTTCGTCGCCATCAAGGCCGAGATCGGCAATTGGCGCTGGTCGGGCGTTCCCTTCTATCTCCGCACCGGCAAACGGCTGGCGACGCGGGTTTCGGAAATCGTCATCGAATTCAAGCCGATCCCGCATTCGATCTTCGGCGACAGTGCCGGACCGATCTTCGCCAACCAGCTGGTCATACGGCTGCAGCCTGACGAAGGCGTCAAGCAGTTCATCATGATCAAGGATCCGGGCCCGGGCGGCATGCGGCTTCGCCAGATCTCGCTCGACATGAGTTTCGCGCAGTCCTTCGACGGCCGCGCCCCGGATGCCTACGAACGGCTGATCATGGACGTCATCCGTGGCAACCAGACCCTGTTCATGCGCCGTGACGAAGTCGAGGCGGCGTGGAAATGGATCGACCCGATCCAGAATGCCTGGGAAAGTGCCAGGCAGGAGGCACAGGGCTACACGGCAGGCACCTGGGGCCCATCGGCATCGATAGCGCTGATCGAACGTGACGGGCGGACATGGCACGAGAGCAATTGAACAGCGCCGCCTATAGCTGGAACGGCTTCACTGAGCGCCAGGACCTGGCGGCAGCCCTCGCCGGTCATGTCGCCGGCCGCCTGACCAAGGCAATCGCCGAGCGCGGCACGGGGTTGCTCGCCGTCTCCGGCGGCACCACGCCGGCAAAATTCTTCGCCGCCCTTTCAGCGATACCCATCGCCTGGGACAAGGTGATCGTGACGCTGGTCGACGAGCGTTTCGTGCCGGCCTCCTCGCCACGCTCCAATGCCGGGCTGGTGGCCGCCAATCTGTTGCAGAACGCGGCCAAGGCGGCTCGTTTCGTGCCGCTCTATCACGAAGCCACCAGCATCGAGGATGCGGCCTCGTCCGACGATGCAGCGCTCCGGTCCTTGCCCTGGCCGCTCGATGTCGTCGTGCTCGGCATGGGACCGGACGGCCACACCGCCTCGTTCTTTCCCGATGCCGATGACCTGGTTACATTGCTCGACCCGTCTTCCGACAGGATCGTGCTGCCCGTTCATGCGGCAAGTGCGGGCGAGCCGCGGCTGACCCTGTCGCTGGCGCGCATCGTCGAAGCCGGCTTCGTCGCGCTGCACATAGAGGGTGAGGACAAGCGTGTCGCCTTCGACGGCGCGGTTGCGCCCGGGCCGCGAAAGCCGATCCGTGCCGTGCTCGACGCAGCGCATAAGCCCGTAGAGGTTTTCTGGGCCCCCTGATTCCCGATTTACTCTGGTCCCGGCAAACGGCGGGAGGATGTTTCCGGGACCTCGCCTGAAAGGACCGACACCATGACCGCCAGACGCGATATCGAAGCCATCACCGAGCGCATCCGCCAGCGCTCAAAGCCAGGCCGCGAGCGTTATCTCGGCCGTATCGCCGAGGCGTCGAACCGCACCGCCAACCGGGCCGTTTTGTCGTGCGGCAACCTCGCCCATGGCTTTGCGGTGTGCAGCCCCTCGGAAAAGCTCGCGCTGGGCGCCGACAAGGTGCCGAACCTGGGCATCATCACCTCCTACAACGACATGCTGTCGGCGCATCAGCCGTTCGAGACCTTCCCCGCGCTGATCAAGGATGCAGCCCGCGAAGCCGGCGGCATCGCCCAGGTGGCAGGCGGCGTGCCGGCGATGTGCGATGGCGTGACGCAAGGCCAGCCCGGCATGGAGTTGTCGCTGTTTTCGCGCGATGTCATCGCCATGGCCGCCGCGATCGGCCTGTCGCACAACATGTTCGACGCCGCCGTCTATCTCGGCGTCTGCGACAAGATCGTGCCGGGGCTGGTGATCGCGGCACTCACCTTCGGCCATCTGCCGGCGGTTTTCATTCCGGCCGGACCGATGACCACCGGCCTGCCCAATGACGAAAAGGCCAAGGTCCGCCAGCTCTATGCCGAGGGCAAGGCCGGACGCGCCGAACTGCTGGAGGCCGAGTCCAAATCTTACCATGGACCCGGCACCTGCACCTTCTACGGCACGGCGAATTCCAACCAGATGCTGATGGAGATCATGGGCCTGCACACGCCGGGCGCTTCCTTCGTCAACCCCGGCACGCCGCTGCGTGAGGCGTTGACCCGCGAGGCGACCAAGCGGGCGCTGGCGATCACCGCGCTTGGCAACGCCTATACGCCCGTCGGCCGGATGATCGACGAGCGCTCGATCGTCAACGGCGTCGTCGGCCTGCACGCCACCGGCGGCTCGACCAATCACACCATCCACCTGATCGCCATGGCGGCGGCGGCCGGCATCGCCATCACCTGGCAGGATATTTCCGACCTGTCGGAAGCGGTGCCGCTGCTGGCCCGGGTCTATCCGAACGGCCTCGCCGACGTGAACCATTTCCACGCCGCCGGCGGGCTCGGCTTCCTGATCCGCGAACTGCTCGACGAAGGCATCCTGCACGAGGATGTGCAAACGGTGTGGGGCGAAGGGCTGCGGCCTTATGCGGTCGAGGCAAAGCTCGGCGCCGACGGAGGCGTGGTGCGCGAAGCCTCGCCGCGGACAAGCGGCGACGAGAAGGTGCTGGCGCCGTTCAACAAGGCATTCCAGGCGACCGGCGGCCTGAAGGTGCTGTCGGGCAATCTCGGCCATGCCGTCATCAAGACTTCCGCCGTGAAGCCGGAGCGGCGTATCATCGAGGCGCCGGCCAGGGTCTTCGACAGCCAGCAAGGGCTGAATGATGCGTTCAAGGCAGGCACGCTGACCGGCGATTTCATCGCCGTCATCCGCTTCCAGGGGCCGAAGGCCAATGGCATGCCGGAGTTGCACAAACTGACCACGGTACTCGGCATCCTGCAGGATCGCGGCCAGCGCGTGGCGCTTGTCACCGACGGGCGCATGTCGGGCGCCTCCGGCAAGGTGCCGGCGGCGATCCATGTCACACCGGAGGCGGTCGAGGAGGGTCCTATCGCCAGGATCCACGAAGGCGACATCATCCGGCTCGACGCCGATGCCGGCACACTCGAAGTTCTGGTGCCGGCCGGCGACTTCGCGCTGCGCCGGACGGCGGATGCCGATCTCATCGGTAACGAGTTCGGTTTCGGCCGCGAGCTGTTTGCCGGCTTTCGGCAACTGGTCGGCCGCGCCGACCATGGCGCAAGCGCCTTCGGCACGGCTTGACGGACTCACCATCCTGTCCATGAAAAAGGGCGGCTCGTGACCGCCCCTTTCCGCTGTCGATCACACGGCGTCACGGCGTGACGGTCATCTCACTCCGTTCGCCAGCCTTGACCGTCACCGGCATTTCCTTGTCATGGCCCGCATCGGACATGTGACGGACGATCACATAGTCGCCGGCCGGAACGGTCTGCTGCCAAGTGTCGCCATAGTTCAGGCCAAGCGCCTTGCGCTTGCCCTCTATTTCCTTTTTCGCCGACAGTATCTCGATCGAATAGGCACCGGGAGCCGACATGGCCAACACCCCGGCATCGAGCGGCACCTTGATATCCATGGCATCACCGACCTTGATGCTGAACGGGTGCTCAACGACCGCAAGATCAAGCGTGGTCAGCGCCACGTAGTCATCCGGCGGCAGCCAGAACTTGCTGTCCGGTCCATAGGAATGCTCGACACTGTCACGCGTGCCGTCGATTTTCTTCTTCGCCTTGACGATCTCGAAACCGAGGCCGGAACTGTCGGCCTTGTCACTGCCAGCGAGGTAGAAAGCGTTGAGCACGACATGGCCGACGCCGACAATGACGTCCTTCTCGACCGTCTGCCCGGCGGCCAGTTGCATGGTTTCGGTAACGGTGCCGGCGCCGATCTGAACCGTGATCTTCTGTTCGCCCGCCGGCACGATGACTTTGGTGTCGCCATAGTGGGTGGTGCTGCCGCCCGGATAGACGAAATTGAGGCTGGCCGCGTCGCTGATATCTGCGCCCTGGCTCGGCCGCGGATGAATGAGAATGGTGCCGGCGTTCAAGGTGAAGAGCGGCTTGTAGACCTGGCCGGCCTCGATCTTGAATTTCTGCTCCACCTTGGCCTCGTCGTCGCGCGCTACGACGATATAGTCGCCCGGCTCGAGATTGCCGTTGTAGGCGCCATATTCGGTGGTGACCGCCGCGCCGCGCGAGCCGTCGGCATCCGCTTTGTAGATCTCCCAGGCGTTGCCGTCGGTGATCGGCTCGCCACCTTCGGCCATCACCACTGTCGGCTGGAAATTGAAGTCCGGTTTGGCCGGCTCGGGCGCGGGTGCCGGGGCTGGCGCGGGAGCCGGTTCAGGAGCCGGCACCGGCGCCGCCACGGTCTCGGCAAGCGCCTCCTGCAGCGCCTTCTCGTCGGAGGCCTGGATGTATTTGCCGCCGGTGTTGTCGGCGAGGCAGGCGATCTGCTTGCCCTCGTCGGCGGTAAGGCCGAAGCCGACGACGTCTGCGGTGAAGTCGACGCCGGATGCCTCGAGCTCCTTGCCAAGCGCGCAAGGGTCGCCGCCGCATGTTTCGAGCCCGTCGGTGATGAGCACGACCGTCGCCTTGTCCTCGGTGTATTTCAGCGCCTCGGCCGCCTGTTTGACCGCCGCCGTCAGCGGCGTCTTGCCGAGGAATTTCAGGCTGTCGGCGGCGGCCGAAATGGCGCTGCCCGAACCTGCCTGCGGCGGTACGATCAGCTGGATGTCGTCGCAGCTGCCCTTTTCACGGTGGCCATAGGCCATGAAGCCGATCTCGTCGTCGCTGGGGACCGATTGAAGCACGGTTCGAAGCGACTCGCGGGCGATTTCGAGCTTGGGCTTGCCGTCGATCTGCGCCCACATCGAGCCGGACGCATCGAGAATGATGATGACCTTGTTTGCGGCGAAGCCGAACGTCGTCATCGACAAAAGGAGGATCGCCGCAGCGACGCCCCGTGCAAGTCCCGCCATCGAAATCTCCTAAATCCGCCCCTGATCCGGGCGGCAAGCTATTTGACGCGGCGCCGGGACACAAGTCCGGCGCCCGGTGCGTAGGGCTCCGAGCCCAGCTTGACAAAAGTCCTGACGACAGCCAGTTCGGCGGTGTCGGCAGTGCGATAATTTTCCACGATAGGAATTTTTTCTTGACTGGGTGCCCTCAGCTATGGTACATATTTCGCTATGGTGCTGATTTGCGCCGGTGACCCGCCGCCCAGGCGGGTTTTTCGTTGATGCACCCGTCAACCCGTTTACCCGAATTCGCTGCCCTGGCCGATGCGCCGGGGCCGAATGCCGAACTTTTCAACGAAAACGAAAACCCGCTCAGTAGGTCGTTCGGCGCTCTTCCGAGGGCGGCCTGCCGAATTGCAGCCGGTAGCTCTGGGCGAAGTAGGAATGCGAGGTGAAACCGGTAGCGATCGCCACGTCGAGGATCGGCATGTTGGTCTGGCGCAGCAGTTCGCGCGCCCGCTCCAGCCGCAGCCGCATGTAATAACGGCCGGGCGTGACGCTGAGATGGCGCAGGAACAGGCGCTCGACCTGGCGCACCGACAGACCGGCGGATTTGGCCAGCTGTACCGCCGAAAGCGGCTCGTCGAGGTGGTCGGCCATCAGTTCGACGATGCGCCTGAGCTTCTCCGACTTGCCGGTCAGGTCGCGTTCCGGCCCGACGCGCTGACGGTCGCCGGCCGAGCGGATGCGTTCGTGCTGGAACTGGTTGGCGACGCCATTGGCGAGGTTCGAGCCGAAATCGCCGCGCACGATCTCCAGCATCAGGTCGATCGAAGTGGTGCCGCCGGCACAGGTGTAGCGCTTGCGATCGATCTCGAAGACGTTGCCTGTGCAGTTGATGTCGGGGAAGCGTTCGACGAAGCCGGCACGGTTTTCCCAATGGATGGTGCAACGATAGCCCTCGAGCTGGCCGGCCTCGGCCAGCAGGTAGGACCCGACCGACAGGGCACCCAGCGCATTGCCGCGCCGGCCCCAGCTTCGCAAAGCCGCCAGCACCTTGCTCTTGCCGGGGAATTCCGTCGTCAGCCCAACCGAGACGAAAAGGATATCGACTGGCGGCAGGTCGGCAACGGCGTAGTCGATCTTGAGCGGCAGGCCATTGGAAGCCATCACCGGATCGCCATCGGCCGACACCGTCGTCCAACCGTAGAAGTCGCGGCCAAGCAACCGGTTCGCCGACCGGAACGTATCGATCGCGGCAGCCAGCGAGAACATGGAGAACTTGTCTACCAGCAGGAAAGCGAACTGCCGGCCGCCTTGAACGGGGTCCGCGATGACCGGCCGTTCTGGGGGAACACTGGGGTTCGGCAAAGCTGCGGCTTTCTGGCGGGTCAGAAGGACGGCCGTTTCAATCCGGCCGCTAGGTAGGCCGAGGCTAACGTATTGGCCATCAGCATGGCAATGGTCATCGGCCCGACACCGCCAGGCACCGGCGTGATGGCGCCGGCGGCCTTGACCGCTTCGGCATAGGCGACATCGCCGACGAGGCGAGACTTGCCCTCGCCCTTTTCCGGCGCCGGAATGCGGTTGATGCCGACATCGATGACGGTGGCGCCTAGCTTCACCCAATCACCCCTGATCATCTCCGGCCTGCCGACGGCCGCAACAAGGATATCGGCGGTGCGGGCCAAGGCCGGCAGATCCCTGGTGCGGCTGTGGGCGATGGTGACGGTGCAGTTGGCGGCAAGCAGGAGGTTGGCCATCGGCTTGCCGACGATGTTGGAGCGACCGACGACGACGGCGTTGAGGCCGGACAGGTCCTTGCCGCGCACCCGCTCGATCAGAAGCATAGAGCCGGCCGGCGTGCAGGGCACGAAGGCTGTCTCGAGTTCACCGGTGCCGAGCTTGCCGACATTGATGAAATGGAAGCCGTCGACATCCTTTTCCGGCGCGATGGTCTGGATGATCTTGCCGGCGTCGATGTGGGCCGGCAACGGAAGCTGCACGAGGATGCCATTGATGGCCGGATCGGCGTTGAGGTCACCGATGATCTTCAGCAATGCCGGTTCTGAGGTTTCGGCCGGCAGCGTGTGCTGGACGGAATGAAAGCCGCATTCCTTGGCGGTGCGCGACTTGGACGCGACATAGACCTGGCTGGCGGGATCCTCGCCGACGATGACCACGGCAAGACCGGGCTTGGCCTTGCCCTTGGCGACAAGTTCAGCCGTCAGGGTCTTGACCGCCCCCACAACGTCCCCGGCAACGCTCTTGCCATCAATCACTTCGGCCATGGACTACCCTCAACACCAGAATGCCCAAGCGCGTCGCTTCCGGAAGCGACGCGCTTTTCGATCTTTCACAGCGTGGCATTTTCACGAAAATTCCAACATGCAATCCCGCCAAAGCGCCGTCCCATGCCGTTTACGCGAAACCGGCATGTTTTTGTACGGCACCGCGTAGATTTTTGTGGCTCAGAAGTAGCGGCGCCGCGCGCGGCTCTCGGTCAGTTCGCGAACCGCTTCGCGGAATTCGCGCAGGCTGGCGCGGATTTCCTCGATTGGCGCTTGCTGCTCGGCATCCTCCACGGCCCGCGACGGCTCCGCCGATCGCTGATGAGGCTGAGGCGCCTGCTGCTGCGGCGGCTGTGGATAGGACTCGGATGCAGGCTGAGCCGGATCGGGCTGCTGCCCGGCATTGGCGGCCGGCATCGATTGCGGATAGCCAGGCTGCTGCGCGTAGCCCAATGGCTGCGCGTAGGGATAGAGCTGCGGCCCGGAATATGGCCGCTGCGTCACCATGGGAGGCGGCAGTGGCGGCTGCGCCGTCTGCTGCGGATGGCCGCCGGGCTGGAAAGGCGGCGCCGGGTATGCTGTCGCGACCGCTTGCCGAGGCTCGAAGGCCGGCGCCGACTGGGGATAGGCGCGGTATTGCGGATCCCGCATTGGCTTCCCGTTTTCGGCAGAGGCCCATTCGACGGTATCGAACGGCTCCTCCCGGGATGGCCTGCGGGAGACGGACTTGTGCAGCCTCGACAGCAAGGCACCGATCCGGCCGGGACCTTCGGCCGGCGAGACCTCTGCTTGCTGGACGGGCGGTGGCGCGGCCGGCGGTGGTGATGCAGGCGGGGGTGATGCAGGCGGGGGTGTCGATGGCTGCGGCGCTGGTGGTAGTGGCGGCGCCGGCGGCGGCGCTGCCCGATATGCCTTGTCTTCGTAAGACGTCCGGCGTTCGTCCGCGCCATGATCGCGGCGCGATCGCGAATTGGCGGTGTCACGCAGGCTCTCATAGGCGCCACGCATGGCTCCGAGGCCAATGCCGGAGGCGAAGCCCAGCAACAGGCCGGCGAGCGCGACCACGACCCGCGACGGCCCGTTCGGCTCGAGCGGCGCGAAGGCCTTCGAGATCACATTGATGTTGGCTGTGTTGATGTCCTTCTGCTCGCCGGTCTCCTTGGCGCGCAGCAGATACTGTTCGTAGACGGAACGCTTGGCGGCGGCCTCGCGCTCCAGTTCGCGCATCGACACGAGGTCGCTGTTGACGTCGCCGCTGCGCACCTTCAGCTGCGCCAGGCGAGAGGCAAGATCCTGTTCGAGCTGGACCGCGCGCTTGAGGTCGACCTGCAGCGACGAGCCGATGCGGCGCAGCTCCGAGGCGATGCGGTCGCGTGCGCCGGCAATCTGGGCATTGAGCGCCTGGAGTTCGGGGTGACGCGGGCCGAACCGGATAGCAGCGCGGTCAGCCTCCTGCTTGAGCGATGCATATTGCGAACGCAAATCGCTCATCGTGTTGGAGTTGATCTCCTCCGGCAAGGTGCCGGTGAGGACCGAATTGACATCGACCGACCGCGCCGAAGCCGCCCGGGCGTTGAGTTCCAGCGTGCGGGCGCGCGCGACCGACAGTTGCTCGTTGAGTTTCAGCATCTCGTCGTCGCTGATGAGATGGCCCTGCGCGTCGACGAGATCATGGGTAGCCCTGAAATCCTCGACCTTGCGCTCGGCCGCCTCGACACCCTTGCGCAACTCGTCAAGCCTGGCCGTCAGTTCGTCGGTGGCGCGGCCTGCGGTGTCCGACTGTATCTGGCCGAACGTCTGCAGGAAGACATCCGTCATCGTGTTGGCGATGAGGGCCGATTTCTCGCCATTCTGCGTGGTGGCACTGACGGTGATGACGAAGGTCTTGCCGCCGCGCTCGACTGAAAGGCTCTCAGCCAGATTGCCGACAGCAAGCGCGCGGCGGCGGCTGTCGTCGACACCGCCCGGCCCATCATTGCGGGACAGGACGGAGCGGATGAGCGACATGACGCTGAGGCCGCCGCTGCCTTGCCCATTGAACTCCGGATCGTTGACCAGATTGAGCTTGTCGACGACCTTGTTGAGAACGGTGCCTGAGGTCAGCACGCGAACCTGGTTCTCGACGATGGCCAGCGTGGCATCGGAAGCGACGACCGACTGGGTGAGGTCGCGGTCGGTGAGCTTCAGGTCGCGCGGGTCGACGATCAGTTCGGTGGTGGCCTCATATTTCTTCGGCGTCGACAGCGCGATGGTGACGCCGAGCGCGGCGCCCAGCAGTGTCGTCGTCACGATCAGCAGCTTCGACTTGCCGACACCGCGCACGACCTGCATCGGATCGATCAGCGGCTTCCACTGCTGGCTGTCCGTGCCGTCGTTTCGGGATACCGGCGCGTCGCCTGCAGCGTAAGGTTCCGATGTGCGACCGGCGCGACGGGCGCCACCGGTTTCGGCGGCACCAATTTGTGTCCGTGGCGTGGTTTGCGCGCGGTGCGGCGATGAAGCCCGCTCCTGATCCTCGTCGGACGCGAACGGATCCGGCAGTTTAGGGTTGCGCGCCTCGCGCTGCGAACGGGCGAGGCGGTGACGCGTGGCGGCATCCTCGCGCCATGATGGGTCTGCCCGGTCGCCTATCGAGACCAGCGACGCGTCGGGTTCGTCGCCGCGCACAGCCTGGCCAAGCGCCAGCAATGAGCGCTCGCGCTTCCAGTCTTCGCGGTTTTCCCTGTCGACCATCGTCTGGAACTTTACCTTTGGCGACCTGCGAACGGCGATTGGCCATTCGTTAAGCCACGCTAAACAGGCATGGAAAACAAAAGGTTAATTTTCCCGCGCCGAAGCGTCGGTTTCTCGCTTCGGTTGCATCTATTTTCGACACGGGCTCAGGCTCCAGAACGGCACGTTAAGTTTTCCGGCCTAGGCTCTCCCTGAGACATGACGCAGGCCAGTGACATACCGCAAAGGCGGCCCCTCGCCCGGATCGGCAGCTTTTTGGCCGAACGACGGGGGCTGCTTCGCGACTATTTCTCGGCGATCAGCGGCGCCGGTGGACGACTGGTTTTTTCGCTGGCCTATTTCATCGCCCTGGCCAACACGCTTTCCATTTCCGAATTCGGCATGTTCGCCACCGCGTCGGCGGCCGGTGTCATGCTGTCGCGCATCCTCGCCTTCGGTTTCATCTCGGCGCTCTACCGCACCGCCACCATCCGCCCCAATCTGATCGGCACCTTTTCCGCCGGCTTCCTGCTGCTCGGCGTGCTGTCGCTGCCGCTGCTGGCCGCGGCCTCGTTCGGCGTCTATCTGCTTTTCTTCGCCGACACCGTGCCGCTGTCGGTGTTTGCCGCAATCGTCTTTGCCGAAGCGCTGTTGTGGCGGCCGGTCGAGGTGGCGCTGATCGTCAACAATGGCCTGGGCAAATTCGGCCGCGCCGCGCTGCTGGCCATCCTGGCGACGGCGCTGCGGGCGCTCGGCGCGGTGCTGTTCATGATCTCCGCGCAACACAGCGTCTGGATATGGTCTTGGTTCTATATCGGAGCCAATGCCGCCTCGCTGCTGATTGCCTTCGGCTTCTTCTACCCGCGCCAGAGGCTGCGGCTGCGCGTCGCGCTGTATCTTCGGCGATTGGCCGATTCCATCTATGTGGCCGGCGCCGAGGTGCTGTTCTACCTGCAGATGGAGTTCGACAAGCTGCTGGTGCTGGCGATCGGCGGCCCGCATCTGGCTGGCATCTACGCCATCATCATGCGGCTGGTCGACCTGACCGCCATTCCGATCCGCACCTTCTCGATGATGCTGGTGCAGCGCATGATGCGCGCGCCGGAACTGCTGTCGCGGCTGGCGGTCAAGAGCGGTATCGAAGGCGGCGTTTTCGCGGTGTCGACGCTGGCGCTCTTGACGCTCGGCATCGTGCTGCATTTCTTCCCCAATGCGCTCGGCAAGAATGTCGCCGAGGCAGCCCCGCTGGTGGCGCTGGCGATCTGCGTGCCGGGACTGCGCAATCTCGTCGAATACCAGGCCGAGCTTTTGTTCGCACGCGGCCAGACGCTTGTGCGGGCGCTCAATCTCGGCCTGCTCGCCGCGCTGAAGGCGCTGTTGCTGACCTATGTGCTGACGACCATCCTCGACACGCCGAACCTCGTGCTGTCGCTCAATGTCGTCTTCCTGCTTCTGTATCTCGCCTCGACGCTGCTCACCTATTCGGCAATGCGCAAGCCGGCCAAACCCGTCTAAAGCGCGTCGCGTCGAAACGGAAACATGCGACGCGCTTTAAGCCCTTGTTTCTATGCATGTCGTTGCCTCAAAACCGGGTCCACTTTTGAGCGACATGCACTAATCCAACCCAATCAGACGGCGGATGCGGCCGATATCGGTGCCGATGAAGGATTGCATGCCGATCGCCACCTGCTCCGGCGCCATGGCGGCAACGAAGCGGCGGAACTCGTCATCCGACAGCGCTTCGCCGGTCCAGTGGACGCGGCAGAACTCTTCCGAACCGTGGAAGTGGCCGGCTCCGTGAAGCAGGTCGTCGACATAGCGGCCGTAGATCATGCATTCGGAGAATTTGCGCGCCGAGCCGACGACCTCGACCCAGTTTCGGCCATGGACCTTCTCGATCTCGCCGCACATGGCCAGCACGGTGTCGCGCCGCCACGCGATCAGCGTCGAGATATAGTCATGGATCGACGTCCGGGACGGGTCGATGCCGAGTGCCGATCCCGCATTGCGCGACCAGATGCGATGCTCCTCATGACCTTCTTCCGTCAACACACCGTCGCGGCGGAAAAGCCGCACCTTGCCGTCGCGCCAGAAGGCGCCGCAGTCGAAAGTTTTCAGGAAAGCGACATCGGAATCGCAGAAGATCAGCACGTCTTCCCCGGCATGCGCCGAGATGGCGATGCGGCGCAGCTGCTGTACATGCCAGCCGCGCAGCGGCTGCGTCTTCAGGCTGAGCCAGACACGCCGGCGAAACAGGCTGAGCGGATCGTCGAAGGCGTGCAGCCAGCGCGGCAGCAATTCACGCTCGTCGACGACCGTGCGACGGCCGGTTTCCAATTGGCGAAACTGACCGACATCGCGATGCTCGACCAGGATGTAATGGTGCGCCGCGCCGGAAACGTGGCGATCAAGTGTCTCGCACAGCAAGCGGCAGCGCTCGAAGTCGGGCGCGTAGCTTGCCGTCACGATGGCCGCCGTCGGTGTCTGCCGCAGCGGGCTTGGCTCGACAGCGGCACCTGGCACGAACCTGCTGTTCACTTGATATCCCTCGCTGCTTCGGGTGTAAGCGAGAATTTCTGCCTGACGACGCGCAGCAGGAACAGGGGATTGCCGACCACATAACGGCGCCACAAGCGGCCCGGCTCGACAGCCAACCGGAACAGCCATTCGAGCCGCAGCCGGCGCATCCACAAGGGCGCGCGGGGCACCGCGCCGCTCAGGAAATCAAGCAACGCGCCGACGGCGATCGGCAGCGTGCAATGGCGCGCGTCGATATGGCGTTCGATCCACAATTCCTGGCGCGGCACGCCCATGGCGACGAGCAGCACGTCCGGCCGAAGCGCGGCAATCCGGTCGACGATTTCCGATTCCTGCGAAGCGGGGAAATAGCCGTCATGGATCACCACGAACCGGTGCTGCACGGCCAGAGCCGCCAACTTGACCGACGCCGCTTCGGCATTGACGCGCGTCGCGCCGAGCAGCCCGACGGTCAGTGGCGTCGTCGAGGCCTGCAGGAAGGCCGGGACGAAATCGGTACCGTTCAGATTGTCGGGAAACGGCGCCCCGTAGAGGAGTCTCGCCGCCAGATCGACACCTATGCCGTCGGGCAGGATGAGAAAATCATCGAGTGCCTGGGCGAACACCGGGTCGGTATAGGCGATGTTGGCGTTGTGGGCGTTGAGGAAACTGACCTTGGTGAAGCGCCGCTCGGCAATCAACCGGTTCAGCAGGGCGATGGCATCGTTCCAACGGACCGCAACCACCGGGATGCCAAGGATCGTCTTCAACTTGTCGAGCCCGGAGGCAGCGCGGGCGGAATGCATGTTCATGCAAACGCCTCCTGCCTGACGGGTGCGAGCTTTTCGAGGCCGAGCCGAATGGCAGCGTCGAGCGCCTTGACCTGCGAGCCCCGGAACGCGCTGCCGTCAACGTCGCGGATGTCGGACGCCTGAGCCTCGAGAGCCTTGGCGAAGGCGACGGGATCGTCGGTGACGACGCAGTTGGCCGGACGGTGGTCGATGCCGCGCAACGAACGGCTGGTGGCCACCGAAGGCAAGCCGAGCTCGAAGGTTTCGATGGTCTTCAGCTGGACGCCGCTGCCGGCGGTGCTGATCAGCGGGATGACGGCGGCGCCGCGCACGAAAGCCTGCGCGTCGGGCACGCGGCCGACAAATTCAACACCCGGATGCTTCGAGGCGACGCCGGAAGGCATGTGGCCGGCGATGCGGATGCGGAAATCGGGCCGCAGATGCGGCACGACCTTGCCCAGGAACCAGTCGAGGCCGATGCGGTTCGGCTGCCAGGTCCAGGTGCCGATCAGGGCGGCGTCGCAGTCGATGCGGCGCGGGCCTTTCAGGGTTGGCACCTGGGCACCGGTCACCAGCGGCAGCACGACCGAGCGGTTGTGCGAGGCGACACCGAGTGCGGCGCGGTCTTCTTCGGCCAGGGTAAAGACGAAGCGCGCCCGGCGGCAGAGACGCTCTTCGACGGTCTTGAGCAGCCTTGCCTCGCGGCGAAACAGCAGGCGCTGGAGGAGGCTGCCTGCGGCAGCGGCATTCTCCCGCGCCGAAAGATGCTCGACATTGTGGGCAACGAAGATCGAAGGCCGCTCAGTGAACAGCTTTTCGAAGGCGCCGGCGAACTGCACGGAATTCAAGACATAGCCATCAACCGGTCCAGCGCGCTCGATGGCAGCGAGAACATCGCTGTCGGACACGGCGCGCAGCTTGACCGACGCGAAGGTGAGGCCCGAAAGCAGCGCCTTGCCGACCCAGGCCAGCTTTTGGCGCGCGGAGGCATTGTCCGTGCGCACGTCGATGGCACCCAGCACCA
Source organism: Mesorhizobium sp. CO1-1-8 (assembly GCF_020164875.1). NCBI lineage: Bacteria > Pseudomonadati > Pseudomonadota > Alphaproteobacteria > Hyphomicrobiales > Phyllobacteriaceae > Mesorhizobium > Mesorhizobium sp. CO1-1-8. The sequence goes on along the minus strand of NZ_JAIUGZ010000011.1, from coordinate 115,697 downwards.
CGGTGTTTTCGGGGTCGGCCGGGGGCTTCCCCGGCCAGGTGAAGCCGATGACGGTTACGCGCGCGCCAGCGCGCCGCAAGGCAGCGATGATCGCAGCGTTGGCGATCTCGTAGCCCGAGGCGAGAGCACCGTCGGGCACGATCGATGTGGCGAACAGCAGATGCATCTCACCTATCCTGTGGTGTAGCCGGTAGCAAAGTGCGGTGAACCCTTGATTAAGCCAGCACATTCGACGACCGAAAGTCCCTGCCTGCGGGGCTTCTCCGTGCAAGGTGATTAACGAAACCTTATCAACCGTGGTGCTACCAGAGCCCAACTCACCATGTGGCTGGACACGGATGATCCCTTTGCCATCGGACGGTTCGGTATCGATCGCGGGACGCGCGCCGCGGCTCGACGTCGAGGCCGTCGAAGCCGTCGTCACCTTGCCTACCTTCAAGCGTCCCGAGCAGGTGCTGGAAACGCTGGCGTCGCTGCGCGCGCAGCAAACCGGCAGGCGCTTTGCCGTGATCGTCATGGAGAACGAAGCTGAGACGCGGGCCGGCGCCAAGGCGGCGCTGCCGCTGTTCGAGCGCGGTGAGATGCCGGGCCTCGTCATCATCGCGCATGAGCGCGGCAATTGCAGCGCCTACAATGCCGGCTGGCAGACGGCCATCCTGCAATTCCCGAACTTCAGGCATCTGCTGGTCATCGACGATGACGAGATCGCCGATCCGCAGTGGCTGGAACGGATGTGCCGGGCTGCCGAAACGCTCGGCGCCGACATTGTCGGCGGCCCACAGGTGCCCATGTTTGCCGACCCCGCCCATGCGCGATGGGCCGAGCATCCGGTGTTCGCGCCGCCTTACCGTGAAACCGGACGCGTGCCGGCGCTCTATTCGTCCGGCAATCTTCTGGTCGGGCGCAACGTGCTGATCGCCATGGGTCCGCCGTTTCTCGATCTCAGATTCAACTTCATGGGCGGCGGCGATTCCGACTTTCTCAGCCGGTCGGCGCAAAAGGGCTTTGTTCTGGGTTGGTGCGCCGAGGCCAAGGTGCTGGAAGCCGTTCCGGCGCGGCGTACCGAAGCCGACTGGATTCGAGCCCGCAGCCTGCGCAACGGCGTCATCTCGACACTCGTCGAAAAGAAGAAGCGCGCCGGCACACCAATGGCCGGCGCCAAAGTGTTGCTGAAGAGCCTGGCACTGCTTGCCGCCTCGCCGTTTCGCGGCCTGATCCGGCTGGCGCGGACCGGATCGCCTGATATCGCCATCTACCCCGTCCATGTGGCGCTGGGCCGCGTGCTGGCAGAATTCGGATATGCCAATGAGCAATACCGCCAGCCTGAGAAAAACTGAGCGCGCGCCGCTCAGCGACGCGTTCACGCGCGAAGGCGTGGCCACCGCCATTGCCGCGCTGCTGTTCACCGTCATCATGGTGTCCTTCCGGCCGTTCCAGCCGGCCGGCGCCGAACTCACCGGTCAAGGCGGCGACATCGTCAACCAGCTTGGCTTCGGTTCGCTCGGCGCCTTGTCGATCTTCTCGCTGATGGCCTTTGCCGATCCGCGCGTGGTGCGCTCGCTGCTCAGCCCGTCCTGGGTGCTGATGCTGGGCTTCTTTTTCCTCTCGGTGATCCTGTCGACCGATCCGCCTTCGGCCATGCGCGCCGCTTCCTTCACGCTGATCGGCATCCTGACGATGGCGACGATCCTGGTGCTGCCGCGCGACGCCGAGGCCTTTTCGAAGGTGATCATCTTCACCGCCGTCGTGGTCATGGGCCTTTCCTATCTCGGCCTCATCGTCTTTCCGCACGAGGCGATGCACACAGCCGACTCGCAGGAGCCCGAGCATGCCGGCCTGTGGCGCGGCGTGTTCACCCACAAGAACATCGCCGGGCCGATCATGGCCTGCCTCAGCTTCGCAGGCCTCTATCTCTACCGGCGCGGACAGCGCTACTGGGGTGCCGGGATCTTCTTCGCAGCGATGATCTTCATGCTGCACACCGGTTCAAAGACGACAGCCGGCCTGGTGCCGTTCTCTATCCTGATCGTGATGTTCCCGAGCCTGATAGGCATGCGGCTCGGCACGCCGATCCTGTTTGCCCTGGCGATCATCGCCACGGCGGTCGGCACACTGGGCATCGTCTTCCTGCCGCCTGTAAAACATCTCGCGGCGATCTATTTCCCCGACATGACCTATACCGGACGCACGACACTGTGGGAGTTCGCCGGCAGCATGCTGGCGAAGAAGCCATGGACCGGCTACGGCTATGAGAGCTTCTGGGGCACGCCGCTCTTGCTCAACCAGGACCAGCCCTTCGACCGGCCGTGGGACATCAGAACCATCGTGCACGGCCATGACGGCTATCTCGACATCGCCGTGCTGATGGGCATCCCGGCACTGTGTGTGGCGGTCTACACCTTCCTCATCGCGCCGCTGCGCGACTACATGCGCATTCCGTTGCGCAGAGAGAACATCTTTCTCGGCGATTTCTTCATGATGGTGGTGCTGTTCACAGCGCTGAACGCTTTCCTCGAAAGCTTCTTCTTCCATCGCGGCGACCCGGTGTGGCTGTTCTTCGTGCTCGGCGTGCTTGGCCTCAGGCAGGTCTCACTCCGGCCGATGGCGGTTCGTGATCCCGATCACGGTGCGCAATCTTCCCGTCCGTCCTGACAGGGCTTCCCCAGGCAAGCGCCAGCGTCTATGTGATGGCTTTCCTTCGGAGGGCTTTCGATGACGATCAGGCTTGTTCTCGCCGGCTGCGGCAATATGGGCTACGCCATGCTCACGGGCTGGCTGAAATCCGGCAAGCTTGCGCCGTCGGCGGTTTTCGTGGTCGAGCCCAATGCCGATCTGCGCAATCGCGCGGCAGCGCTGGGCTGCGCGACATCAGCCGATGCCAGTAGCATACCAGCCGATGCCGTGCCCGATCTCGTCGTCATCGCGGTGAAGCCGCAGGTGATCCGCGACGTCACGGCCTCCTACGAGCGTTTCGGCGACGGCCGCACCACCTTTGTCAGCATCGCCGCCGGCACGCCTGCCGCCACCTTCGAGGAAATCCTCGGCAACCGCGCGCCGATCGTGCGCTGCATGCCCAACACGCCGGCGGCGATCGGCAAGGGCATGATGGTGGTGTTCTCCAACAAGCTCGTGTCCGATGACACCAAGCGTTTCGTCGCCGACCTTTTGTCGGCGAGCGGCGAAGTGACCACCATCGACGATGAGGGCCTGATGGATGCGGTGACCGCCGTGTCCGGATCGGGGCCGGCCTATATCTTCCATTTCATCGAAGCGCTGACCGTGGCAGCCGAGAAGGCCGGGCTGCCGACGGCGACCGCCAAGCTGCTCGCCATGCAGACCGTCTACGGCGCCGCCTCGCTTGCCGCCGAAAGCGGCGAGGAACCGGGTGTGCTGCGCCAGCAAGTCACCAGCCCCAAGGGCACGACGGCCGCGGCGCTGGACGTGCTGATGGGCGAGGACCGGCTGACCAATCTGCTGACGCAGGCGGTGGAGGCTGCGCGGCTGCGGTCGGTCGAACTGGGGAAATAAACGGACGTTTAAGCGAGATCCGTGTGCGAGAAGTCGTTGCCCTTGTAGAGCAAAGCCGCGCCGTGACTCTTGGCACAAGCGTAGGACAGGCAATCTGCAAGGTTGAGCTGGGCGGGATGCCCGCGCCCCTTCCCATAGTCCGAGAACGCTTGAACCGCCAGCTTGGCATCGCCGGCGCCGATCGGCACGATTTCGATTTCAGCTTCGCGCAGAAACGCCTCTATCGCCGCTTCCACAACAACAGGCTCGATAGCAAGCATGGTGGAGAGCCGCATTGCTGCTTCGAGCACGACTAGTGGTGAAGTTATTTTGTGTGGTGTTGCCTGGATTCGATTGCTCCATTCACCGGCGTCCCCTTCTCTCGAGAGAATTGCGACAACGACAGAGGTATCGACGAACATCAGGAATGTCCCCACATGTCGTCGATCTCATCCTTACTTACAGGGCGGCCGCCCTGGCCGGCTTTGGCCCTAAGATCCTCGGCGATGGCAGCAAGTCGATCCGCTAGGGGAACGCGTCCGCTTTCCCGTTTCAATTCAGACTCAAGCGCTTCGATGACCGCCTCGGTCATGGAAATCTTGCGTTTGGCGGCGAGCTGACGCGCCAGTTCGCGGGCGCGCGGATCCCTGATCTGGAGATTCATTGACCTGTCCTCAGCGACGTTTGCCACTACAACATAGTGCATTTGTCATGACAGCGCCACAACGGACTATTTTCCGTACAGCATCTCGTCCTGCAGCCGGCGCAAGGCAAACAGTCTGGTCGTCGGATCGGGCGACGCATTGTCTGACGTCAGCAATTCGCCTTTCCTGACCGGGTTCAGCACCTTGCCGCCCTCGAGCAGGCCGACCGGCACGGCGCGCTGGGCGCGGGCTTCGCCGACGGTCATGGTCCAGGAGCGGTAGCAGGTCTCGCCGATCGCATCGAAGGTCTCGCCGGCGGCAAGGTCGCGCTTAGCGACGGCGCAGACTTCGGCAACGGGCCGCGGCAGCGGTACCATGTCGGGCTTGCCGAACAGCATGATGCGGGCGGCGGTCAGCGGCACTTCCAGCGAGGTCAGATGATAGGGCCGGAACAGGTTGTAGTAGGGGCCGTGGCCGATATGCAGATCGTCCATGCGCTCGATGATGCGCGGATGCGTCGCCTCGACGATGACGAAGACGCCAGGCGCGACGCCCTTGCCGACCGTGTAGTCGACGACGCCTTTCTTCGTCAGCAGTCCGCCATCCTCACGCGGGATCAGCACCTTGGCGAGGTCATCGCGGTCGGCCCTCGGACCGTGCATGCCGGGGACATCGGGCACCAGCCCGGTGGCGTTGGCGATGGCGCACATCTCGACCATGGTCTTGGAACCGTCGACGAACTCGACCAGCATACGCGGGTTCATGTTGCGGCGGATCGCTTCGGCGCGATAGTCGTCCGGCACGGCATCGTGGTTGAGCGGGTTGTTCTTGCCCTTGCCGGCCGAGACGATGGTCAACCCGAGCGCCGACGCGAACTCGATCAGTTCCATGCAGCTCGACGGCTCGTCCCCCGCACCCACCGAATAGACGACGCCAAGCCGGTCGGCCTGCTGCTTCAGATAGCAGCCGATGGTGACGTCGGCCTCGACGTTCATCATCACCAGATGCTTGCCGTGCTCCATCGCCATCAGATCGAAATCGGCGGCGACGCCCGGCTTGCCGGTGGCGTCGATGACGACGTCGATCAGCGGGTTGGTGACCAGCATCTCGTTGGAGGTGATGGCGATCTTGCCGCTCTCGACGGCGCCGGTGACTTTCGACGCGGTGTCAGCTTCGACCGCCATGGCTTCGTCGCCATAGGCGATACGGATGGCATCGCGCGCGGTGTGCGGGCGGCGCGTCGAGACGGCGCAGACCGAAATGCCCGGCATCAGCATGCCCTGCGTGACCAGATCGGTGCCCATTTCGCCCGAACCGATGACACCGATGCGCACCGGGCGGCCTTCGGCGGCACGCTTGGCGAGATCACGGGCAAGCCCGGTCAGGGCGACGTTGGTCATGCAGGAAATGTCCACAGCTTCGTGATTTGGGTCGGATAGCAGGGAACGGGTTCCATTTGCCAACGAAACCCGGTCGCGACCGGCAATTTCCCACGAAATCGTCTCGGAAGAGACGTCCGCCGAGGCTCGATTGGCCGAAGCGCAACCAATTGACATTGCAGCGGACAACCTCAATAAAACATTCGTTTGTCAACAAAGGCAAATGTTCACCGACGTGACAGTCGGGGAGCATTCGGCTCTGGGGCAAATTGGGGAGTGTCTTTGCGCCAGGGCGCGTCAAAGGCTGGATGGAGCATCATTGCGAGGCGTCGAGCGAAGGCTCGCGGCTCCAGGGGAGGAAAAATGGATACTGTTCTCGCGGGCCTAAAAGGGGCCATCGATACGCTTGGCCCGACGATCCTGCTGCCAATTGTCATTTTCATCATCGCCGTGGTTCTGGGCGCCAAGGTCAGCAAGGCTTTTCGTGCCGCCGTCACCATCGGCGTCGCCTTCATCGGCATCAATCTGGTGCTTGGCCTCATGTTCACGTCGATTGGCGACGTTGCCAAGGCCATCGTCACCAACACCGGCATCCATCGCGACATCATCGATGTCGGCTGGCCCTCCGCGGCCGCGATCGCCTTCGGCTCATCGGTCGGCCTTTGGGTCATTCCGGTCGGCATCCTCGTCAACATCGTGCTGTTGCTGACACGCATGACGCGCACGCTCAATGTCGACGTCTGGAATTTCTGGCACTTCGCCTTTGTCGGCTCGCTGGTCGTCGCCGCAACCGACAATCTGGCCTATGGCATCGCGGTCGCAGCACTTGTCGCGGCACTCTCGCTGCTGTTTGCCGACTGGTCGGCACGCGCGGTGCAGCAGTTTTACGGCGTCCCCGGCATTTCGGTGCCGCATCTCGCCTCGGCGCAGATCCTGCCGATCGCCATTGTGCTCAACTGGATCATGGACCGCATTCCAGGGATCAACCGCATCAACATCAACACCGATACGATCGAGCGCAGGTTCGGCGTGTTCGGCGAACCTGTCGTGATGGGCCTCATCATCGGCCTCGTGCTTGGTGCGATCGCCTTCTACAATGCGGGTGATCTCAGCGTGGTGCTGGCAAAGGTTCTGGGCACCGGCATGACGCTGGCGGCGGTCATGCTGTTGCTGCCGCGCATGGTCAAGATCCTGATGGAGGGCCTGCTGCCGGTTTCCGACGCAGCCCAGGCATTCGTGCGCAAGCGCACGGGCGATCGCGAGCTTCTTGTTGGCCTCGATTCCGCGATCCTGATCGGCCATCCGGCGGCGATCTCGTCGTCACTGATCCTGGTGCCGATCGCAATCATCCTGTCCATCATCCTGCCGGGCAACCGCGTCATCCTGTTCGCCGACCTTGCGGTCATCCCCTTCATCGTCGCCATGACCGCGCCTCTGGTCAAAGGCAACGTGTTCCGCATGGTGGTGATCGGCACGGTTACGCTGGCCATCGGCTTCTACGTCGCCAACGCGCTGGCGCCGCTGTTCACCAGTGCAGCAGTCTCGTCGGGCTTCAAGCTGCCGGCGGACGCGCTGCAGATCACCTCGGTGGTCGACGGCTTCCTGTGGGTGCCTTATGTGGTCATCGAGGCGATCCAGGGGCTTGGACTTATCGGCATCATCGTGATCGCGGTGGTCATCGCGGCATTGTTTGTCCTTTACCGCCGCAATCCGCTCGGCTGGGAGCGGGCCGCGGGCGCCGAGGACGAGCCGGCCGAAGAGACGGCCTGAACCCTGATAGCGTCCACCCTTTAAACCGATCGTGCGCCCTACCTCGGGGCGCACGATTCATCGACGGAGCAAAGAATGTCCGACGGCCTCATGCAGCTTCTGGACCCCGACGCGATCGTGCTCGGATCCGATGCCTCGACCAATGAGGAGATCATCCGCATTCTGGCCGGCCGGCTGGAGACTCTTGGCTATGTCAAAAGCTCCTATGCCGACGCGGTCGTGCGCCGCGAATTGACCATCCCGACCGGACTGCCGCTGGAACGTTCCGACAATGTCGCGGTGCCGCACACCGATCCGGAGCATGTGCTGAAGCCTGGCATCGCGATGGGCACATTGAAGCAACCAGTGACCTTCGCCAACATGGAGGATCCCGACGAGATGCTGCCGGTCGGTTTCGTCTTCCTGCTTGCCATCAACGACAAGGACAAGCAGATTGAGGCGTTGCAGGCCGTCATGGCCACCATCCAGAACCCGCAAGCCTTGGATGATTTGAGGTCGGCCAGAACCCTCGAAGACGTGCGAGCCGTACTCGGCTGAAACAAGGAGAAGCAGAGATGTCCAGACAGAAAACCATTCTCTTTGCCTGCGGCACGGGCATCGCCACCTCGACTGCGGTCAATGTCGCCGTCACCGAGGAAATGAAGAAACGCGGCCTCACCTTCAACGCCCAGCAGGCAAAGGCCACCGAAGTGCCCGGACTGGCCGACAATGTCGACTTCATCGTCGCAACCACCCCGATCTCCGCTTCGGTGACCAAGCCGGTGATCAAGGGCCTCGCCTTCCTCACCGGCATCGGCAAGGAAAAAGTGCTCGACGAGATCGAGGCGCAATTGCGCAAGTGACGGTCCAGACGCTACGCGCAGGCTGACGCGGCTTCACACCACCGTGACGTAGCTCGTCATGCCCGATTTCTGATGCTCGATGATGTGGCAGTGCAGCAGCCAGTCGCCGGGATTGTCGGCGACGAAACCGAGCTGAACCTTTTCGTTGGGCTGGATGAGATAGGTGTCGGAAATCACGGGCTGGACCTGGCGCGTCGAGGATGACAGCACCTTGAAGCTCATGCCGTGCAGATGCATCGGATGGGATTGCGGCGTAAGGTTCTCCATGTCGATGACGTAGCTGCGCCCGAGCTTCAGTTCGGCCAGTGGCGCGGTCGGATCCTTGGTGTCACCGGGCCACGGCACTTTGTTGATGGCCCAGAAACTGTAGCCCAGCGAACCGCAGATGCCATCGCTCGGGACGTTTTCCGCCGTGGCGCTGAGCGCCAGGGAAATATGTTGGGCGCTGGTGAGATCTACTTCCGACACCGGATTGAGCTCCAGTGGAGCAACATCGTGAATGTTCCGTTTGAGGGAGTTTCCGGTCGCGTGCAGGGTTGCCAGGATTTTTGGCTTGGTACCCCTGACGTCCCTCAAGCTGATGATCGCGCCTTCCTCGTCGGGCATGCGTATGGCCAGCTCCAGGCGCTGTCCCGGTCCAAGCAGCAAGGCATCGGGAGAAAAACGCTCAGGCACCGGATTGCCGTCGAGCGCCATGACACTCGCCTCCGCACCGTCGACGCGAAAAGCGTAGATACGCGTGACGTCGGTGATGGCGACGCGCAGCCGCGCCAGTCCGCCGGCCGGCGCATCATATTGCGGCTGGTCGAGCCAATTGGCGGTGCGCACCGTGCCGTAAGTGCCGGTTCTCGCGGCATCGCGCGGCCGGAACTGGTCGATGAACTGACCGTCGTCGCCGAGGCGCCAGTCGCGCAGGTTGAGGACGATTTCGGCATCGAATTTCGGATCGTTGGGATTCTCGACCACGATCACGCCGGTCAGGCCATGGCCCATCTGCTCCAGCGTGTTGCAATGCGGGTGGTACCAGAAGGTGCCGGCATCGGGCGGCGTGAAGGCGTAGTCGAAATGATCGCCGGTGTAGACGTAGGGCTGGACCAGGAACGGCACGCCGTCCATCTTGTTTGGAACGCGAATGCCGTGCCAGTGGATCGTCGTCGGATCGTCGATCGCGTTGACAAGGCGTGCAGCGAAGGGCTCGCCCTTTTTCATTCTGAGCACGGGCGGCATTCCGACGTTGCCATAAGTCAGCACATCCCTGGTCTGGCCGACATCCATCAGCTTCGTCTGGATCTTTGCCGTCTGCAAAACCACCGGCTCGGGCGTGGCAGCGGCCCAGCCACCAAGCCGGCCCATGGCCGAAAGCCCGGCCCCGCCCGCGCCGGCAATCGCTGCCGTTTTCAAAAGCCTGCGGCGTGTGAGTAAGGTCATTCGGCGCTCCAACTGCAAGGCGACTGCCCGCGAAGGTGTAACCGCCACGCCATGGATCACAAGCCGGCAACCAGCGCAAATTCTGTTGAACGCATGCCGTCGCTATTCGGCCGCCTCGGCATAGTGAGCCGGCACGTAGTTGAGGATGGGGCCAAGCCAGCGCTCGACCTCGGCCAACGGCATCGCCTTGCGGCGCGCATAATCCTCGACCTGGTCGCGTTCGACCTTGGCGACGCCGAAATAATAGCTTTCGGGATGCGCCAGATAGAGTCCCGACACCGACGAGCCCGGCCACATCGCGTAGCTTTCCGTCAGGCTGACGCCGGCATTGCCTTCGCCGTCGAGCAGCCGGAACAAAGTCGCCTTCTCGGTGTGGTCAGGCTGCGCCGGATAGCCGGGCGCGGGGCGGATGCCGCGATAGGGTTCGCCGATCAGCTCGTCCGGCGCCAGCGCTTCATCTCGCGCATAGCCCCAGAATTCCTTGCGCACCTTCTCATGCATACGCTCGGCAAAAGCTTCGGCGAAGCGGTCCGCCAGCGCCTTGACCATGATCGACGAATAGTCGTCGTTGGCGCGCTCGAAACGCTCCGCGATCGCCACCTCCTCGATTCCGGCGGTAACGATGAAGCCGCCGATGTAATCCGGCTTGCCACACTCCGCTGGGGCGACGAAATCCGATAGCGCGACATTGGCCTTGCCGTCGCGCTTGGTCAGTTGCTGGCGCAGCGTGAAGAAGGTCGCCAATTCCTGTGAGCGCTTCTCGTCCGTGAAAAGCCTGATGTCGTCGCCGACAGCATTGGCCGGCCAGAAACCGATAACGCCGCGCGGCGCGAACCATTTCTCGGCGATGATCTTCTTCAGCATCGCCTGCGCATCCTCGAACAGCTGGCGCGCGGCGGCGCCTTGCGCCTCGTCCCCAAGTATCTTCGGATAGCGGCCCTTCAGCTCCCAGGTCTGGAAGAACGGCGTCCAATCGATGTAGCGTGCGAGCTCGGTCAGGTCCCAGTTCTCGAAGACTTTCACCCCTGTGAAGGACGGCTTCGGCGGCTCATATTGAGACCAGTCGATGCGGTGCGCATTGGCCCTCGCCTTGGCCAGCGGCAGCCGCTGCTTGTCGGCTTCGGAGCGGGCATGCGCGTCGGCGACCTTCTTGTATTCGGCGCGCACCGTGTCGACGTAGCCGCCCTTGCTCTCGTTCGACAGCAAGGACGAGACCACGCCGACCGCCCGGCTGGCGTCGGTGACGTAGACCGTCTGACCCCTGGTATAGCGCGGGTGAATTTTCACCGCCGTGTGCACGCGGCTGGTCGTCGCGCCGCCGATCAGCAGCGGGATATCGAAACCTTCACGCTCCATCTCGGCGGCCATATGCACCATCTCGTCGAGCGACGGCGTGATCAGGCCGGACAGGCCGATGATGTCGACATTTTGGTCGCGCGCTGTCTGCAGGATCCTGGCCGCCGGCACCATGACGCCGAGATCGATAATCTCGTAATTGTTGCAGGCGAGAACCACGCCGACGATGTTCTTGCCGATGTCATGGACATCGCCCTTCACCGTCGCCATCAGGATTTTTCCCGCTGTCTGGCGCTCGCCATTGTCGATGCCGTTGGCGGCATTGGCCAGCTTCTCGGCTTCCATATGCGGCAGCAATCCGGCCACCGCCTGCTTCATCACCCGCGCCGACTTCACCACTTGCGGCAGGAACATCTTACCCGCGCCGAACAGATCGCCGACGACGTTCATGCCGGCCATCAGCGGGCCTTCGATGACATGCAGCGGGCGCTCGGCGGCCAGCCTGGCTTCCTCGGTGTCGGCATCGATGAATTCGGTGATGCCGTTGACCAGCGCGTGGCTGATCCGCTGCTCGACAGTCCATTCGCGCCAGGCAAGATCGCGCTCCTTGGCTTCCTGGCCCGCCGTGCCCTTGAAGCGTTCGGCGATCTCCAGCATGCGTTCGGTGGCGGTGCCGCCGCCCCTGGGCACGCGGTTGAGCACGACATCCTCGCAGGCCTCGCGCAGATCAGGCTCGATCGTGTCGTAGACGGCGAGCTGACCGGCATTGACGATGCCCATGTCCATGCCGCGCTGGATGGCATGGTAGAGGAATACGGCATGCATGGCCTCGCGCACCGGCTCGTTGCCGCGAAACGAGAAGGACAGGTTCGAGACGCCGCCTGAAATGTGGACATGCGGCAGCGTGCCGGTGATCTCGCCGGTCGCCTCGATGAAGTCGACGCCGTAATTGTCGTGCTCCTCGATGCCGGTGGCAATGGCGAAGACATTGGGATCGAAGACGATGTCCTCGGGCGGGAAGCCGGCCTGCTCGGTCAGGAGCTTGTAGGCGCGGGTGCAGATCTCGACCTTGCGTGCCTTGGTGTCGGCCTGGCCGTCCTCGTCGAAGGCCATGACGACCACCGCCGCGCCATAGGCACGCACCAACCTGGCATGATGCAGGAATGCCTCTTCGCCCTCCTTCATCGAGATGGAGTTGACCAGCGGCTTGCCCTGCACGCATTTCAGCCCGGCCTCGATGATCTCCCACTTCGAACTGTCGACCATGACCGGGACGCGGGCGATGTCCGGCTCGGCGGCGGTCAGATTGAGGTATTCGACCATCGCCTTCTTCGAATCGATCAGACCCTCGTCCATGTTGATGTCGATGATCTGGGCGCCGTTGGCGACCTGGTCGCGCGCGACGTCGAGTGCGGCGACATAGTCGCCCGCCGTGATCAGTTTTCGGAACTTGGCTGACCCGGTGACATTGGTGCGCTCGCCGACATTGACGAAGGGAATCTCGTCGGTCAGCGTGAACGGCTCCAGCCCGGACAGGCGCATCTTCGGCGCGATGTGCGGAATGGCGCGCGGCGGATATTTCTTCACCGCTTCGGCGATGGCGCGGATGTGCTCCGGCGTCGAGCCGCAGCAGCCGCCGACGACATTGACCAGCCCTTCCCTGGCGAAATCCTCGATCTGCGCGGCCATGAATTCCGGGCTCTCGTCATACCGGCCGAATTCATTGGGCAGGCCGGCATTCGGATAGGCGCAAACAAAAGTGTCGGCGACACCGGATATTTCGGCCAGATGCGCCCGCATCGCGTTGGCGCCGAGCGCGCAGTTAAGGCCGATGGTGAAGGGGCTGGCATGGCGTACCGAATGCCAGAAGGCCGTCGGCGTCTGGCCCGACAGCGTGCGGCCGGAGAGGTCTGTGATGGTGCCCGAAATCATCACAGGCAGGCGCACGCCCTTCTCGACGAAGATCTCTTCCGCTGCGAAGATCGCCGCCTTCGCGTTCAGCGTGTCGAAGATGGTCTCGATCAGGATGATGTCGGCGCCGCCATCGATCAACCCGCGCAACTGCTCGCCATAGGCAAGGCGCAGGTCGTCGAAGGTCACGGCGCGATAGCCGGGATTGTTGACGTCGGGCGACATCGAGGCGGTGCGGTTGGTCGGCCCGAGCGCTCCGGCGACGAAGCGGCGCTTGCCGTCTTCCTGCTCGGCCCTCACCGCTGCGCGCCGCACCAGCCGCGCTCCGTCGCGGTTCAGCGCATAGACGGCATCTTCCATCCCGTAGTCGGCCTGGGCGATCGAGGTCGAGGAGAAGGTGTTGGTTTCGAGGATATCGGCGCCTGCGATGGCGTATTGATAATGGATCTCCTCGATCGCCTGCGGCTGCGTCAGGATCAGGAGGTCATTGTTGCCTTGCTGGTGGCAGGCGCAGCCGGCGAAAGCCTCGCCGCGAAACTGGCGCTCGTCGAAGCCGAGGCCCTGGATCTGCGTGCCCATGGCGCCGTCGAGGATGAGGATGCGCTCGCGTGCCGCCGCGGTGAGTGCAGCAAGCACCTCCGAGCCGTCGGGTTTTACCGCGACGGGGCCGAACAATGCGTCCAGCGAGGCAGAATTCTGCGACATTTTTTATCCCTTTGGCGACAGGCCTTTCCATGTCACATAAGGATATCTTTATGTCAATATACGATGGATGCGCGTGATTGTCACCCACCCACCGCGAAGGCGGTCCGTGGCGCCGGTTTCCGAGGGACCTACGCTCCGTCGACGCTTGCCAGGAAACGGGCGAAGATCGGATTGAAGCGATCCGGCGAATCCCAGAACGGCGCGTGGCCGGATTTGTCGAGCAGATGGGCTTTACCTTCCCATAGATTGGAGAATTTCACAGCGGAGACGAAATCGGTGTTGACGAATGGCTCGTCGATGCCGTTCAGAACGGCGATCGGCGGCGTCTTGCCGGCCACGATCTCGCGCTGGTTCCGACCCGTGCCGGCCGCGAACTTCTCGAACATCAGGCGCCGTGCCCGCCCATCGGTGCGCGCCACCGTGTCGATGAGAAACGGCTCGAACGGTTCGCCGCAGGTGCTGCGCGCATAGGCCTCGACATCGGTGGCAGTGAAGGTTTCCTGGCCGGCAAGGTGCATATGCGGGCTCGGCTTGAAGCCGTTGCCGACCTCCTCGGGCGAGACGGGCGGCGTGCCGGTGATCATCAAGCCAAGCAGGCCGGGAAAGCGGTCGATCATCTCAAGCCCGATATGGCCGCCGAGCGACCAGCCGAAGACGATGGCGTTGTCGATGCTGAGCAGCCCAAGCACTTCGGTCATGGCATCGGCATAGCCTTCCATGCTGTAGGAACGCTCCGGATCGATCGCATCGCCGGACGCTCCATGGCCGGGCAGGTCGGGAGCGATGAGGTGGTAGCGCTCGCCCAACGGGCCCTCCAACTGGTTGCGGAAAACGGCACTGGAAGATGAATTGCCGTGGATCAGCATAACAGCGGCTCCCTGGCCACTGGTCTGGCGAACAGCGATCTTGCCGTGGCTGGTTTCAAGGGTCTTCTGCGAGATCGTCATTGTGCGCTCCGTCGGGAATGCCCTGTTTTAATGCATTTGCGCAGCAAAGCGCCACGGCTTCCATACCTTTGCGGGAACCATCTTCCCGGCCAGGTTGCGTTGAAAAATCCTTTTCAAATAAGAACAATTATGCGTAGATTGTCAATTATCCAACTCCCGATGAACGGGAGGAAAACAGGGAACAGCACGATGAAGTCCAAATCCGCCGCAAGTCGAATCCGCCATATGCTGATGAGCACGACGCTGATCGGCATGTTTGCCGCATCAGCCGCCCCCGCCTTTGCCGACGTTGTCAAGATCGGCCTGCTTGCGCCGCTCACCGGCCCTGCCGCGGCGGACGGCCAGGAATTCCAGCGCGGCGTGCAGATGGCCATCGACGAGGCGAACGCAGCCGGCGGCGTTGCCGGGGATACGTTCGAACTGGCGGTCGGCGACGTCAAGGATCAGTCCGCCGGCAACGTCACCAGCGCCGTCGAACGCCTGCTTGGCGATCCGGGCGTGCACTTCATGCTGACCGGCTATGCCAGCCTGACCAATTTCGAGATCGACAACATGGCCGAGGCGGAAATGCCCTACATGCTGGCGGCCACCTCGCAGCAGACCAGGGACATCATCGCGCCGAGCCCCGACAAATACATGTGCTGCTGGTCGCTGACGCCTTCCTTCGACGCCTACAACACCGACGTAACCCTGTTCGTCGAGAAGCTCGCGGCCGATGGCAAGATCACCCTGCCGACCAAGAAAGTCGCCATCATATCGTCCGACAACGCCTATTCGAAGACCATCTCCGAAGGCATGAAGAAGACCTTCAAGGAGAAGGGCTGGACCATCACCGTCGACGAGATCGTGCCCTTCGGCGAAGTGACCGACTGGCGTTCGATCCTCGCCAAGGTGCGCGAGAACGTTCCCGATGTCGTCATCAACACCGACTATCTGCCGGGCAATTCTGCATCCTTCCTCAACCAGTTCCTCGAGCAGCCGACCAAGAGCCTCGTCTTCCTGCAATACGCGCCGAGCGTTCCGGAATTCGTCGAGCTGACCGGCAAGAAATCGGATGGTGTCATCTACAACCTGCTCGGCGGCGCGCTGACGACGCCGAAGAACCCACGCGCCGATGAGGTGGCAGCCAAGTTCAAGGCAAAATACGGCGTCGAGAGCGGCACCTACGGCGTCGGCCTCTACGAAATGACCAATGTCTATTTCGACGCGGTCAAGAAGGTCGGCGGCGCATCCGACCATGCGGCGATCATGAAGGCGCTGTCGGAGACCGACAAGCAGGTCGCGGAAGGGCGGCTGAAATTCGATCCCGCCACCCACCTTGCCACGCAGGGCGACGACTATATTCCGATCACCTTCTTCCAGATCTGGGATGGCCAGCGCACGCTGATCTCGCCGGAGAAATATGCCACCGGCGCCTTCAAGCTCCAGCCCTGGATGAAGTAGGGAATGGCCCTGCTTGAACTGGACGACGTGTCGAAGGCCTTCGGTTCGCTGAAGGCCGTCGACGGCGTGTCGTTCAAGGTCGAGGCCGGCGAGATCTTTGGCATCGCCGGCCCGAACGGCAGCGGCAAGAGCACGCTGTTCAACATCATCACCGGCATCCCGTTCGGCCCCGACCGGGGCCAGATCCGGTTTGACGGCATTGCCATAAACGGCAAATCGGGACACGCCATCGCACGCCTCGGCCTTGCCCGCACGTTTCAGCGCGAGACCAGCTTCGACGGGCTGACCGTGTTCGAGAACGCGCTGATCGGCGTCAGCTACGGCAAGCAGGAAAAGACAGCGGCCATGGCCCGCAATGCCGCCGCCGAGGCGCTGGAGTTCGTTGGGCTGGGATCCCAGTCGTTCGGCCGGCTTGCAGGCGAATTGTCCGTGTTCGAGCGCAAATGCCTGATGCTTGCCACCGCGATCGCCATGCAGCCGCGCATGCTCTTGCTCGACGAGCCGGCATCGAGCCTGACCAAACCCGAGATCGAGACGTCTATCGGCCTGATCCGCCGCACCGCCGAACGCGGCATCACCATCCTTCTGATCGAACACGTGCTGACCTTCCTGATGAGCCTTTCGCAGCATCTGCTGGTGCTCAACAATGGCCGCGTGCTGGCCGCCGGCGACCCGGCCGGCGTGATTGCCGATCCGCGCGTCATCGAGGCCTATCTCGGCACGAGGAGGTCGGCGGCGTGAATCCCATCCTCAGCGTCGAAGGCGTCACCGCCGGCTATGGCCGCGTCACCGTGCTGCACGATATCTCGCTGGAGGCCGGCCGTTTCGGCAATGTCGGCCTGTTCGGCCCCAACGGCCATGGCAAGACGACGCTGCTGCGTGCGATCTCCGGGCTGCTGCAGCCGAAGAGCGGCCGCATCCTGTTCGACGGGCAAGACATTGTCGGCCACAGCGCGCGGGCCATCGTCGGCGCCGGCCTGATCCATGTGCCGCAAGGCAACCGGCTGTTTCCCGATCTCTCGATCGCCGACTGCATGGCGCTCGGCGCCTATTCGCCGCGCGCGCGGCCGCATGAGGCGGAGAACCGCGAAAAGGTGGTCAGGCTGTTCCCGAAACTGGCGGAACGCTGGCGCCAGCGCGTGCGCACGCTATCGGGCGGCGAGCGCCAGATGGTGTCGATCGGCACGGCGTTGATGAGCCATCCGCGCCTGCTGATCCTCGACGAGCCGACGCTGGGGCTGGCGCCCAAGATCAAGGATGAGCTCTGCGCCTCCGTGATGGACATTTCGCGCGGCGGCGTGCCGCTGATCGTCGTCGAGCAGGATATCGAATTCCTGCTGGAGCTGACGCAGCAACTCTACCTCGTCAACCATGGCGCGGTGGCGACCGAGATCAAGCCGGGCGAAAGCCTCGACCACGGCGAGATCATGTCGATGTATTTTGGCCATTAGGATAATCCGAAGATGAGCGCATTGGCGGAAATCCTGTTCGGCGGCCTGTTCCAGGGCTCGCTCTACGCCATGATGGCGGTCGGGCTGGCGCTCGTCTGGACGACGATCGGCGTGTTCAATTTCAGCCATGGCGTGTTCATGATGCTGGGCGCCTACATCGCCTGGCAGTTGGTCGAACTCGGCCTGCCGGCGGCGGTCGCCTTTCCCATCGCCGTCGTCGTCATGGCCGGCGTCGGCTGGATCCTGCAGGCGAGCGTCGTGCGGCCGCTGATCGGCCGGCCCAATATCGTGCTGGTCGTCGTCATCACCACGCTGGCAGCCGGATCGCTGATCGAGAACGGCGCGCTGACCATCTGGGGGCCGCGCTCGAAGCAGATCCCGGCGCTGATCGCCGGCAACACCACCATCGGCGGCGTCGGCGTCTCCCTGCACCAGATCGCCATCATCGTCATCACGCCGCTGATCCTGGCCGCACTTTGGATGTTCCTCAACCGCACGCGGCTGGGGCTGGCGCTGCGCGCCGTAGCGCAGAATGAAGATGCCAGCCACCTTGTCGGGCTGAACGTCACCGCGCTTTATGGGCTGGCCTTCGCCGTTGCCGCTTCGCTGGCCGGGCTCGCCGGCATCTTCATGGGCGGCTACCGTTTCATGTCGCCGGTGATGGGCAGCGATCCACTGCTGAAGGCGCTGATCGTCGTCGTCTTCGGCGGCATATCGAGCATATCGGGCCCGATCTTCGCCGCCTATCTGATCGGCTTCTTCGAAGCCGCCTGCAGCTATTATTTCGGCTTGTACTGGACGCCGGCATTGCTGTTCGGCGTGCTCATCCTTACCCTGATGGTGCGCCCCGAGGGCATCTTTGCCAGCCGCTCCCGAGGCCTAGCATGACCGACACGACATCGCCGATCACCCTTGGCCATGCAGAGGCGGCAACCCCGATCGCTCCCGGCCGCACGCCATGGAAGCACGAGGCCATCGGCTTCGTGCTCGGCTTCGCCTTGCTGGCATTGCTGCCGCTGATCTTCGGTGACACCTATGCCCGCCACATCCTGATCATGGCCTTCATCTATGCGATCGTCGCCTCGAACTGGGACCTCAGCCTCGGCTATGGCGGCGTCTTCAATTTCGGCCATCTCGCTTTGTTCGGCATCGGCGTCTATGCCTACAGCCTGCTAACCAAGCTGGCCGAATTCGACCCGTGGATCGCGCTGTTTGCCAGCGGTGTCATCGCGACGCTGGCGGCGATCCTGGTGACCATCCCGATCCTGCGGCTGAAAGGCATCTACATCATCCTGGTCACTTTCGGCTTCGCGCAACTGGTGATGCAGGTGATCATCAGCCAGTCCGCCATCACCGGCGGCACGCAAGGGCTGGTGCGCATTCCCGGACTCTACCTGTTCGACCACAACATGGTCCGCGACGGCAAGTTTGCCTATTTCTACATCGCGCTGGCGCTGCTGGTGGCAAGCACGCTGTTCCTGCGCGTGTTCGTGCGCTCACGCGCCGGGGCCAGCATCGTCGCCTTGCGTGACAATGAGGAATACGCCATCAGCCGCGGCGTCTCGATCGTGCGCCAGCGCATGCTGACGCTTGCGGCAAGTGCCTTCTTCACCGGCATCGCCGGCGCCTTCTACGCCGCCTACCAGCGCAATGCATCGATCGACGTCTTCGGCATGAGTCTCGCGACCATCATCCTGTCGATGGTGCTGCTTGGCGGCACCAGCACCATCTACGGCGCCATCATCGCTTCTTTCGTGCTGACGATCTTCGCCGAATGGATGGCCGATTTCGGCGCCTGGCGGCCGATGATCACGGCGGTGCTGATCATCGGCGTGATGCTGGCCTACCCGAGCGGCCTGGTCGGCATGATCAAGGCTTCATGGGGCGCCGTCGCCGGGCGGCTCAAACGCCCGGCCTGATTGGCTCGGAATAGTGGCTCCTCGTTGGAGCAGCTCACCGTTTCAGAGAAGCGGTGAAATGCTCCAACTCTTTGTTTTGACGCAATTCTGGACGGGAAACCGCTTCACACTTTTCCTAGAATTGCTCTAACGGATGCCGCACCAATCGATGACTGAAGCGGCGATCACCTTGGCGGTCTCGACCACCGATTCGACCTCGATATATTCGTCGGAACCATGGAAACCGTCGCCCGACGGGCCGAAGATGACACCGTCGACGCCGGCACCGGCATAGTGTGCGGCATCGCACACGGCGACGAAGCCGCGCACCTGCGGCGCCTTGCCGACCATGGCCTTGCGCTTCATCAGCGATGTCACCAGCGGATGGTCGACCGGCGTGTTCATCGGCGGAAAATGTAGCCCGCCGAGCTCCCACTGGATCGCCGGCGGATTGTCGCGCAGCCACGCATCGTTCTGCGCGAAATGGTGGACGAACGTCTCGAAGTCGCGGCGATAGTCGGCCGAGTTCTCGTCCGGCAGGAATTTCATGTCGAGATCGAGCACCGCGACATCGGGAATGATGGCCGGGTTGGTCATCACGGTCGGCAGGCCGTGTTCGCCAAGGCCGGTGCCGCCATGCATGACGCCGATGTTGATGGTGTTCATGCCGAGCGGCAGCAGCGGATGGGATTTCGCCCGCGTCCGGTCCAGCTCATATTGGCGCACGGCGGCGATGAAGCGGGCGGCGATCTCGATCGCGTTGACACCCGGCTCCAGCCGGTCCTTGTCGTGGCGCTGCGGATAAATCTCGTTGTAACGCAGCGCGGAATGGGCGTTGCGGCCGCGGATCGTCACCCGCGCCCATTCGAGCCCGCCTTCGACCGGCAGGACATCGCCCCAGGTCGGTTCGGCGACCAGCACCGCCTTGGCGAGCTTGCCCTTCTTGACCGCGTCCATGGCGCCGAAGCCGCCGGCTTCCTCGTCGACGACGGAGTGGATGGCGAGCCGGCCCTGCAACGTGATGCCCGTCTTGCGGATCGCGCGCGCGGCGGCGATGCAAGCGGCGACGCCGCCTTTCATGTCGACGGCGCCACGGCCATAGAGCCGGCCATTGGTGATCTCGCCGCCGAACGGATCGACCGACCAGTCCTTCATCGCGCCGACCGGCACCACGTCGATGTGGCCGCACAAGATCAGGCTGCGGTCCTCGTCTCCCGCCCATTCGCCGACCAGATTGGGGCGGCCGGGCAAGGCATCCCATTGCTCGGTCCTGAACCCGTCCTGCTTGAGGATCGGTTCGAGCAGCGCCTGGACATCCGCCTCGCGGTTGATCGCCGGGTTGGGCTCGAATTTGGGGTTGACCGAAGGGATACGGACCATGTCGCGGGTCAGGCCGATCAACCAGTCGCGATCGGTCTCGATCTCAGCCTGCACGGCATCGATGATGGTCTGGTTGTCGGGCATTGTCGCTTCCTTCTCTGCGTCGCGGCGCCTTGCATCGCTGCACTGGGCGCAGCGACACTATTTCCTTGTGGTTTTGGTTTTGGATTTGGCGGCGTCGTCGGCCGATGACGACGGGACGGCATCGAGCGTGACCGCATTGGCGCTGCGGATCTTCTCGATGTCCTCGATGCGCTTGCGAACCCCGGCGCCATGGCCCTCCAGCGCGTGGGCAAACACGGTTTCCATCTGGGCAACGGCCGTCGCCAGCGTGTCGAACGGCGAGTTGGCGTCGATCGCCGCGACCAGGGTCAGGTCGGCGATGTCAGATATCGGCGACAGCCAGACATCGGTGAACAGCAGGATGGAGACGCCGCGCTCCTTGGCCTGCTGGGCAAAGCTCACCACGTCCGACTGGTAGCGCCGGTAGTCGAACACGACGAGGAGGTCGCGCTTGCCAAGGTCGATCAGCAGGTCGAAATCGGCGGGGCTCAACGAACCGATGTCGCGCACGCCGGACCTGAACTGCAGGAGGTAGCCGGCCAGCATGGAGGCGATGTGACGGCTGAAACGGCCGCCCAACAGCACGACCTGGCCCTTGCTCTCGAGCAGCATGTTGACGGCGCGCGTGTAGGCCTGCACCGGCACAGCCGTACGCGTGCGCTCCAGGCTGTCGGAAACCGAATGGAAATAGGCAAGTGCGGTGCCTTCGCTGGAGCCGCCCGGACGCTTGGCCTCCATCATCAAAAGCGGCGAATGCAGCCTGGATTCGACTTCGGTGAGCAGGCGTGCCTGGAAGTCGGCAAAGCCGACATAGCCAAGCTTGGTCATCAGCCGCGTCACGCTCGGGTCACTGACGCCAGCGCGCCGGGCCAGCCGGGTCGCGGTGCCCAGCCCGGACATCGGGTAATCGGCGAGCAGGACCTGGACGATCTTCTCTTCCGCGGAGGTGAACGCCACGGTCGTGTTGGCCAGTTCTTCGCGGATCGACATTGTCATCGCCTATCGCCGACGGAAAGACGATTATCTTACAATTTCGCACATGTTTGTCAAATTTGGAAATTTCCTTACAGAGCCATCCGAGCGTTCGGCATGGCTTGCAATCCCGGGACGGCCAAGCCATCCCGTCGTGCACACATCCACGTCGGATCGAACGAGGGCTTGCGTCTAATTGAAGCTGGCGATGGGCAGGAACTTGACCGCGGAACCGGTGAAGCGTCGGTGATCCGAGGTCTGTCCTCGCGGCTGGAATCCGTCGAGATAGATGTGCTCCGGCGCGGTGCGGATGAGATTGGCGGCAATGACGGGCGCCGTCGCGGGGCTGGCTGCGCCGACGATGCCGCGACCTGTCTCTATCAGCCGGCCAGACAGCGCGGCCGGCACGATGACCGCAGTGGCTTCGGGATCGAGACGTGGCTGGACACGGTCGGCCTTCGGGCTGGTCCTGACGCGATCTTCGGGCTTCGGTTGAGTAACCGAGACCCGCTGGCCGGCCAACCCATCAAGGCCGTCATCGGCGTGGTTCAAGGCCAGCAAGGCAGCGACCGCGTCGCCGGATTTGTCTGCTTCAGGCTGGCGGGTCGGGATGGTCAGGCTTCCCGGTCGCCATGTCGGCAACGGGATGTTGAGCGCCACCAGGTCCGGCGCGCCGCTCGCGGGACCGGCATCCGATTTGCCCGAGGGAATCTCAGCATCGGTTGCCGTTGGCTTGGCCAGTTCGGCCCGCGCCGTGGAAGCGTCGGCTGTTGCAAGTGGCGCGATTTGCGGGGTCGGAATACTGGTCGTTGGCCCGGTGCGCGGGGCGAAGGCTGGCAGCGGCACTGAGCCCTGCGCCATCGCCATGACGATTGCTTCAGGCGTCTTCCTCTCCGCTCCAATCGGCGATTCTTCGGTCCTATCGACGGAAGCCGTCTGGATGTCGGCGCGCTGGGCATCCTGCGGCGGCACGATTGCGATGCCGGCGGGCCTGGGTTCAACGGACCTGGCAGGCTTGCGTGGCGCCGGCACCGCTTCGGCGACATCGTCGGTCTCGTCCGCGCCGCGCCCACCCAAAAGGGCTGCCAGCAGGCCGCGCGGCCTGCGTTGGCCACCGTCGGCACTTGCCAGTTCGATGTCGGTCGTGCCGGCGTCCTTGCGCGATTTGTAGGCGGCAAATGCCTGCCCATAACCGGGCAGCGGTTTGCCGTCGCTCGGCACATGCAGGGTATTGCCGTTCGGGAATACCCTTGCGAGCTCCTGGCGGCTGATGCCTGGCCAATGCCGCACATTGCCCACGTCCATATGGATGAAAGGCGAACCGGAGGTAGGGTAGTAGCCGACGCCGCCGCCCTGCATCTTGAGGCCGATGTCGCGCAGTTTCTTCAGCGGCACATCCGGCAGGAAGAAGTCCATCGCGCGGCCAACCATGTGCTGGCTCTCCCGAGCCACACCCTTCGAGCGGCTGCGCAGCATGGCGTTCGTCGCTGGCGACCGATAGGCGCTGACCACGTGGATATAGGCTGTCGAGCCACTGGCGCGATAGACCTGCCAGACAAGATCGAGCAGGCGCGGATCCATCTTCGTCGGTTCGTTGCGACGCCAGTCACGCAGCATGAGATTGATCTTCTTCAATCCCGCCGGATCATAGCGCCCGTTGCGCTTGAAGACGATTTCAGCCTTCTCGCCCGTATGGAGATGTTGAATCTTCAAAGCACGCGTCTCCGCGAACGCGCCGGTAACGCACAGGCAAAGGAACGCTGCGATGATGGCAGGCAGTGTCCAAAGACGGGAAGCACCGGGGGCGTTTTGCACGTTTTCGCTCACGTTCATGCCTTGCACATTCTTTTGTTTCGAGCGATTTCAGGTTTCCGCCCAGATCAGGAGCCTTTTGGCCCTCTTCCTGACAAGCATGGACCGGACCGGCGCAGCCGGGCATCCATGCCACAATACGTCATGTCGATGAACAGCATCTTGGTTAACGAATCGTGTCTTGCGGGAATGCGCTTCGGCTGGATTTGCCTGTGACAGCCATCTTCTGAAGCAATGCACCGCCGATGAGGTCCGCCAGCACGATGGCCGCGCCATCCCCATGTACCCTCGCCCTCGCAAATGCAGAGGACAAGCGTGCGGCAACAGGGATGTTGGAAACTGGTGCTGCGAGAGAGGATTGAACTCTCGACCTCTCCCTTACCAAGGGAGTGCTCTACCACTGAGCTACCGCAGCCGCTGATGGCGGGGCTTCTGCCATATCGAACCGGCAAGCGCAAGGCCAAGTGCAACGCTTCTGTGAAAGGCTTTGCCGGATAGCTTTTAATGACATGGCCGTGCCACAATGTTGGCTATCCCTGAACAGCAAGCTGGTGGGTCGCCGGCGCGGACGGGGCGATGGACGACAAGACAATTCCACCGAAAAACAGAGCAACAATCCGCAAGGATCGGCTTGCCGACGAATTGCGGGCCAACCTGCAAAAGCGCAAGGCGCAGTCGCGCTCGCGGCGGACCGGCGAGGCCGACCTGCGCCCGGACGGGCTCGCTGCATCGAAGGAAATACAAAAAGATTAACTCAAATCGGCCACTCTTGGCCCGGGGTTCGCGAAATCCTATTTCTTGCACCAGTGTAATTGTTGAACCAGATTGGCCAATGGTCTAGACGGGCCGCTACTCAAACGATTGAACCGGCCCTTTTTGGCCGAGAGGGACGCTCTTCCATGGATCGCATCAGAATTGTCGGGGGCAACAAGCTCTCGGGAAGCATTCCGATCTCGGGCGCGAAAAACGCCGCCCTGCCCCTGATGATCGCCTCGCTGCTCACCGACGACACGCTGACGCTGGAAAACGTGCCGCATCTGGCCGATGTCGAGCAGCTGATCCGGATCCTCGGCAATCACGGCGTGGATTATTCGGTCAATGGCCGTCGCGAGAAGCAGAATGAGGGCTATTCGCGCACCATCAATTTCTCCGCCCGCAACATCGTCGACACGACGGCGCCCTACGAGCTGGTGTCGAAGATGCGCGCCTCGTTCTGGGTGATCGGCCCGCTGCTGGCCCGCATGGGCGAAGCAAAAGTGTCGCTGCCCGGCGGTTGCGCGATCGGCACGCGGCCGGTCGATCTGTTCCTCGAGGGCCTGCAGGCGCTGGGTGCCGATATCGACGTCGACACCGGCTATGTCATCGCCAAGACCCGGAATGGCCGGCTTGTCGGCAACCGCTATATCTTCCCGAAGGTCTCGGTCGGCGCCACCCATGTGCTGATGATGGCCGCGGCACTCGCCAAGGGCGAGACGGTGCTGGAAAATGCAGCCTGCGAGCCTGAGATCGTCAACCTCGCCGAGTGCCTCAACGCCATGGGCGCGAAGATTCATGGCGCCGGCACGCCGACCATCACCATCGATGGCGTCGAATCGCTGTCGGGCGCGCGCGTGCGCGTCATTCCCGACCGCATCGAGACCGGCACCTACGCCATGGCCGTCGCCATGACCGGCGGCGACGTCGTGCTTGAGGGCGCGCGGCCGGATCTGCTGCAGACCGCGCTCGACGTGATCGCCCAGACCGGTGCCGAAATCACGCCGACAAATTCCGGCATCCATGTGAGGCGCAACGGCGCCGGCATTTCGCCGGTCGACGTGACGACAGCGCCCTTCCCGGCCTTCCCGACCGATTTGCAGGCGCAGTTCATGGGCCTGATGACGATGGCCAAGGGCAAGTCGCGCATTACCGAGACGATCTTCGAGAACCGCTTCATGCATGTTCAGGAACTGGCGCGGCTCGGCGCTCATATCACGCTTTCTGGCCAGACGGCGATCGTCGACGGCGTGCCGAAACTGAAGGGCGCGCCGGTCATGGCGACCGATCTTCGCGCCTCTGTCTCGCTGGTCATCGCCGGCCTGGCGGCGGAAGGCGAGACCACGGTCAACCGCGTCTATCATCTCGACCGCGGCTTCGAGCGGCTGGAAGAAAAGCTGTCCAACTGCGGCGCGGTGATCGAGCGAATTTCGGCGTAGGAATCGCAACCCCTTGCGGTGCGGTTGCGCGGACGGGAAAGACCGCCTAACAGAAGGTTCAGTTATCAACCTTCAGGTGCGACCTCCGCATGACCGGCCTTAAGCTTATCGCGCTCGACGATCAGGATCTGAGCATCGTTTCGGCTCATGTCCAGGATGCCGTGCTGAAAGTCAGCGACCTCGAATTCCTGCCAGCGGCCAAACGTTTCCTGCTGACCATGAACCGTTTCGTCTGGGAGGCAAAATCCGGCCTGTTTCGCCCGCATAATGAGCGACGGCAGGCCGTGCTGCATTTCGACCGCGTGCTCGGCGCCAAGACCAGCGGTATCGACCGCAACAAGCCTGCCGAAGTCCTGTCTCTGCTGGCGATCAGCTTCATCGAGATCAGCAAGCCGGCCGGCATCGTCGAGCTGATCTTTGCGGGCGGCGGCGCGATCATGCTCGACGTCGAATGCATCGAGGCCCGTCTTGCCGACATCGGCGGGGCATGGGAAGCCACCTCGCGCCCCATCCACAAGGCCTGAGCGTCCGATGGCCATTACGCTTCGTCAGTCCGATGCCGATTTCGAGCAGCGTTTCGCCGCCTTCCTCACGACCAAGCGGGAGGTGTCGGCCGATGTCGACGCCGCGGTGCGCGACATCATCGCGCGCGTGCGCGCCGAGGGCGACGCGGCGCTGATCGATTACACCAGGAAATTCGACCATGCCGAGCTGAAAAGCCTCGGGATTGCGATTTCGAAGGACGATATCGCCCAAGCCTACAAGGCCGCCGACCCAAAAACGATCGAGGCGCTGGAATTCGCGCGCGACCGCATCCGCTCGCATCATGAACGGCAGCGGCCGAAGGACGATCGCTATACGGATGCCGCCGGCGTCGAGCTCGGCTGGCGCTGGACAGCGGTCGAGGCAGTCGGGCTCTACGTGCCGGGCGGCACGGCGAGCTATCCAAGCTCGGTGCTGATGAACGCCGTCCCGGCCCGGGTGGCCGGCGTCGAGCGCATCGTTATGGTCGTGCCGGCGCCGGGCGGTGTCATCAATCCGCTGGTGCTGGTGGCTGCCGATATCGCTGGCGTGTCGGAAATCTACCGCGTCGGCGGCGCGCAGGCGATCGCCGCCCTTGCTTACGGCACCGAGACAATCCGGCCGGTCGCCAAGATCGTCGGCCCAGGCAATGCCTATGTCGCGGCGGCCAAGCGGCAGGTGTTCGGCACCGTCGGCATCGACATGATCGCCGGGCCATCGGAAGTGCTTGTCGTGGCCGACGGCAGCAACGATCCGGACTGGATCGCCGCCGATTTGCTGGCCCAGGCCGAGCACGACACATCGGCGCAGTCGATCCTCGTCACCGACGATCCGACCTTCGGCATCGCTGTCGAACAAGCGGTCGGGCGCCAGCTGCAGAGCCTGCCGCGGGCCGAAACGGCTGCGGCGAGCTGGCGCGATTTTGGCGCCGTGATCCTGGTTCCAACCATTGAATCCTCGCTGCCGCTGGTCGATCGCATCGCCGCCGAACATGTCGAATTGGCAATCGACGATGCCGAGGGTTTCCTGTCGCGGATGCGCAATGCGGGTGCCGTCTTTCTCGGCCGCCACACGCCGGAAGCCATCGGCGACTATGTCGGCGGCTCCAACCATGTGTTGCCGACGGCGCGCTCGGCGCGCTTCTCGTCCGGCCTGTCGGTGCTCGATTTCGTCAAGCGCACGTCGATCCTCAAGCTTGGACCGGAGCAGTTGCGGATTTTGGCGCCGGCGGCGATTGCGCTGGCCAAGGCGGAGGGCCTTGACGCGCATGGACGCTCCGTCGCCATACGGTTGAACATGTAGGCGGCGATGTCTGGCCCCGATCAAACCCGCGCCAGGCTGATCGATGTCGAACTCGATGAATCGATCGGCCGTTCGACACCCGATGTCGAGCATGAACGCGCGGTGGCGATCTTCGACCTGATCGAGGAAAACAGTTTTCAACCCGTCAATGACAGCGGCGCCGGTCCTTATCGGCTGAAACTGTCACTGGCCGAGCAGCGCCTGGTGTTTGCCGTGGCCCGCGAGGATGGCGCCGCCGTCGTCACCCATATCCTGTCGCTGACGCCTCTCAGGCGCATCGTCAAGGACTACTACATGATCTGCGAAAGCTACTACGACGCCATCCGCTCCTCGACGCCGAGCCACATCGAGGCGATCGACATGGGTCGCCGCGGCCTGCACAATGAAGGCTCCCAGACATTGATGGACCGGCTGTCCGGCAAGATCGACATCGACTTCGATACGGCGCGCCGGCTGTTCACGCTGGTCTGCGTGCTGCACTGGCGGGGCTAGCCCTGGCACCCGGCGCCCTGCCCCGTTCGATCCTGTTCCTGTGCGGCATGAATGCCGTGCGCTCGCCAATGGCGGAGCAGCTGGCGCGCCGCATGCTGCCCGCCACCGTCTTTGTCGCTTCCGCCGGCGTCCGCGCCGGCGAGCGCGATCCATTCGTCGATGCGGTGCTGGCCGAAGAAGGTCTCACGCTGGGCGAGCGTCACCCAAGGACGATGGACGATCTCGAGGACGACTATTTCGACCTGATCATCACGCTGGCGCCGGAAGCGCACCACGCCGCACTCGAACTCACCCGCTCGCTCGCGGTCGAGGTCGAATACTGGCCGACGCCGGACCCGACCGACGCCAGCGGCACCCGCGAACAGATCATGGCCAGTTATCGCGACGTGCGCGAGCGGCTGAAGGTGCGCATAGGCCGACGTTTTTTGCATCCTGAAGCAAAAAACGCGACGGATTAAGCGTGTTCACAAGCGGACGATTATCATATAGGTTCCGCCGAAATTCCGGCCAGGGTGCTGGAACTACCATCCAAGCAAAGGTATCGAATGCCGAAGGAAGAAGTCCTCGAGTTTCCGGGTGTCGTGACGGAATTGTTGCCGAACGCGATGTTCCGGGTAAAGCTCGAAAACGAACACGAAATCATCGCCCATACGGCCGGCCGCATGCGCAAGAACCGCATCCGCGTGCTGACCGGCGACAAGGTTCTGGTCGAGATGACGCCCTACGACCTGACCAAGGGCCGCATCACCTATCGTTTCAAGTAAGCAAAGCCCGACTGGTCCGCGATGAGCATTTTGCAGAAGCTGGTGCTTGCCTCGGGTTCGCCGCGCCGGATCGAACTCTTGCAGCAGGCCGGCATCGAGCCGGACCGCGTGCTGCCGGCCGATGTCGACGAAACACCGCTGCGTGCCGAGCATCCGCGCTCGCTGGCCAAGCGGCTGTCGAAGGAAAAGGCCGAGAAGGCGTTCGCCTCGCTGCAGACCGAAACCGACTATGCGCCGGGCTTCGTGCTGGCCGCGGACACGGTGGTCGCCGTCGGGCGGCGCATCCTGCCCAAGGCCGAGACCCTCGACGATGCCGCCAACTGCCTCGGGCTGTTGTCGGGCCGTTCGCACCGGGTCTATTCCGGCATCTGCCTGATCACCCCAGGTGGCAAGCTGCGCCAGCGGCTGGTCGAGACGCGGGTGCGTTTCAAGCGGCTGCCACGCGAAGAGATCGACGCCTATGTCGCCTCGGGTGAATGGCGCGGCAAGGCTGGCGGCTACGCCGTCCAGGGCCTCGCCGGCGCCTTCGTTGTCAAGCTGGTCGGCTCCTACACCAACATCGTCGGGCTGCCGCTCTATGAGACCGTCGCGCTGTTGAGCGGTGAAGGCTTCAAGGTGCATGGCGGCTGGCTGGCGGGAACCCGGCTATGAGTTCCGACCCCAAAGTCACGCCCTTGCGCCCGAAGCGCCCTTGTCCCGAATGCGGCAAGCCGTCGGCGCGCGACACCTTTCCGTTCTGCTCGACGCGCTGCAAGGACATCGACCTCAACCGCTGGCTGAAGGGCGCCTATGTCATCTCGGCCCGCGACGACGAGGAAGAGACGGACCCCGACGCTCCGAAATAAGTCGAGCGCCGCCGATCAGGCGGCAGCTTCGTTCTTGCGGTTGACGCGCGCCCAGTCCGGCAGCCAGTCGCCGTGAGCGGCCAAGAGATCATCGACCAGTGACCAGATCTGGTCGAGATCGAGTTCGGCCGCGGTGTGCGGATCCATCATCGCCGCATGGTAGATGTGCTCGCGGTTTTCCGTCATCAGCGCCCGCACCGTCAATTCCTGCACGTTGATGTTGGTGCGCATCAGCGCGGTCAATTGCGGCGGCAGGTCGCCGATGTAGGTCGGCTGGATGCCGGAGGCGTCGACCAGGCACGGCACTTCGGCGGCGCAATCCCGGGGCAGCGAGGTGATGCAGCCATTGTTGCGGACATTGCCGTAGATCACCGATGGTTCGCCGGTCCAGACCGAATTCATGATCGAGGAGGCATATTCCTTGGACTGCTCGACTTCGATGCGATCGGCCGAGCGATAGGCTTCCGCCTGCCCCTTCCAGCGCTCGATCTGCTCGATGCAGCGCTTGGGATACTCATCCAGCGGGATCCCGTATTTCTCGATCAGGTCCGGGCGTCCGTCCTTGATGAAATAGGGCGTGTATTCGGCGAAATGTTCCGAGCTTTCAGTGACGAAATAGCCGAGCCGGGTCAGCATCTCGTAGCGCACCTTGTTGGGACAGCGCGGGTTCCAGCCGGGCTTGGGCGCACGGCCTTCGCGATAGGCGCGCACCAGATCGGGATAGAGGTCGCGGTAGGAGCCGTCCGCCTGACGATGCTCGAATTGCAGGTAGAAGGCCATGTGGTTGATGCCGGCCGAGCGATAGCGGATTTCTTCGTAGGGAAGGTCGAGGTCTTCAGCCAGCTCCATTGCCGTGCCCTGCACCGAATGGCAGAGGCCGACCTGCCTGATCTCAGGATATCTCTCCGATATCGCCCAGGTGTTGATCGCCATCGGGTTGACATATTGCAGCATGATCGCTTCGGGGCAGACGGCGAGCATGTCCTCGCAGACCTTCCACAGATGCGGCACGGTCCGGAGGCCTCGCATGATGCCGCCGACGCCCAGCGTATCGGCGATCGTCTGGCGCAGGCCGTATTTCTTCGGCACTTCGAAGTCGGTGACCGTACAGGGTTCGTAGCCGCCGATCTGGAAGGCGACGACGACGAAGTCGGCGCCGGCCAGCGCCTTGCGCTGGTCCGAATGGGTCTCGGTCTTCGCCTTGACGCCAAGCGTCGCGATCAGCTTGTTGACGACGATGGCGCTCTCTTCCAGCCGCTGCGGGTTGACGTCCATCAGCGCGATCGTCGCGCCCGAAAGCGACGGGCGCTGCAGCACGTCGCCGACAATATTCTTCATGAATACCGTCGAGCCGGCGCCGATGAACGTGATCTTGGGATTTCTTGCCATGCTAACCTCCGGCATATGTTCAAGCCACGTCGAAAGCGGCCCTGACGAGCCGTTCGGTGTAGGCGGTCTTGGGATTGGACAGGACGTCGTCGACGGGCCCCTGCTCGACGATCTTGCCGTTCTGCATGACGATCACGCGATGGCACAGCGCGCGCACCACCTTGAGGTCGTGCGAGATGAAGAGGTAGCTGAGGCCGCGCTCGTCCTGCAGCTTGCGCAGGAGGTCGATGATCTGCGCCTGGACGGAGAGGTCCAGTGCCGATGTCGGCTCGTCGAGCAGGATGAATTCTGGTTCGAGCGCTATGGCGCGGGCGATGGCGATGCGTTGGCGCTGGCCGCCGGAGAATTCGTGCGGAAACCGCGACAGTATATCGCCCGGCATGCCGGCGCTGACCAGCGCGTCGCGCACCCGTTCGACCCGCTCGCGCCGCGTCGACCCTATGCTGTTGACGATCAGCCCTTCCTCGATGATCTGTCCAATCGTCATGCGCGGGTTGAGCGAGGAGAATGGATCCTGGAAGACGATCTGCATGCGCGAGCGCAACGGCCGCATCTGGGCCCGCGACAGGCCGTGGATAGGCTTGCCGTCGAAACGGATCTCGCCGCGCTTGGCGTCGATCAACCTGAGCAGGGCCTGGCCGAAGGTGGTCTTGCCGGAACCGGACTCGCCGACCAGCCCCAGCGTCTCATGGTGGCACAGGCCGAGGCTGAGATCGTCGACGGCGACCAGCTCTCGCCAGTCCGGTTTCAGGAAAGTGCCGTGGCGCAGCATGAATGAGACGCGCACGCCGCTGGCTTCGAGAATGGTACCACAGCCCTCCGGCAGCGGCTTCGGCTGCCCGTGCGGCTCGGAAGCCAGCAGCCGCCTCGTATAGGGGTGCCGCGGATCGGCGAAGAGCCGTTCGGTGACGTTGTGCTCGCACATTTCGCCATGCTGCATGACATAGACGTAGTCGGAGAACTGGCGCACCACGGTCAGGTCGTGGGTGATCAGGATCACCGCCATGCGCAGCTCTTTCTGCAGGCTGCGGATCAGGTTCAGGATCTGCGCCTGGACAGTGACATCGAGCGCCGTGGTCGGCTCATCGGCGATCAGCACGTCTGGATTGTTGGCCAGCGCCATGGCGATCATCACCCGCTGGCGTTGCCCGCCAGAGAGCTGGTGCGGGTATTGCTTGAGCCGCGCGGCAGGATCGGGAATCTGCACATGCTGCAGGAGTTCCAGTGCGCGCGCCCAGGCCTGTTTGCGGCTGACCTTGCGATGCACCCTGATCGCCTCGACGATCTGGCTGCCGACCGTATAGATCGGGTTGAGCGAGCTCATCGGCTCCTGGAAGATCATCGAGATGCGGTTGCCGCGCAGCTTGCGCCGGGCGCTCTCGGGAAATTTCAGGATGTTTTGCCCGTCGTAACAGACGCTCGACCCGGGGGACACCGTGGCGCGCCGCGACAGCAGACCCATGACGGTGCGCGCCGTCACCGACTTGCCGGAGCCGGATTCGCCGACGATTGCGATCGTCTCGCCGCGATAGAGCTGGAAAGAGATGTCCTTGACCGCGTCGACGACGCCGTGCTCGACCTTGAAGGCCACGGCGACGTTGCGGGCATTGATGATCGGCTGGTCCTGGCGTCCGTCATGGTCGTGACGGACGACCGGTGCAAGGGATTCGGCGAGCGCGACGGTCATCTCAGCACCTCAATAAGGGTCGACGGCGTCGCGCAGGCCGTCGCCCAGCGCGTTGAAGGCAAAGACGGTGACGAGCACGAAACCGACCGGCGACAGGATCCAGGGATAGGTGCCGATGACGGAATAGGTCGCGGTGTCCTGCAGCATGAGACCCCACGAGATCAGCGGCGGCTTGACGGCGAAGCCGAGGAACCCGAGGAAGGATTCGAGCAGCACCACCGTCGGGATCGCCAGCGTCACGGCGACGATCACATGGCTCATCACATTGGGGAAGATGTGCTGCATGATGATGCGCCGGTCGGTGGCGCCGACCGCCATGGCGGCGCGCACATACTCGATCCGCGCCAGCGCCAGCGTCTTGCCGCGCACCTCGCGCGACATCTGCGCCCAGCCCAAGGCCGACATGACGATGATGACGAAAGCCAGGAAGACGTTGGTGGGAGCGGTGACCGGGATCAGCGTCGTCAGCGCCAGATAGAGCGGCAGCTGCGGGAAGGCGAGCACCAGTTCGACGAAGCGCTGCATCCAGACATCGAACCTGCCGCCGAAATAGCCCGAAACCATGCCGACGGTTGTGCCGATGACGGTGATGATGAAGACGACCGTCAGCGCGATCATCAGCGAGACGCGCGAGCCGTGGATGGCGCGCGACAGCACGTCACGGCCGAACTTGTCGGTGCCGAGGAAATGCACCGGCTGGCCGTCCAGCGAGCCGAACAGATGCCGGTCCGCCGGGATGAGCCCGAACAGCTTGTAGGGCGCGCCATGCACGAAGAAGCCAAGCAGCCTTGGATGGTCGTAGTCGGGACCGACGACCGGCTGGAAGGTGACCGGATCGAGGTCCGCCGAATCGGCCAGCGCATAGACCCTCGGCCGTGCGGTGAAACCGCCGTCTCTGTCATGGAAGCTTGGCACCTGCGGCGGGGCGAAGCCGACATCCGTGACCTTCGGGTCCATTGGCGCGATGAATTCGGCGAACACCGCCATCACCAGCAGCAGCACGACGAGCCAGAGCCCGGCCATGCCGGTCCAGGAGCGCTTCAGCCGGCGCCAGACAAGCGCGATGTAGCTTTCGTTGCCGCGCGCCGGTTTGGCAACGATGGGTCCTTCGGCAGGCAGCGGTGGCGGTGATGGATCGCGCGCCAACATCTCTAACCCTCCCCGAACTGGCGTACGCGCGGATCGAGCAGGACGAGCAGCATGTCGGCGATGATGTTGCCGACGATCAGCGTCGCCGACAGCACCATCATGAAGGTGGCGGTGACATAGACGTCGCCGACAGCCATGGAGCCGACAATCGCCGGGCCGACGGTCGGCAGCGCGAAGATGATCGCCGTCTCGATCTCGCCGGTCAGCATATAGGGCAGCACCACGCCCTGATACATGATGAGCGGATGCAGCGCGTTGGGCACGGCGTGGCGCATGACGACGGCGGCGCCGGTCAGCCCCTTGGCCCTTGCCGTCTCGACATATTGCGCGTTCAGCGTGTCGAGCAGATTGCCGCGCATGACGCGCATATTGTAAGCGAGCCCGCCGAAAGTGGCGATCGCCACCACCGGCCAGACATGCTTGACCAGGTCGATGAATTTGGCCCACGACCACGGCGCGCCACCATATTGCGGCGAGAAGAATGAGCCGATCTCCGACACGTTGAACTGGAAGACCAGGAGATAGACGATGATCAGCGCCATCAGGAACCGCGGCACCGTCATGCCAAGGAAGGAGATGGCCGACAGTGTCGAGTCGATCCAGGTGTATTGCCGGGTCGCCGCCCATATGCCGAATGTGATGCCCAGCACCGAGGCGAGCAGATGGCAGACCAGCGCCAGGAGAAGCGTGCGCGGCAGGCGCTCTCCGACCACGTCGGCGACCGGCTTGTTGTAGTAGAGGCTGTAGCCGAAATCGCCCCGGGTGACGATGCCGCCGATCCAGTTCAGATACTGGACGGGCAGCGGCTTATCGAGGCCATGCTCGATGCGATAGGCCTTTGCCTGCGCGTCGGCTTCTGCGAAGGAGGCTCCACCCTGGTTGATCGCCTGCGAGCGGATATAGTCGGCATAATCGCCCGGTGGCGCCTGGATGATGGCAAAGGTGGCCAGGCTCAAAATGGCGAGGACCGGGATTGCCGACGCTATGCGCGTGAGCAGGAATCGCAGCATGGACGGTTCGTTTCCTTGTCTCGCCGATCGCGCCCTTGGTTGCGTCCGGAGGTTGGTTTGTCCGGCCGCGCCAGCGGCGCGGCCGGAGGTCTCTCAGTCAGGGAGGTAAACCTAATTCATCGGCCCCTTCTCTCCGGGTTTGCCGGGCAGTTCTTGCGGGAACAATTCGTATTTCGCCTGCTTGTCGGCCGCGACAAAGACCCGTTCGCGGATGATCGAATCTTCGGCCCAGTTGAACATGAAGATCGGCGTGCCCTGCGGAATGTTCGAGAAGCGCTTGTTGACGATCAGCGCGCCGGGATATTCCGTCAGGCCGACATTGTAGACGTGCTCCGTCGAGATCTTCTGGAATTGTTTCATCAGGCTGGCGCGCTGGTCATTGTCCTGGGTGGAGACGAACTTGTTGACGATGTCGACGAGGTCCTTTTCGAACGGCATCACATCGACCTCGCCATTTTCCGGCGCCCGATGGTCCCAGCTGGTGCGCGGACCGACCGGGGCAAGCTGCACGGTGTTCTGCACCACCGACGTCAGTTCCTGTTCGTTGCGCCGGACCAGCCAATCGAAGCGGCCGGAATATTGCGAAGCGTCGCGCTGGGTGCCGTTGAGGCCGTTGAGCACGACCCGCAGCCCAAGCTTTTCCATCTGGGCGACGACACCTTCGGCAAGGCTCTTGTCCGTCGTGTAGTCGTTGTTGACCAGCATCACGATCTCGACATTCTTGCCGCCGGCGGTGCCGGAAGGGAAATTCACGAAGCCGTCGCCGTCCGTATCCGTGAGGCCGGCCTTGGCGAGTTCCGCCTTGGCGCCCTCGAGGTCGAAGGGGTAGTAGACCGTCGAAGCGCGGTCGTAGAAGCTGGTTCCTGACGACAGGCCGCCGGGATAGATGGCGGTGAACGGCCCCTTGACCAACGAGTCGCCGAGCGCCTTGCGGTCGAGCGCCATGGTGACGGCCTTGCGGAAATCCTCGTTGCGGTTCAGCTCGCGCACAGCTTGCCCACGTTCGTCCGGATTGCCCCAGCCATTGGCGGAAAAATTAAAGCGCAGATTGTAGCCGATGAGCCGCGGGCCGAAAGCAAGACGGGCCGGCGCGTTCGCCTCCGCCGCACGCTTCAGCGACGCGACGAAGTTTTCCGGCTGCTCCAGATTGGAGAAATCGGCCGCGCCGGCCACCGCCTGGACGTCGCGATCGGCCCAGGTCGACAGCTTGTAGTGCAGCTCGTTGAGATAGGGCAGCTGATTGCCCTTCTCGTCGACCTTCCAGTAATAGGGATTGCGGCGCATGACGATGATGTCGTCTGGCCGGTATTCGACCGGGACCCAACCACCCATCACCGGCATATTCATGAATTCCGGCGGGAAGGCATTTTTGAACTGATCGTAGGTGTTCTTCGAATATTTCGGATGCTGCGGCTTCAGGATGTGCGCGGGGCCGGGACAGAAGGTGCCATAGGCCATGGCATACAGGTACTGTTTCGGGAAGGCATCCTTGAAGGTCCATTCGACGGTGTAGTCGTCGATCTTCTTCAGCGTCGTGCCGACGCCGAAGGTTTCCGGCGTCGCGCCGTTCAGCGGCGAGACGTTGGGATCGACCACCTCGTCGTCCCAGTAGAACATGACATCGTCGGCATTGAACGGCGCGCCGTCCGACCACTTCGCTCCTTCGATGAGGTGCATGGTCAGCTTGTGGCCATCGCTCGACCAATCCCAGCTCCTGGCCAGATTCGGCAGCGGCTCGGTGTCCTTGGCCTCGACCTGGAACAGCGGGGCGGTGCGCGTCAGGCATTCGGAGAGGCCGATGTCGATGCCGCCCCACCCTTGCGTCTGGCCGGCGCCGTAGTTCCAGCCTTCCGGCCGCCCGCCGATGACGTGGCGCATCGTATCGCCATAGACGCCGATGCCGTCCTGCATGTTGCCCGTCTTGAAGACCAGCGGCTCCTTCGGCAACCTGTCTTTCACCGGCGGCAGCTTGCCGGTCTTGACGTATTTCTCGGTGACCCAGTCGGGCTCGTGATATTCGGGGAGCGCCTTGAACTCCAGGATCGAGTCACGCGCGACATAGTTGATCTTGCCTTCGGCGGGAAACGGTGCCGGCGCCGGCGGAACCGTCGGCTCGGAAGCGTCAGCACTGAGTGCCGAGACCGAGACGCTCAGCGTCAGTCCGGCGGCAAGGCCGATATTGCGTAAATTCCTCACGGTCTCTCTCCCTCTTGTTTGTCCGGAGCGGTGCACCCGCTCCGCCTCTCCTCGAATTCAAACGGCTTCGTGGCAGTGGATCCGCCTCCCATGGACCCACCATCACCGCATGAATTTTCAGCCGGCTTGCTTCAGCGCGGCTTTTTCGGCGCGCAGTTCCTCGATCGAGCGCACGCTGCGCCGTGCGGCGCCCGCCCACTCGCGGGTCTTCACCTGAGATGTCGACAGCCGCACCCTGGCGGCCGGAACCGCATGGGCATATTGCGGCAGCCAGGCCGCCTGGGCGACGACCATTTCGTCGACCATCTGCCAGACCTCCTCCGGCGTCGAAACCGCGCCGACCAACGGGTCATGCAGCACGGCCAGCTTCAGAAGATCGATGTCGCCTGATATCGCGGCATGCACCGACATGCGCTGGACGTTGATCGAGGCGATGCAGGTGGCGGCGCAGGCCTCCGGCAACATGATGCCGGCGGCCATGTTGATGCCAAAACGGTCGACGAAGCCCGGCGACTCGATGATGGCATCCTGCGGCAGGTTGGTGATCACGCCATTGTTCTTGACGTTGAAATGGCCGCGATAGACCCGGTTGGTCTCCAGCGCCTCCAATATGTGGCTGGCATGCTCATTGGAGCGCTTCTCCCGGTCGATCGGCTTTGACGCCGCTTCGAGGAACTGCGGATATTCCGTTTCGAACCAGTTGCGGGTTTCCGTCGAGTGGCGGAGATAACCGCCGGTTTCACCGTGGATCCAGTCGGACATATCGATCCAGCGCGTGATCTCGTCGGGACGTTTTCGGTACCAGGGCAGATATTCGGAAAGATGGCCATTGCTTTCGGTCGAATAGACGCCGAAGCGCTTCAGGACGTCGATGCGCAGCTTCTCCTGCCTGGAATAGACCGGATGCGCCTCGAAGGCGGCCACGAGTTCGTCCTTGCCGATGGGGCGGCCGTTCAGGCGCAGGTCGATGAACCAGGTTTGGTGGTTGATGCCGGAACAGACATAGTCGAGTTCCTGCGTGGACCTGGCGCCCAGCACCTCGGCGATCTGCTCGGCGCCGTGCTGGACGCCGTGGCAGAGCCCGACGGTGTCGACCTTGCCGTATTCGATTGCCGCCCAGGTGTTCATCGCCATCGGGTTGGCGTAGTTCAGGAATTTGACGTTCGTCTCGGCGACCTCGCGGATGTCCTTGCAGAAATCCAGGATCACCGGGATGTTGCGCTGTCCATAGAGAATGCCGCCGGCACATATCGTGTCCCCAACGCATTGGTCGATGCCGTATTTCAGGGGAATGCGAATATCGTCGGCATAGGCTTCGAGGCCGCCGACCCGCACGCAGCTGATGACGTAGCGTGCGCCTTCCAGTGCCTTGCGGCGGTCGGTGGTCGCGGTCACCCTGGTCGGCAACCTGTTTGCCTCGACGATCCTGTCGAGGATCGCCTTGATCATCTGGAGATTGTGCTCGCTGAGGTCGGTCAGCGCGAATTCGATGTCCTTGAATTCGGGCACGCACAGGATGTCGGTGAACAATTTCTTGGTGAAGCCGACGCTGCCGGCACCGATGATAGCGATTTTGAAACTCATCAGCCGCACCTCATTCCATTTCGAATTGCAGGCAAGGAATGACAATGGGAAGTTGTAGCCACATGCCGTAACATGTATGCGCGACAAGCCGGAATCCGGCCTGCCAACCTCCCTGTCCGCTCCTCGACTACGGATCTCTCTCGCTTTTCGACGGGGATTATGCGCTTATTCGCGACCGCGACCAGAGAAGGATTATGCTTTCAGGGGTAATTTTGTGCTGCATGATTTGATAACCAACGGACAATCCATGCGCACGATTTCGCTGCCGCGCGGTCGCCAGCGCCTGCACGCCATGCCGACGAGCACGGGCTATGAGGTGCGCGAGGACGAGATCTACGATTGGGACGGTCGCAAGCGCGGCCAGACACCGTTCACCGTGCTCCAGCACACGATCAGCGGAACCGGCCGGCTGCGCTATGAGAATCGCAATTACCGCCTGCAGAAGAACGACACATTGCTGGTGCTGGTGCCGCACAACCACCGCTACTGGCTGGCTGGAGATGAGCGCTGGGAATATTTCTGGATTTCGATGAAC
Source organism: Mesorhizobium sp. CO1-1-8 (assembly GCF_020164875.1). NCBI lineage: Bacteria > Pseudomonadati > Pseudomonadota > Alphaproteobacteria > Hyphomicrobiales > Phyllobacteriaceae > Mesorhizobium > Mesorhizobium sp. CO1-1-8. Next base: position 76,582 of record NZ_JAIUGZ010000011.1, on the reverse strand, counting down.
GGCGAGGAAGCGCTGCGCATCCACAAGTCGATCCTCAGCGTCTCGGGTCCGGTGTTTCGGCTGCAGCCGGCGACAATCGATCATCTTGCCGATTGCAGCCTGCGCCTGATCAAAGGGGCCGCTTCGCCGGGTGCTGCTTCGGCGGTCGCCTACGAGGCTGCGATGGCGCTCTATGACGATGTCTTCGGCTCCCATGCCTTCGCCGAAAAAATGAGCGCCATGCAGCCGGTCATTGATCACATCAACGCCAATCTCGACGGGCCGCTGCCGGTGGCGGACCTGGTCCAGATCAGCGGCCTCAGCCGAGCGCATTTCTCACGCTGCTTTGCCGAGAGCGAAGGCCTGCCGCCGGCCGAATTCGTGCTGCAGCAGCGCCTGCAGCGCGCGGCGAAGCTGCTGACCAAGGCGGATTTCCTGCCGGTGAAGGAGGTCGCCATACTGTGCGGCTTCGAGGACGCGAACTATTTTTCGAAGGTCTTCCGCCGCTGCTACGGCATTACGCCCAGCCAATTCCGCACCACCGGCATGTATGCCAATTTGCGGACTCCGGCCAGGCGTGGCGTCAGGGCGCCTGATGACGAGACCTGACGCCGCTACCGTTAAACCGGCAGCGAACTAGACTAGGCCGCGCGCAGACTGCCGCCATCCAGCCATTCGAGGTCGCCCTGCGACAGCGTGATGTCGAGCGCGCGCAGGCTGTCGTCCAACTCGTCCAGGGTGCGTGGCCCGATCAGCGGGATGGACGGGAATGGCTGGGCGAGCACATAGGCCAGCGCGATATGGATCGGGCTCTTGCCCAGTCTCGCGGCAAGTTCGATCGCCCGGTCGCGGCGGCCGAAATTCCGCTCGGAGTACCACACCCGCACCAATTCCTCATTGTCTTGCTTGTCCCGACCTGCGCGATCGGTGAAGAAGCCACGCCCTTGGCTCGACCAGGCGAAATTCGGCATCTGCCTGGATGTCAGCCAGGCCTTCCATGCATCCGTGGAGGACGTGACACAGCCTGCCCAAATCGGCTCCAGCATTTCAGCCAGCGAGAAATTGTTGGACAGCGCACCGGGCTTCTGCTTGCCGGTGCGTTCGGCGTAGGCGATGGCCTCATCCATGCGTTCCATCGTCCAGTTCGAGCCGCCGAACGGGCCGCGGATGCGGCCAGCCTTCACCTCGCGATCCATCGCATCGACGAATTCGCCGACCGGCACATCGGGATTGTCGCGGTGCATGAAGTAGACATCGACATGATCGGCCTGCAGGCGTTCGAGCGTCTGGTCGAGCTGCTTGCCGATCACATCGGGATAGCACAGCGGCGAGTGAGCGCCCTTGGCGATGACCACCGATTGCGCGCGCACGCCACGGTTTTTCAACCACTCGCCAAGCAGCTTCTCGGTATAGCCGCCGCCATAGACATAGCCGGTATCGAAGAGATTGCCGCCGGCCTCGAAAAAGGCATCGAGCAGGATCGAGCCTGAGGAAAAGGTACGGAAATCCTCGAAGCCGAGCGCCACCACCGATGCCGGCTTCGACAGGCCAGGAATGGTGCGCTTGGCGATCGCCGTGCCGCCGGACCGCAAAGGCCGGCCGGAGATGGTGTTGGTACGCTGCTCGGCCTTCTCGATCCCGTATTCGAGGCCGGCTGCCGCCCGCCATTTGTCCAGCACACGCAAGGTGCCGAGGCTTTCCGCCCACGCCATCCCCGGCCAGGCGAATTCCTGCCGCCCGGCGCGGATGGCCTCACCGGCTGCGTCGACCTCGAAGGAATAGACATGGCGCTTCTCGTCGACGCTGATGGTCTCGCACGCGCCGTTGGATGCGATGATGTCGATCCGGCCCAGGCCGATTTCGCGGTTGCCGCCGGCGAACCAGAAGTCCGGCACTTCGATGCGACCTTTGGTGCCCAGGATGCGCAGGACATTGTCCTGGTTGAGCGAAATGCTGCAGGAGACTTCAGCGACAATGCCGCCTGGGAAATGCAGCAGCGCGGAGGCCCATTCGTCGACGCCGGACTGGCCAAGATGGGCGGCGCCGACCACCTTGTCCGGCTCGCTGAAGGGCTTTCCGACGGCCGCGCCGGCAATAAGCCGCACCATCGAGACGGGATAGCCGCCGACATCGAGGATGCCGCCGCCGGCAGAGTCGTTGGCATAGAGACGGTGCTCCGGCATGAAGCCCGGCATGGCGAAGCCGAAGCTCGACTTGATCATCCTGATCTCGCCGATGACGCCAGACCTGATCAGTTCCACCAACTTCTTGGTCTGCGGGTGCAACCGGTACATGAAGGCTTCGCCGAGGAATGTGCCGGCCTTGCGTGCGGCATGCATCATGGCGTCGGCCTCGAAGGCGGTCAGCGCCAGCGGCTTTTCGCACAGCACATGCTTTCCGGCCTCGGCCGCCTTGATCGCCCATTGCGCATGCCCGGGATGCGGTATCGAAATGTAGACGGCATCGACTTCGGGGTCGGCGAGCAGCGCGTCGTAGCCGTCGAGAATGCGGGCGCCGGGAAAACTCTCGGCGAGGCCGGGGGTGGCGGGATTGCGGGCGCCGATGGCGACCAGCTTTCCGGTGCGCGAAGCGGCCACGCCGCCGGCAAAGGACTGGGCGATGCTGCCCGGGCCGAGGATACCCCAGCGAATGGGCGTGGTTGCGATCATTGTCATTCTCCTTGAAGGCTGGGAAGGGCCGGCGGTCAGCGCAGCCGCAGTCCCTTTTCGTCGAACAGGTAGGATTTGCGGATGGAAACGGTGATTTCTGATGTGTCGGGGACCTTCGCCGCATCGCGCTGGATCACCACGTCTTCACCGTTGGCCGTTCTGGTGTAGAGAAAGCTCGTGCCGCCGAGGTGCTCAATCACGTCGAGGCCGACGACGAGGTCGGCGCCACCTTCTCCCGCACTGCCGAAATGTTCGGGCCGCACGCCGACGATAACCTTGCTGCCCACTTCGGGCATGGCGCCTGTCAGCGGCTGGGTGATACGGGTCTTCTCCTGACCCGCCAGTTCCACCACGACACCGCGTGCATCGTGCCCGACTATGCGGCCTTTGATGAAGTTCATCTTCGGCGAGCCGACAAAGCCCGCGACGAACTGATTGTCGGGGTTGTCGTAGAGATCAAGCGGCCGGCCGATCTGCTCGATATGGCCGGCGCGCATCACGACGATCCTGTCGGCGAGCGTCATCGCCTCGGTCTGGTCGTGCGTGACATAGATCATGGTGGCCCCGAGCTCCTTGTGCAGCCGGGAGATCTCGACGCGCATCTGGACGCGCAGTTCGGCGTCGAGATTGGAGAGCGGCTCGTCGAACAGGAACACCTGCGGTTCGCGCACGATGGCCCGGCCGATGGCGACGCGCTGGCGCTGGCCGCCGGAGAGTTTTTTCGGGCGCCTCTCCATCAATTCGCTGATGCGCAGGATCTCGGCCGCCCGCTTCACCCGCCGTTCGGTGTCGGCCTTTGGGTTGCCGGTCATGCGCAGGCCGAAAGAGAGGTTCTGTTCGACGCTCATATGCGGATAGAGCGCGTAGGACTGGAACACCATGGCGATGCCGCGGTCGGCCGGCTCGACATCGTTGACCACCTTGCCGCCGATGGCGATCTCGCCGCCGCTGATGTCCTCGAGCCCGGCGATCATCCTGAGCAGTGTGGATTTGCCGCAGCCGGAGGGGCCGACGAAGACGACGAACTCGCCATCCTTGATGTCGATGCTGGCGCCATGGACGACCTCGAAGACGCCGAAGCGCTTGACGACATTGTTGAGCGTGACCGTTGCCATGCTGCCTCTTACTTGACCGCGCCGGCTGCAATGCCGGCTATGAAGTGACGCTGCAGCAGCACGAAGACGACGAGCATCGGCACCGTCAGCATGACCGCGCCCGCCATGATGCCGCCCCATGACACCTTGGTGAGGCCAATCAGCGTGCCGAGCGCTACCGGCGCTGTCATCGAACCCGGCTGGCTGTTGATCAAAAGCGGCCACAGATAATTGTTCCAGGAGGCGAGGAACAGGATGATGGCGAGTGCGGCCAGCATCGGCCGCGCCAAAGGCAGCGCGACGAAGAGGAAGATGCGCCATTCCTTGACGCCCTCGACGCGCGCCGCATCGAAGAGATCGTCCGGCATCATCGAAAAACTCTGCCGCATGAACAGCACGCCAAGCGAATTGAACAGCGGCGGCACGATCAGCGCCACCCAGGTGTTGGCGAGCTTGAAGTCGCGCGCCACCATGATGAATTGCGGGATCAGCACGACCGCATAAGGCAGCGTTATGGTACCCAGGATGATGGCGACAACCACGCCCTTGCCGAAGAACTGGTAGCGGGCCAGCGCCCAGCCGGCCATTGACGTCAGCAGCACCGACAGGATGGTGTAAGTCACCGCCACCGAGACCGAAATGCCGATGGCTCCGACGAAGTTGGTGTCACGTTGCAGATTGTTGAAATTGTCGATAAAGTTGCCGTGCGGCAAAAGCTCGATGCCGGGGCTGAAGATGCCGTTGTCCGGCATGGTCGAGAACACCACCATCATCCACAGCGGAAACAGCCAGATCAGCGCCAGCGGCGTCAGGAACAGATGCAGAGCGATGCTGCGTCCCAGTCTGGCGGAGGAGCGCGAACTCATTTCGGTTCCCTCGTCAGCCACAGCTGCGCCAGCGTGATGGCGATCGCCAGCCCGGCCATGGTGTAGGCGACGGCCGACGCATAGCCGAAATTGAGCGACCGAAAACCCTGGCGGTAAAGCAGCAGGCCAAGCGTCTCCGTACCGCCGCCCGGCCCGCCGCGCTCGGTGATCAGGAAGGGCTCGGTGAACAGCTGCATGGTGCCGATGATCGACAGCACGAGACAGAACACGATGACCGGCTTCAGGAGCGGCAGGGTGATGTAGAAGAACTGCTTGAGCTTGCTGACGCGGTCGAGCGTCGCCGCCTCGTAGACATCTTCGGGAATGGACTGCATGCCGGCGAGCAGGATGATGGCGTTGTAACCGGCCCAGCGCCAGGTCACCGCGATCATGATCAGCGCCATCGCCGGCGTGACGTTGGAAAACCAGTCGATCTTGGGCAGGCCGACGCTGTTCAGGAGCTTGTTGATGATGCCGAAATCGAGGTTGAACATCAGCCGGAACACCGCCGAATAGGCAACTTCGCCGACCACCACCGGGGCGAAGAAGGCGAAGCGGTAGAGGCCGCGCGCCTTCAAGAGCGGCGAGTTCAAAAGCACCGCCATGACGAGCGCCAGCGAGATCATCACCGGCACCTGGATGACCAGAATGAGCAGCGTGTTCTTCAGGGCGTTGAAGAAGGCCGGATCGCCGATCAATCGGCCCCAGTTGAAGCTCGGCGCGAACCGCCACGGCACGGTGCGCGTCGCCTGGAAGGAGATCATGAAGGAGCTGATGATCGGCCACACCCAGAAGATCGCGAAGATCAGCAGATAGGGCGTGAGGAAGGGATAGGCCGTGGCGTTGCGATTGCGCATTTTTGCCTCCTTCCGCGTTCAAGGGGTGGCGCGCCCGCTGAAACGCCGGGCGCGTTCGGGAATGGTCCCAGGCAGCATCATGCCGCCCGGGGCCATCGTCCAGATCAAGATTTGACGGGCAGTCCGGTCGCCGCGGCGATCTGGCTTGCGGCATCGTCAAGCGCTGCCTTGGCGTCCGGATAGCCGCCGGCCAGATACTTGGTCTGCACGGCGCGGACGATGATTTCGGCGTCGCTCTGGAACTGCGTGCCGCGGCTCGGAACAACCTTCGGCAAGGTGCCGAGAATGTCCTTCCACACCGCCTGGCCGCCCCAGTAAGGAAGGCCTTGCGCGACATAGGGATCGTCGAGCGCTGAGATCAGGGACGGCACCAAGCCGAACTCCTTCAGCATCGTGATCTGGCCTTCATTGGTTCCGAGCGTGTATTTCAGATAGGCGTAGGCAGCCTCCTTGTTCTTGGACGCCGATGTGATGGCCAGGGAAGAACCGCCGAGATTGGCGGCGCGCGGCCCGTCGGCGGTGAGGCTCGGCATCAGATAGACGCCCCATTTGCCGTTTTCACCGGCAGACTCGGTGCGAATAGTGCCTTCATACCAGCCGCCATAGATCTGAGTGGCGACCGTGCCGGCGGTATTGTTGGTGATCTTGGTGCCCCAGTCGGCCGATGAGATGATGCCGGCGTCCTTCATCTCCTTGACCTTGGTCATGGCATCGACGCATTTGGGCTGGTTGACCGTGATCGATTGTCCGTCCTCGGAGAAATAGGCGCAGCCCTGTTCGTTGGAGATCATGCGGAAGAATTCCGAGTCGCCGTTGAAATCGGCATTGGTCATCGAGACGCCTGGGTTGGCGGCCTGGATCTTCTTGCCCGCGGCAATGAAATCATCCCAGGTCTTGATCGACGCTGGATCGACGCCGGCCTTTTCGTAGAAGTCGCGGCGATAAAAGGCGGCCACCGGGCCGGAGTCCCACGGCATCGCGTAGGCCTTGTCGCCCACTTCCAGCTCGGTGCGCTTGAAATCGGGGAACTTTTTCTGGTCGTCGGCTGTGTAGCCGAGCGTATGCAGGTCGACGAAGCAGTCGGGGAACTGGCTCCAGTAATTCTCGGCCTCACCGTTCTCGACGGTGACGATGTCGGGCAGGCCTACGCCGCCGGCGGCGCAGCCGGCGATCGACTTGTCGTAAGTCGGCTGATTGCCGAGATCCTGGACCGTGACCTTGACGTCGGGAAATTGCTTGTTGAAGCCGGCAATGGTCGCCTTCAGCGATGAAGCCGCGACATTCCAGCTCCAGATGGTGATTTCGCCGGATTGCGCGAAGGCCGGGGCTGAGCCCAGGGCAAGCGCGAGCGCGGCGCAGGTCATTGTGATGCGCATTGAAATCCTCCCATTTCATTTGCTCTCTCACTGTGAGCGTGGCTAGACTATGCAGTGGGAAAGGCCTGTCGCCGTCAAAGGGAATATGAAATTGGCGGAAAGTAAGATGCCTGAACGGCCGTTCTACCAGCCTGGGGCCAGCAGCGTGGAAGGCCTGCCGCTGCTCCTGCAGATGTTTCACACCAATCCGCTGGTGATGCTCAAGCCGCATTGGCACGCCCAGGTCGAGGTTAATTTCATCGTGCGCGGCAGCGTGCATTACCGCATGAATGACCACGAGATTTCGCTTTCGGCCGGCGAGATGTGCCTGTTCTGGGGTGGCCTGCCGCACCAGATGGACGATTTGTCCGACGACGCCATCTATGCCGGAGCGCATCTGCCGCTGGTGCATTTCTTCCGGCTGCACCTGCCCACCGACATAAGGCACCGGCTGATGACGGGCGCAACATTGGTGACATCAGCCACCGACCAGTCCGACAACCATAATTTCGAGCGCTGGAGCCGCTACGCCCGGTCCGGCGACCAGGCCAAGGCGGAACACGCCGTAAACGAATTGCTGCTGCGGCTGGAGCGGGTGCGGTTCGAACCTTACCGGCTGGTATCCGCAACTCCGACCGACCAGGAAACAGGCAGTCCCTTCGACCAGCAATCGTCGCGCAATGTCGGTCGCATGTGCGATTTCATCGCCGAAAACTTCCTCTACGACATCGATTGCGTGAACATCGCGGCGGCCGCCGACATCCATCCCAAATATGCCATGAGCCTGTTCAAGAAATCGACCGGCATGACGCTCAACGAATATGTGAACCTGTTGCGGCTGAGCTATGCGCAGGCGCTTTTGATGCATCAGGACGCCAATGTGCTGCGCGTCGCCATGGATTCGGGTTTCGGCTCGCTCAGCGCTTTCAACAAATCGTTCCGCAAGCTCGCCGGCATGTCGCCCTCCGATTTTCGCCGCGGCGTGACCGGCGCCAGATAGATGGCGGCAACCAGTGGCGCGTCCGAGCCGCAAATGCATTGGTGCGCCTCGATCGCCGGCCAAAGGCAGTGCCACGGCATGTCAGCCCGCAATAGCGGCACGGACAAGAATGGCGAAGGCCGGATCGTGCCATGCCGTGCGCCATTCAGGCCTGCAAGCAGCATGGAAACCGGGGCATCGCACGGCATCGCTTTTCCTGCCTGAAATCGCCACCTAGGCGCTGGACAGGCCGAATTCCCGTGCTATAACCCACGCGCTTTCAAGGGACGCCGCACGGTGCCTCGATGAATTCCGGTCTGCGAGTTTTCGTTTGCCGGAACAGGCCCAGATAGCTCAGTTGGTAGAGCAGCGGACTGAAAATCCGCGTGTCGGTGGTTCGAATCCGCCTCTGGGCACCACTTGCCTTTCCCATAGCTTCCCAACCCTTCTCACATCGCCCCACTAATCTATAGAAATCAATTAGTTGGCTGGTCTGGCCCGCTCATGGCGACCCGCCGTGTACCGTTGCAACGCATCAATTTGTGGGTAACGATCCGGGTATTACCCATGCCCAGGAGGTCCGTTACCCATGTCGCTCTCCGATTTCGCCTGTAAGAACGCCAAGCCTAAAGAGAAGCCGTATCGCCTTGCTGATGGTGATGGGCTCTATCTCGTCGTCCAAAGAAGCGGCTCGAAGCTCTGGCAGCTGCGTTATCGCTATCTGCAAAAGGAAAACATCCTCTCTTTTGGCAAGTACCCGCTTGTCTCGCTTCTCGACGCGAGAATGAGGCGGGACAATGCCAAGAGATTGCTGATCGACGGCATCGACCCTTCCGCCAAGCGTAAGGAGGAGAAGGTTGCGGCTCTCACAGAAGCGCGCACCACCTTCGGGCTAATCGCCGAGGAATACATTACACGGATGAAGGAACGGGACGCAGCGGCGGCCACGGTGACCAAAACCGAGTGGCTCCTCGAAGACTTGGCCAGCCCGCTCGCCAACCGTCCCATCCGAGAGATCACTCCCGCCGAGATTCTCCATATCCTTCAGAAAATCGAGAAGAGCGGGCGACGGGAATCGGCTAGGCGTTTACGGGGCGTCATCGGCAGTGTCTTCCGGTTGGCGATTGTCACCCTGCGAGCCGAGACCGATCCCACCCTGGCGCTCCAAGGCGCACTTCAGGCGCCGAAAGCCAACGGCCGTGCCGCGATTACCGATGAAAAGAAATTTGGCCAGCTCCTCGTTGCGATCGATGAGTACGACGGCTGGCCAACCCTCAAAGCCGCCCTCCAGTTCCTTGCCCTTACCTGCGTCCGTCCCGGCGAGGTGCGGGGCGCGACCCGCGGCGAGTTCGACCGAGATAAGGCTGTCTGGCGCATCCCGGCCGAACGCATGAAGATGCGTGCTCCGCACGATGTGCCGCTATCCAAACAGGCGCTTCAGGTCTTGGAAGAGATCTGGCCGCTCTCCGAGCACGGCGGCCTGGTCTTCCCTTCGATCCGTTCGACCAGACGTCCGCTTTCCGAGAACTCCATGAATTCCGCGCTGCGGCGTATGGGCTACGGCAAGGACGAAGTGACCGCCCATGGCTTCCGGGTGACCGCCAGCACCATCCTCAACGCCAACAATTGCGATCCAGACGTAATTGAGGCGGTGCTGGCGCATCAGGATAAGAACGCAATCCGGCGGACCTACAACCGCGCCACCTATTGGGAGCAGCGGGTGACTCTGATGCAGGAGTGGGGAGATTTGCTGGATAGACTAAAGACGGCCCGTTAGTTTTGTCCGCATTCCACGGCAGAGCCGCTGTTCCGGGTTGGCGTGATCGCTGCCGGCATAAGCTCTTGAGCCGTTTACCTGTGCGCCTCCAATGCCGCAACGAGCTTTGCGGCCTCCTTCCAATGCCGCGCTACAGCCGCATGGGTAATGGCGCGATCCGACTGACAGGCTGGCAGATTGCCGGCAATCGCCTTCAGGTCGCGCAGAACGGAAGCGAGGTCTGGCCAAGGGAAATCGGTCGGATCGCCGATATCCCGGTCCGCTCCGACGATCACCTCCAACTTGGCCAATATGCCAGCTAGCGACAGAGCTACTACCTCTGGGAGCGCATCCTGAAGTTTGAGCGCCTCGGTCACAGCCAAGACTTCGGCTTCCTGAGCGACAGCGTATTGGCGGACACCTTCCGGTGCAACGACTGGCGCGCGCTGCTTTGTGATTTCGGCCGGGGTCAATACCTGAATTCCGGTATTGCTGATAATTCTCGTCTCCAACCGCTGCTGCACCCGGCAAAGCAACTGAGACGTATGTTGGGCACGATGCCACGCGGCCCATAGGACGAGAGCAGGGTCGTTTTTTTCCGCTGTTGATGAGGCCATCCAAAGTTCCTCCAACTTGACTCGGACATGTCGTATCTGAATTTAAGATAACTGGAAATCAGATATAATTGAAGTCCTCATCTGAAACCGGATGAGGCAAAATCTGTGGTGAAAACGCTGGGAACGCAGCGCCACCAGTCGTTGATCGCCATGCTTGTTGAAAAGCGCGAGGCCATCGGACTGACACAGACTGACCTCGCAGCGAAGCTGGGTGAATATCAGTCGTTTGTAGCTCGGCTCGAAAGCGGGCAACGGCGCGTAGACGTAATCGAATTCATTGATCTAGCGAAAATTCTGGGATTCGATCCCTCTGTCGCTATCAAGAGATTGGCAGCCGAACCAGACTGAGTATGAACTAACCCCGGCTTAGCCGCTCGCGAGCGCGCCGATAGATGCGCTGTAGCGAGCGAGCGGCGAACGTCGCTCGGGAAAAGGCAGCAGATCCATCCGCAAGAGCCGTCGACTTCGACACGTGGATGGAGTGTTAGCAAGACGCCGGATGGCGCCCCGCTGCATAGAATGCGTTCCCATGCGATGGCAGCCATTGTCAAATTGAGACCTACCTCCATGAACCTCGACGAATACGAAAAGACGTATCTATCAACGTACGATGAGTTTGCGCGAACAGTTCGATTCATCCTGGAAAATGCGTTGCGCGCGCATAAAAACCTCCCTCGGCCCCAATCTGTTCAGTGTCGCGCAAAAGATGTCGAAAGCCTCCGTCGTCGTCTTGTCGAGGCAAACAGACAGGATACTCAGACGCTTGAGCTTGACCGGCGCGATCTCGCCGGCGCTCGGCTCATCTTCTACACCAACAACGACGTTGATCGTTTCTTGGCATCGTCGCTAATCCGCGACAACTTCGAAATCGAGGAGGATTCGACCAAGATCCATCATCCCATTCCGGAGAACGAGGAGGCCCGATATCGCGCGATGCACTACACGATCAGGCTTCGCGAGGATCGAACGCGCCTCCCTGAATACGCAAAGTTCGCCGGCCTGCGCTGCGAGATCCAAGTCCAAACGATCTTGAACCATGCTTGGTCGGAAACCTCTCACGATATTCTCTACAAGGACAAGCTGGGCAACGGCTATGGCGGGGAAGCGATGAAGGCAATCGCCGGCCGATTTGCACGGATTATGGACAAGTACTTGATTCCGGCTGGGTTTGAGATTCAGAAGGCTCAGCAGGAATATGAGCGTCTCCTTCAAGGCAAGAGTCTGTTCGACAAGGACATCGCGACGCTGCTCGATGGTGCTCATAACAACAACGAACGGTACGAAATCCTCTCTGGTTTTAAAGATTACGCGATCTCCAACTACGACGACTTGCCAACCGCTTACGAGGGGCTCAAGGCTCCGCTGCTTCGAGCCGTCAAGGCCGCCCGCGCAACGGGGGCCGTTCCAATAGAAACCACCTATGGAAAAATGGAGGGTTTTGACGCCGCTGCCGTGACCTCGCTTGTTTTGGAGATAATACAGCGGCTGCGCTATGCCGACGTGGTCGGAACATTGCAGCTGCTTATCGATATTTATCGAGACGAGTCGGCTGAGGACATTCGTCAGGCAATTCTAAACGCAGTCAAGCGCCTGGCCGAGTACAGTATCGACGCCTGCAACAAAGTCGGACCGATGCTCCAGATGGCGCTTGTGGACCATCTTGCCGGAATGAGTAGTGCTGAACTGGACAGCATTCGGCCCGTCGCCCTAACTGTTTGGACCGAGGCCATCCAATCCGACATCACAGGTGCCAAGTGGAAAGCTGATTCCGTGGTGCTTAGCACTGGTGCAGTGCCCGCATCCGACCAGCTGATGTTGGTCCGCGACAAGGCGATGAAGGGTCTTTTTGCAGCCTACGAGCGATCCACTGACGACACGCAAAAGCGCAGAGTCCTCGACGCGTTGGACGCGGCCACCAGAGTTCCTAGTCAGGGCCAATATTCCAACGACCTACTGGCCATTACGCTCACGGACTCAACGCGCATTGTCGAGTTTGTGACAACAATGGCTAGCTCAGAAAGCTACGAGCTGCTTCAGCACCTCGAACACCAGTTGCTTTATGACTACCGGCGAACCAAGCCGTTGGCGGGTGACGGGGGGAACCGATTCAACTGTCGAAGCCAAGCTGCCGCGCTCATAGCTGCTATCCTAACGTTCCGCGATACCATCAACGCAGACGACCGGTTCCGCCAGTACAAAGTTCTGGTCGGATTTGAATCTGTCTACCCAGAACATTGGGCGGATGAGGAATTCGACTATGAGAGAGCCGATGAGTTTCGAAAGAGGGAGGCAGATCGCTACATCGAAGCGATCAATGATGCAAACGAGAACCAGTGGTTCGACCTGCTGGCGCGCTGCGCGGAAACCAAGTCGGCCGACCTGGCAACTTTCCCTGTTTTCGGAAATTTCCTCAGCAATTTGGCCGAGCGAAAGCCCGAGGTGGCTGACAGATTATTGGCGAGAGCGTCCGATGATCTGCGCCGCTTTCTCCCAGGGTTCCTTAATGGGCTGTCGCGGAGTGGGCGCAACGAGATTTATGCAAATGTCTTGGAACGAGAATTGGTGTCCGGAACTATGCTGTCAGGCATAGCACGCCATCTTCGCTATTCGGAGGTTAGCAATCCCGATTTCGCGGCACGCCTATTGATGCGTGCTACTGATGCGTTGGACTCAGTGGCGGTAAGCGAATGCCTGCTTTTAGCCTTGGAGCACTACGGGACCGAGCGCATCTCCGACCCTGACAGTTTCTTACGCGACGCTTTGGCATTCCTTACCGTGCGCAAAGATGTCCGATGGGTATCGGAAGCGTGGTTTCTCCGGAAGTCCGCAAAGGTCTACAGCGAGATCACCCCGGAACGAAGAGCGCAAATCCTCGAGAACTTGGGCTATGTTCGCAAAGTAGAATATCAGGCGGAGGCCATTCTCGCTCGGCTGGCCGAAAGTCAGCCGGAGGCAGTCTGGGACTATTTTGGTGCCCGCTTGGCCAAAGACCGTGGCAAAAATGATAGCGAAGGTCCCTTTGAGGCAGTTCCATTCCGGTTCCATGGTTTGGAAAAGCCACTCTCAAAAGATCCCGCACTTGCTATCCGAAAGGGTCTGGCCTGGTTCGCAGACGATCGGAGACTGTTTCAGTTTCGGGGCGGCCGCCTGATTAGTAGCGCATTCCCCCATTGCCCAGCGGAGTTTGCTGCTGCGCTTGCCGATTTAGTAACGGCGGGCGGTGACTTAGAGGCGGACTTCGCGCTTGCGATCCTGCGAAACTACCACGGGGAAATCTCCACACACGCTGCGTTGAAGGAGATCGTGTCACGGTTCCCGGACAATGATCGAAAAATGAGCGAGGTAAGAGCTGTAATCGATAGTACTGGAGTGGTTTCTGGCTCTTTGGGCTTCGCCGACGCGTGGCGAGTTAGAAGAGATTCGCTGTCGGAGTGGCTGTCGGACGAGCGTCCTTCGGTAAAAGCATTTGCCGAGAAGCACATTGCCGAACTCAACCTGCGTATCGCGTCGGAACATCGCAGCGCCGAGTCGGAAAGAGAAATGCGCCGCCGAGACTATGAAGACGAGGACGCAGACACCGACGAGGTTAGCGGCGAAGACGACGATGTGAGCGGAATGTCCGGAAATCAGGCCACATCCGACGTTTCATCTGGAGCGACCGTGCGGTCGACAAAACCGGAAAAAACGTCCGACAAATACAAATCCTATTTGACCCTTGCCGCTGGCGAGACGGAAGGCGGGGACTACAGAAAGTTCTTCACCGAGAAGCCGTTGCCCGTCCTAATTGCCGCTCCTCATGGTGGAACGATCGAACCTGGCACCTCCGAGATCGCCGTAGCGATCGCAGGCAATGACCTTTCGTTGTACTGCTTCGAAGGGTTGAAACCAGACCGTCCTCACTCCGATCTCCACATCGAATCGCATCTGTTTGATGAGCCGGAAGGTCTGCGCCTAGCGGCGGCAGCCGACGTCGTGGTCACCGTGCACGGTCGAAAGGACGAGGGGGATACAGAAAGCGTCTGGCTCGGTGGTCTCGATCACCAGTTGCGCGATGCTGTGGCCAAGAATTTGCAGGACGCGGGGTTTAGCGTCCTCACCACAGGGCATCGCCTTCCCGGCGAAGAGCCGGATAACATTTGCAATCGAGGCAAGCGCGGAGCTGGGGGGCAACTTGAAATCCCAAGGACACTTCGGGATGCATTGATTGCCGACGCCCAAAAGCTGGCGAGCTTTGCCGGCGCAGTTCGGTCTGCCATTGTGCAAACTCACTTAGAGGCTCCGCATGGAACGCGCCCATAATTGGCACCAGCGCCGTTGTGCGGCGCAAACGGCCGCTTATCGGACCGAATGACTCTGAGCCGGCTGTAAACGATGGAATTCACCGCCCTCCAGATTTTGCCGCCCAAGGATTGGGGTCGGTTCGAGGACCTGTGTCGCTGCCTGTTCGCGGCGGTATGGGGCGATCCCTACACGCAGAAAAACGGCCGGACGGGCCAGCCGCAGCACGGCGTCGACGTTTGGGGTCGGGCACCCGGATCCCATGCCGGCACGCACTGCGTCCAATGCAAAGGCAAGGATGCGAACTATGGCGGAAAGGTCACGATCGCCGAGTTCGATGCCGAACTTGCCAAGGCCGAGCATTTCCAGCCCCAGCCCGCCTATTGGATACTCGCAACCACTGCGCCCGCCGATGGAACTCTACAAGAGCACGCTAGGGTTCGCTCGGCGGAACGTGAAGCGCTGGGCGCCTTTCCGGTCAATGTGCTCGGCTGGCAAACCTTGGTGGCTCTGATGGGCGAGCACCCCAAGGTCATCGAGCAATTCTACCCTGAGCATGGCGGCCATATGCAGGAGCTGCTTGCCGCCGTACGCGCGTTACCTCGCCGTGACGAGGTGCTCGCCATGATCGAACAATTCACCGCTGCGGCGAACCAAGCTTCCAGCGATGCGAGGGGCGTCTGGCAGACGCTCCGCTTTGACCAGGGCCGCGGTTTGGGCCCGGCGCTGCTCGGTCGAGCGCTCGGCGCGGCCGACGCCATGCAATGTCCACGATTGCCCGAAGCTGGGGACCTTGTCCGGGAGCTGAAGGCAAGCTATTCGGCGAGGCTTGCAGGCGTGCCGGGCTCGGGAAAGTCGGTTTGCGCGCTCCAGGCAGTCGAGACCTGGGCGAGCAAAGGCTATCGCGTCCTGCGGCTGACCGATCCAGCAAGCGTGCGGATCCAACTGACCGACGATGATGTGCCGACCGTTCATCTTATCGATGACGCCCATCTCACCTCACCTCATAGGCTCGTGCATGCCGAGCAGTGCGCAAGCGAGACGAAGCTGCTCTTGTCGACGTTCACCAGCGTTGATGGAGCGGGTACTCGGCCCGGCACAATACATCTCGATGCTAAGCGCGCGGTCCGGGTGATCGCCGACGAGCTGCGCGCCCGGCATGACGAGACCTTGGCGGCGGTTCGCAAGATTGATGATCGGATCGGCGACGGGCGTGGCCAAGAGAGCATTGACTGGCGGCTCAATGTTGCGGCCCAATCCGATTTCCCCTGGCAGTTCTGTTTTGTGTTGAGCGGCGGATGGCACCGGGTACGATCGATCGTCGCCTCCGCCCGTGCGGCTGGCGCTGACATCTTGCTCGGGGCTGCTGCAATCCGTCAACTTGCGTCACGGGACGCGCGTGCGGACGCGAGCGGCCTCGCACCATTGCTCGGCGCCGCGCAAGTTACGCCAGACGCCGCCGGGCGCGCTATCGAATGGCTCGTCGAACAACGCCTCGTCCTAGCCGCCAACGACCTACGCTGCCCGCACCAGCGCTTCTCCGCCGAAGTCTTCGATCCGATCCTGACGGATCAGGACAAGGACGGGCGTCAACAGATCGCCGCCATGATTGGTCACGCTCTGGCCGATCCAATGATGCCGCTGGCGGGTCTCGGCAGTTTGTTGACGCAATTCCGGATGAGCCGACGCGACACCAGTTGGACCCATCTTATCGGGCGCGACTCGCTCGAGCCCTTTCTCGATCGGTGCTGGACTGCGCAGGCGCCGGCCGACATCGCTGCGGCGGCATATGCCCTGCGCGAAATCGATTGCTACATCGCTGACTATTTCAAGCGCCCAACCAAGGCGCAGATTGAGACGATCGCCCGCTGGTTCAGCGCGCCGATGCCCGAGGCGGCCTATCCAGTTGGCGCTTTCATCAACGGCACCTACCGCAACCGGCGCTTCGGTCGCGCGATCATCCGCGCTTCAAACCCTGAAGGGATCGCCGATGCGTTGAACCAGGCAATGGAAGCGCCGTCGGCAGATTTTGCTTGCGAGGTCACCAAGATGGTCTCGCAGTCCTTCGGCGCGCTAACGCCGGAATGGACCGCCCGTTACCTCACCCGCGTCGATCGCGGAAAGGCCCTGAGATTCATCGCCAACTGGCCGGGTTCGAGCCAAATCTACCACGCTGCATGGTTCTGTCAGCAATTTGCCTACCTGGACGGGGAGTTCGGTTGCGATTGCGTCGAGGCGCTAGGACCAGCAATCGCCGAGCGGATGCGTGCCGACCCGATCGACGCCATCGAGCAGTTGGACGACATATTTGGAAGCACCCTACGGGTCTTCGACCCCCTAGGAGTCTACGTGGGCAAACTGGCACCAACCGCCCGGTCGCGCGCGATCGCCACAAAGCTATGCTCTATATGGGAGCCGAAGGCGCTTGCAGCGAAGCTTTCGCAACTAACGCCGCGTGGTTTCCAGGGCTCGGCCGAACTGCTCAATATCCTTCTAAGACATCGTCGGGATATCTATGAAGAGACGATCGCAGCGCTCGACTGGCAGGCAATCGATGCAGCCATTGGCGACAACTGGGCGAACCTGCCGCATGATGCGGACGTGTTTATTGCTCAATGCCATGCGAGCAAGGTAGGGCGAAAGGAAGTTGCCCGCCTGATCGAAGAGCATATCGAGGAAATCGACCTGCTCGACGCGCGGTTCGCCGTTATGGCGCCGCAAGCTGCGTTTCGGCAGATAGAACGGGGTGCTCGGGTCGACCTGTCTAGTCGCTGGCAGCTGGGTGCGGTCGTCCTAGCTGAATTTCACCAGCGCCGGCCGGCGCTGGTGAAAGCGCTGCTTGGCAATTATCCCTCATTCATGGCCGGCGCGCTCTCCAAGGAAAACCCGAGCTTCTTCGACGAGGCAGTGTTGTTCCTGCGTGTGAGCCGGCAGGTTGCCCCGGAAGCCTTCGAGTACATTCTCAGTCAAGTCGACCTGAGTATAGCCGAAAAAGGATGGAGAAGCGCGCTGACTGGCCGACAAGGCAAACACAAAGTGCGCAATGGGTCTGCCCGTATAGCAATTGCGTGGCTCGCCCACGTCACGAAAAACCGGGCCGATGCCCTGGGCGATCTGGCGCGCAGCTTGCTTGTTGAGTTTCCTAAGGAGACAAAGATTAGCTCAAAGTTGATCGAGCCATTTTCCGATCTATAGGCCACTACAGGTACCACCCTGTCGGATGGGCTTGCGCCACTTGCATCAACTAGACCTATTGGCTTGCCCGTAAGAGCTCTTGTTGAAAGGATCCCGCGCCCCTGACGCCGTTGTCCACCAGAATGTCGGCTATTAGCGAGATCATATCCCGGTACTCAGCCGTCAAGCTTGCCGCCTTTTTTTCAACGACTGATTTGATGATTTCGACTGCATGATCGCCATGCTCGTTCCAGAACGGAAGGTCGCGCTTTTTCGCGACGACGATGTCGCGCAACCAGCAGAGCGCCGGATCAGGCAACAAATCTGCGCCGCTATTATTAAGAAATACAGCAACTGTCGAGAATAGCGACTTGTGAAGGCCGAACTCTCGAACCGCGCGCTCGACAACTGGCATGAACTTCGACCAGTGCGGCCAGTTTGGAGCAACGCTCCATATCCTGGGCGATAAATCAGGGGTCATGCAAAACAGCAGACATTGTGCGCAGCTTTGAAACTCGCGGTCGAGATGCTCCTGTCGCTCTCCATGCCGCCACTCCGGATTGCCGAATACCCATTCCGCCATCTCGTTCCACAAGGCCACGTGTTCATCCTTGATGGTATTGGGAACGAGGAATGCATTGACCATGAAGGAACGCATCAGGCTCTGCATGATGAGCAGCGCGGTCTCGTTGTCTTGCAAAAAAATGCGCTGCAGAAAGACTTGGCGACATTCGTCTGGCGTCAAGGCTAAACAGACCTTTCCACACCAGGCAGAAAAACCGAACACCCATTCAAAGGGTGTGTGGTCACCAAGATATTCACGCCGAGACGCAGCAAACGGCGGGACGATTTCCTGAATGTTCCATTCCATCAGTTGATCAAGCAGGCGCAAGAACAGAGGGCGCATTTCCGCCTGGCTCAAGATCGGATCAAACGTCGATTTGAAGAGGATTTTCTCGGCAAGGTTGAACATGAAGATCGTGTTATTGCGGTCATATCCGTCGGTCTCGCGGTTCCTTCGCACGATCGGCTTTCCCGTCTTGATCCACGGCATCGGGATGTCGGGAAGATTGGTGACCACTTGCGATTGGAGAAGCGTGTCCGCACGCTCAAGGAGCAACAGATTCCGTGCTGCCTCGCGCTGGTCCCATGCTTTCGAATAAGTTTCAGGTATCTCTTCTCGTTCGAGAACGCACTGTCGAAGCCCGATATCCAGCAGCGTCCAATAGAATTTGGGGTGCGCCGCCGCATAGGCTTTCGCAGAGATAAAGACCGCCTCGACAACCCCTGCCAGCGCGTCCACGGCAAGGGAAAGAATCGCATTCATGCAGCGCTCGGCTGCAAAGCCGCGCGCCAACAGTGCTGAGTATCCATGGGCCGCGAACACGGCCGGGTGCATCACGAGCAACCCATCGCGGATCGATATGTCATCGGGTTCTTCGGGCCCGGTCGCTGCGCGGCCGAACACATCAAGACACCAGTCGCCGATCTCATCAGTCCAAGCGCCATCTTCGCAAAAACTCGCCGCGACGAATGCTCCTCCAGCAACGGCTGCTGCACGTTGGCGCGCGAGAAAATCCAACCCCAATCCATCAAAGATATCGTCGCCATCGAAATCCTTGCCCTTCGCAATTGCATGCTCGACCGTGAGATTTTCATAGAGCTTGCCGCTTTCCAGCGACTTGACCGCCGATAGCGCCAATCCGGAAAATTCATTCAGTTGCTCGTTCTCGCGCCGCTGCTCCTGATATTGCGGCTGTTGCAACGAAGGTGGTTCGATCCAAATCTGAATCTGGGAACCATCGGCAGTCTGAGCCGTCTTTAAGTACTTTGGATCGCCCTGTTCGGAAAAGAGCTGCATTTTCTCACGCAGCTGTGCCACATGCTCTGCATGCAGCTTCTCTTCCTCATAGACGAACGGCAGGCGTTTTGGGAAACTCCGTATGCCGCGCAGATAGGTGCGCTTGAGTGCCGCGTCGTTGGACATAAACAGCCGCGGCGCCAGCGAGCGCAGGTCTTGCCCGCGATGCGGCTTCCGGTTCAGTGTCCGCACCGCTTTGAGCTGCATTTCGTATCGATACCAGTCTCCGATCTCATTGGACGGCGTGCTTCTATCCTGAATGAATCGGGCGATGTCCCATTCCCACAGATGCGGACAGGTCACCAAACCGACCGAACAGGCGACCGCTTTTTCCGGGTAGGCGAGGCATAGACTCACGCCGAGGCCGAGCACCGCAACGGTGCCGTTTCCTTGGACCACCTTGCGAAAAACCTCGCCAAAATCCGCGTCCATTTCAATCTGCTCGAACGCCCATTGCTCCAACGCCATGAGCGCGGATTTCACGGCATCGTTGCCCCAATAGCCCCGGAACCAGAGGTAGGTCTGATTGTCTCCCCAAAACGTTTGACGTCCCCATGGCAACGTCACGCGCACCGGCAATGGCGTCAACGACTCGCGTCGATAAGAGCCTCTTGAATGTGCTCCGCGCCAAACCGAAATCGCATGGTTGCACAAGCCATGAACCAGCCTAAGCCCCTGTTCTTCATTGTGCCGCAAAAGGGCCAGAAACGGAGCTTGAATCGGCGAGGCCGGATAGAATTGCTGATGATCGGCAATCCCGAACTTTTCCATGAAATATATGTCAAAGCTGCCGAACGGACCAAGGGGGCCGTCACGCTTTTCAATGAACGCTTTCAGGAAAAAATCCACAAGCTCCGCTGGGAGATGCCTCACCAACGATCCGCAGTTTTGGATGACCCCTGTCCGAAACCGCTTTCGCTTTCGTTCGTCCGCCACCGTCTCATGCAGATATTGGGCGGCGAGTTCAGGCACGCTTCCTGCTGACGAGAGGAACAGCGAGCGCAGGCTCTTTTCGATCTTCTCCTGGTCATCATGGGGAAGATCAATACCGAACGGATGTCGGCGGTCTTTCCATTTGGCTGGATGGCAGGCCGATTCAAACTCTATCAGCCAGTGATAGCTCAGTCCCCCGATTTCGCGGCAATGCCGGATGTTGCCGCCCGCATAGTTGCTCTGCCAAGTCGCCAGGACCGGCAACAAGTCCGGAATGAGTGATGGCGGCAAATGGGGGATCCGTGGCACCAGCCAGTCGAGGAACCGAACCCAGATAATCGGCTTGGGCAGAGCCGCGTAATGCGCAAAACGCGCTCGCTCAGCCGCATTCATGTCCGGGACGAGTTGTTCGTCGAGGAAAAGAGGATTTGGAATGACCTCCAGCGTGCCGATCGCTAGCAACAGTCGCTGAAGGAGTTCGCCGCCGTTATCCAGCAATTCGTCAGTCACATAGTCGAGAAGATCGGTGGTACGCGTTGATTGAAAGCAGGAGGTGAGCACAGCCCGCTGCCACACCGGCCGCAATGATGGCGCGGCCATCTGTTCCAGAAGAGCCTTCCATTGTTCTCCGGTTCGGGTCGTTTCGAGCACATAGGCGCCCAGCAATTGCATTGGACGCACTAGCGCCTGCGGCTGCCCAACCTGTTGAAGGTAAGCGGCGACGCTCTCCTGCCCCCCGACCAAGACTTCGCAAAGCGCCCATTCTTCGTAGATGTCGTGCGCGAACACGACAGAATGGCCGACGGCATTTTCGCGTAAGACGCCCGAGCTAATGAGTTCGGCAAGTGGTTCCGGCGCAAGATTGCGAATCGTGATCGCCGAGTTCGGCGATTGGGCAAGCCGCTGCGCCAAGTCGAGAAGGGCGTTACGCCGGTGCTGCGCTAGTGAAAAATCGCTTCGGTCGGATCCGCCAAGCGTCCACCATAGTTGTAGCAGCTCAACTTCCGTGGCCGGCACATGTGCTGCGCTGGTCTGGCCGGTCAAACCCGCAATCGCCTTCAGGAAAAAAGGCCGTTTGAGGACAACATCCATGCTGCCGGACTGGGCCAGCAACGGCCGCAACCGGGGGATTTCCTCGCCCACCACGTCCAGTTCAGCCTTGCTGAACGCAGCAACCGTGATGCTGCGGAGAGGCAACTTGGCAAGCACGTCCTCGTGGAGCCAGGTTTCAAGGTGTTTGAGGTTCTGCTCACGAACGGTCGCAAGCACTCGCCATTTCGCAAGGTCATCTTGAGCCCCAATCGCACGCAGGACGTCATTTACGGTGAGTTGGACTGCGGGATCGGTGATCTTGTCGATACCGTCGATGAATAAAATCGAAGCGCCGCAGCACGCGAACTCGCGCAGCAGTGCCCCGACATCATCGCGGAGGTCCAACGTATGGGCATGTGCGCTCCATCCTCGCGGATGAATGCGTTGGTCCTTCAGTACAAAGACAGGGCCGAGGCGCGCGTTCTCTTCCGCAATGGCCTTGAGGATTGCCGACTTGCCAGCACCTGGCTCGCCAATGATCTGGATGAAGCCGCCGCCGTCCAAGGCCTCGCGCACCTGCTGGTATGCAGCATCTCGATGCAGCCTTAGGCCGACGATCGTCGACGTGATGTCTCCGAGCGCGCGTAGAGACTCCCGGTGAATCGCCTGAATATCGTTCCAAAAGGATGGCGCCGTTCCTGTCGGCAGGCCCTCTTTCGTAAGATGCCCGACAAGCGTAGCGCGTGACGCTCCGCCACCGACTGGTATCAGTTCACCGGCCTTTGCGATCAAATTGTCCCAGATGCTACCAGCTTGGCCGCGCTTCGCGGGGGAAAGCAAGCGGCCAAGCCGATCAACGACGCTGGCCGCGTCGCGCGACCCATCGCGCCCCTGAAAATCGAAGTGGAGAATTACGAAACCCTTTAGGAATCGCCACAACTCATCGGCGCTGAGGGTACGGCCGAGATGCTTCCCAAGATGGATGCGTATCGTTTCGACAAATGCCCTTTTGTCTTGATGGGCAAAATCCTTCTTGGCAATCCGCTCCACGAAATGATCGCCGTCGATGCTTTCTGAAGCCCAAGTCAACACCGTCTGATAGTGCTGATCGATGCGAGCATTGTAGCTTCCTAGCCCGGCGCCATAGCGCAACAGAGGCATGTCGCCGCCGCTTGCCGCAAACGTGTCCCATGCTCGGCCGAGGACATCGGCCCATTCAGAATCGCTTTCGGTAAAGGTGAGCCGATTTTTGATTTGGAGATGAAGATGGGTCGCGACACCGTTTGCGCTTGTCCCTTGGATCGTCAGATCGTCCAGCGGCTCGCCGAATGCCGCGCGCTGCGTGCGCACAACAGTTGCGTAGAGGCCAGGCAGCCCCCGAAAAGGCGCTTCACAAAGCACTGCTACGAGAGCGGATGCCGCAACTCGCGCTTCAAGGTGTGTTCCGCCGCCGCCGGCCGAATAGGGATTCGTCACGATGATTCCTGTCGTCAATGGCACCAACTGTATAACAGGGTGACCCTAGAACAAAACAGGAATATCAGTGCGCCGACGTCGAGTGGTAGACCCTTCGTACGAAGCAAGGCTGGGCGCTTGCTACGCGGATTTCATTGTTTGCGCACAAAAAACCTTGGGGTTGGAGTGGCGGTTGACATATGTAATGATGAGCATTACATAATGGCTATGAGCTTATTACGCGATCAATGGCTGGAAACGCTTGGCTGTGCGCAGCCGATGCATGTGAGCGCTCCAACTGTGATTGCGCAGTCGGCGTCGCCTTTTTGGACGGACACGCTGGCCGACTTACAGAAGCTTCAGACGTCCGCGGTGGTGCTTGGCGAACATACGCGTCGTTTCGACGCCGGCATGTCAGGAGGCAAAACAGGTTCTGCCGCTAAAGAAATATTGTCTGGATGGGCTCAAGCGCGCCAGCGCAACATCTCGCAGCGCCAGTTCTGGCGCTTCTTTGATTATATCCGGAGCGCCGACCTTGAGCTGCAGGAGGCCGGGACCCGCTTTGTCGGGATCGGTGAACTTGTCGATTGCTCTGTAGACAGCTGCGTTACAGCGACGGTGGCATCGGGCATGGAAGTTTGCTCGCTGCTCGCTTCGATGCGGATGAACTACATCGCTGTTATTGACGGACAGCACTCCGTTAGCGCGATGATGGGAGCGTTAGATCATGATCTTTCCCAGCGCGCTATTCGCGAAATCATCGCAAACGTCCTCGACGAGATAGCTGACCGCACCTTTGAGCGTCCAAGAGCGCTGCTCACGCAAATCCATTGGTTTTTGACGTTCGAGATCGCACGTCGAATCAAGATCAGGTGGAGGCCAGTATTTGCATTTCTGCCAGATGCCGAATTCCAGGGCACGCGTGCCTGGGTCCTGAATTTCCAACTCCGTACCGGTACACCTCCCCCAGCCTTGTTCGATCGATGCCTGGGCGCCGGTCGGGTGCCCATGACTTATGCCATGAGAGCATCAACGAGGTTGGAAAATGCAACGCTTCGCAGACGACGTTACCGAAGAGATTTACTGGACCCGGTTCGCGCCGGGCATCGAAGAGCATATTACGGTCAGGGCACACAAGATCTTGCGGCCGCTTGTCGCCGCGCGGACGCTACAGGACGTTGGCGTACTGGGGCCCGTTCTGCGCTGGAAATCCGCTCCCGGCAGACTTGGCGTGCATGTGGAGGGCAAATGGCACCTCACATTCCGATGGGTAGAGGGAGAGGGCCCGTTCGAAACCCTGTTCGAACGACGTTGACCGGCACGAGGTGCGACATATGACGATCCAAAAGAGCCGCTTCGTGCCGGCACCTCCAGTGTCGCCTGGCGATCACCTTCGCGAGCACATTATGGTGCCGCTCGGCATCACTCAGGATCAATTGGCAGTGGCACTGCAGGTATCGCGCTTTTCGGTCAATCAGATCATTAACGGTCACCGGGGAGTGACGGCCGAGATGGCGTTGCGCCTGGCCAAGGTGACCAGCACGTCACCGGAACTCTGGTTGAACCTGCAGCGCGACATGGACGTCTATCAGGCGCAGTTGAAGCTCGAAAAGCTCTTGCCGAAGCTCGGAGTGCTGCGGCAGGCCAAGGATCTGTCCGAGCTCATCGTCGACGCAGACTGATCGTTTCGTGCGCGCCTGTGTTCGGGCCGCGCTGCTACTCGGCCGTACCTTGGCCGGACTGAAGAAGTTTGTCGATTTGTGACCGTAATATCGTCTCGATCTCTTCGATCAGGATCGAGTTTCGTCCAAGGAGCCCCACACCCTGAGGTGCTCGCCATCGGCCTGCCGGCGACATGGATGTTCGAGGTATTGCTGACGGGGCTGAGCACCTACACCGCGATCCACTCCACCTGCCGCATCGACATGCGTGCGGCGCAAAGCTGTTCCACAATCTGCTCAGTTGCCGATTGCCTATTTCAATCGAAATGCTTCCGATAGCCTAACTGCCACAGGTGGTGCGTAAAGTAGAAATGAATAATTCGAATGCCACCAGGTCACGAGGTCGCGCGGCGCGCGCCAGTGCTTTCTGTTCTAGACAACGTCTCGAAAGTTTTGAAACGCTTGTTCTTTCTTGCGGGCTGTACACGTCAAGCGATTTCGGGGTTCTTAACGAAAGTGGGTCTCGCGGCGGCTACATCAACTTGCTTTCGCATCGGCTGTGTGTTGTTCCTGTCTTCCAAAAACAGGGCCGGGGGATTAGTTAAGAATGTTGGATTCCAAGACGACAAGCCTGCCTGCCCGCCCCGGCACACCGCTCGATCACATCCACTCCGACACGCTCGAGCGCATCTCACATTTTCTTTCGGCTCCAAAGCTCAGGGTCTATCGCGATCTGAAGGGACTTTGCGATCGGGTGTCAGACAGCTACCGCGACCGCGTCGTAACCGAACTTATTCAAAACGCACACGACGCCCACCCGATAGGCACGACTATCGGGCGGATTCATATTGCGCTCGATCCGAAGGAAGGGCCGTTCGGGACGCTCTATGTCGCCAATGACGGTCAGGGGTTCACGCGGGCCAATTTCGAGGCGCTCTGCAGTCCGACCCTTACGACGAAGAATGTCAACGAGGCGATCGGCAACAAGGGGGTCGGCTTCCTGAGCGTATTCCAGGTGTCCGCGCATCCTGAGATCTATTCGCGCTTGCCGGGGGGCGGGCCAAACTTCGACGGCTATTGTTTTTCTTTTGCCACCGACGACACGCTTCGACTTTTCTTGGAACGGAAAGGACTTGGCAATGAGGTCGACCAGATCATCGCCAATATGCCGCGGCTCTATCTCGCCTGCCCGACCTATGATCAACCAACAGCGGTTTCGCGGTTCGCCGAAGACGGTTTCGCGACCGTCATCCGTTTGCCGCTCAAAGCTGGCGAGGCGCTTGCGGCCGTGGAAGCGCAGCTTGGAAAGATCGTGGATGAGGACCCACCGATGCAGCTCTTTCTCACTCGCATTGCGGAGCTAAGCGTCAAGGTGGATCCAGGCCAGGCGGCGACCGTTCTCAGGCGGACGCCAAAGCTTTTGCATGCGGCGGACGATCTTCGTATCTGTCAAGTACGTTGCGGGGCGCGCAGCTACGTCGTGGCCGAGAAATCAATCCCCTACGACACGGTTGTCTCAGTGATCCGCAGAGACATTGCCGCCGAGAAGTTGCCCGAAACCTGGGAAAGCTGGACGGGCGATGCGATTGTCTCGCTGGCGGTCGCGATGGATGGGGATCCCTTGCGTCCCAGGCTCTACAACTTTCTGCCGATGGATCAGAGCGTACAAGCTCCATTCCCCGGGTATCTGGATGCGCCGTTTCTAGCCACGCTCGATCGACTGAATGTGCAGCGTGGCGTCGAGTTGAACGATTTCTTGTGGGAGGAGGCGCGAACGCTCGCCGTCGACGCGGCCTTGGCAATGCGCGATTGCTTGCCGCGCCACGTTGCCAGAAGTGCCGTGCTCGACCTAGTCCTGTGGTCAGGGGAAAAAGACAGATTTCGGGAGCGCTTGCTCAAGATTGGCGCCGAGCTGATCCCAACATTGTCGCCGAGCGGTCGACCCGGCCACTGGTCCAACATCACACAAGCGCGGTTGTGGCGGGGAGACGCGTTCCTAAACCCAGCCTTCATAGCCCGCCATACATCCTTTCCAGTCGTCGATGACGATGTCGGGCCAGAGCGGGTGAAAAACCTGCAGTCCTTTGTCGCGGGGACCGGCTTGCTGGTCTGCAGCGCGGCGGTTCGCGCGGATGTTGTTGAAGACGTCGCCAAAGGACTGGCCGCTCGGCGAAGCACGATCGATCATTGGAACGCGTTTTATCTTTCGCTTGCTGAACTTTTTCGCAGCGATGCCGGCGCGCTAGCCGGCAAGCGCCTGCTCCTCGACGGCCGCGGAGAACTCAAGGACACCGAAGTGCTGGAAACTGAGCAGCGCGGCCGCCGCCGACGCTTGCGGGCGATGTTCCTCCCAGCCTTGCGCAGCACGGGTAAGGATATGCGCAAGATCCCCTTGCCCAAGGCCGTGCAGCAACGGCTTTCCTTTGTCCACGAAGGACTGGAACTGGCCCGTCATCAGGCAAGCCCCGCGCGGCGGTTCCTCCTGGCGGCCAATCTGGTTCGCGAGCACGAGAGCCGCGAGATTCTTCGGCTCCTCGCCGGCGCAATCAATGACCCGGGCGAGACCCGAGATCCCGAGGCGTTGCGCTGGGAAGCGCTAGTCGCGATGATGCAGATCGTCACCGACGAGGATACTGCGGCTGGCGTCGTCGCTGAGATTAACCCGCTTGTCCCGACACGAGACGGCTGGTCTCGCGCGTCGACCGCCTATTTCTGCCGCTGGCCCGAGACAAACGGCACGGAAATCGAGCGCTTGTTGGATGATGCGGCCGGAGTCTCATCAGAGCTGGATCAGCACCGCTCGCGGCTGTTGCGACCCTATCCAGAGTGGCCGGTGACTGCGGGCGAGAGAAGCATCTGGCGCGAGTTTTTGCGTAAGGCGGGGGTGAGTGATGTCCTGCGAGTGGTTCCCGCGATTGCCGGGCAAATGCCACGTGGATGGCCCGGTGCACTTCAGACAGCACTCGCCCAACGCAGCAACTTGCCAGCCGGGCAAACCGCCAGATGGAAAGCGTTGCTTCCCGATCCCGCAGGGGTGACCAACCCGCAGACCGACTATACCGTCGAAAGCGTCTACCGGCTCCCTGGTCAGCTGGATTTCGACGCGCTGGCACCGGTTGTCGGCCCGGCATATGCCGAAGGAGTTGTACGCTTGCTTGCGTTGATGCCAGAAAGCGTCGGGACGACGGTGTTTAGACCTGGCCACTCGCATCAGCCCAATACGCGTGTTTGGCCCTCGCCGATCGCTGCGTTTCTCCGGTCGGCGCCCTGGGTTCCGCTGGCTGACGGGCAGCGGACCGAACTGGCGCGTGCATGGTTGCCCGGCGAGGGCCGGACCCCGCCACCATTGCTGCCGTTGATGTCGCTTGAACTGCGCCGCGTCCTAAACGCTAACCCGAACGCATCCGAAATCCTGCGCAAGATGGGCTTGTCGGAATTCGGCACAAATGCCGCAGCGTGGCGCTATTTGGCGGCAGCCGGCGCACTGGTCGACGAAAAAACATCCAGCGGTGATGCCGAACGCTTGTTCAATGCCGCGCAGGAAGCATGGCTGGTTGCCAGCTTGGAAGCTGAGCCGCCGCCGTCGCTGCATCTGCTTGGTCGTCGGGCCGGACGAGTCGTTGCAGTCGATCCACGCGTTGACGGCAGCAAGGTACTCATTGCTGACGGCGATGATCGTCAGATTCTTGCAGCCACCGCCAAGGCTAACGCGAGCACGGTCCTGATCGAGCCGCCACCGGCGCGCGCCAAAGCTGTCGCCAATTACCTCGCGCAGCATTTTCCGGCCGTGCAGCGAGCCTCGCAGATAGAAGCGCGCTATGAATCGCAGGGACAGACGGTCGTGGCGAGTTCTCAAGACCCGATGCTCGAAGATGCCTTTGGCGACGGTGTACGGCAGGTTCTTGCGCTGACCTTGCGCTATCGCGCCAGCTTCTATCGCGGCAATGCTGAGGAAACATTGGCGCACCTATCAACCGTTCGGACGCGTGCACTGGCATCGCTCGATCTCCGGGTTGGCGACCTCAGTGAACCGGTCCCGCGCTTCCACCAGCGCGCGCTCTTGCTGAACGGCGCGGAGGGTCCGACCATCCTTTATTCGGAAACGATGGCCGCGTCTCAGCAGGTGCTCGTCGGATTGGCGCCTGCGATAGCCGCTGCCGTCGGGGCGCCAAATATTGTGGGGGAACCCTTGCTTGCCTTCGCGGCCGAACTAGGCGCCACCGGTCTGTCCGCGACATTTGAAGACTATGCGGCAATCCTTGGGGTGCCCGTCGAAGAGATCAAGAATGTGCTGGGCGCGACACGGGCCTCGATCGCCAATCTGCTGCGCACCATCCGTCCTTTCGTCGGCTACTTCGCGGACGCCGCGGTCGCTGAGCGCTTTGTCGTTGGCGCCGGAATGGTCCATGAAGAAGACGTCGCCAGGCTGCTTGAGCGGATCGGCGTATCGCTGCCGGAGCCGCCGCGCGATATTGTCAGACGCTGTCGTGACGCCAATGACATTGCTGCAATCGCAATCTCGCTGCGGCTCGATCTGCAGCATTTGAACGACGTTATTGCCGCGCTGGGGCCTCCCTATGCAACAATAGATCTGACAGAGCGCCATCGCGCGACGCTTGCAACTTTCCTGTCGCGCAAGGAGGGAGCGATCCGCGAAAGTATCCGCGCATCCCACCAATCAACGTTCGACGCTGGCGAAAGCCTTGCTGCCTATGTCGCTGCTCGCGATGCGCTGCGTCCGGAGCTTCCTGCCGGCTATGGTGTCGCGCATGCGGAGTTGCTCCACACCGAAATGCAAGCGTGGCTTGATCGGTGGATGGAGGATCACGGGGCGGGTTGGCATTCAGAGCCGACAGTCTCCCGTCAGCAACGCGACGCAGTTCGCGAAGCCAATCTCAAGCTGGTCAGAAGCATGATCCCCGATCTTCGGGTCGCAGTGCTTGGACGCTTGGCTGCCGAGCATCCGTTGCGCGAACGCTATATCAAACTCGCTGAGGTCGAAGCAGCGGCCGTCAACGCGGCGCTAAGTGGCGGATGGGCCGATTTCAACCGCTTGGATCGGGACGAGGCCATGACATGGCTCTTGCGTGCGGGGATGGTGCCGAACGACTGGTCGAGCTTTGAAAACCTGGCCATCACAGATGAAGAGCGCGTTGCTTGCCAAGGCCGATGAAGCGGCACGGATTGCCGCCACGACAGTCAAGAAGCAGATGAACTACTCAGGCGGAACCTTCACCTTCGGTGTCGATGGGATGGGGAGCCTTGTCGATCAGATCAACAACCTGGTCGCCAGCAACGCAATCTTGCTACAGACCTCGGCCCGCACCCTGAAGGGGACCGCTCCCAAGATCAATCTCGGAGGTGGATCGGGGAGCGGTGGAGGGGGTGGTGGCGGTGGCTCTCGCCTCACCGACGAGGAACGCGAACTCATCGGGTTCTTTGGCGAGGCAATCGCGTTCGAATGGTTAAAGCTCAAATTCGGAGGCAACCGTGTCGTAGACGAGAGCTGCTGGCGGTCCATGTATCGCAAGCAAGTCTTTGGAGAAGGCGGCGACGATTTTCTGGGATACGACTTTGAAATCGCGAACGGCGCCACGCGCTGGTATTTTGAGGTCAAAAGCACAACCATTCCAGGGCCTCTTCAGGTTCAATCGCTGGAACTTGGCCCCAGCGAGTTTCGGCGCGCCGATTCATGCAAGGCTGACCGCCGCGAACGGTATCGCATCCTCTACATCACCGACGCGCTTCATCCCGAGAAAGCCAGGATCTTCCCGCTGCCCAATCCGCGTAGCCGTCAAGGCCTGGCTTTCTTCACCGATCTGACTGCCGGCCGTCGGCTCTACTTTCCGCTCGAGCGCTGATGGAGCGAACCGACAAGCCGATCCGCTCTCACGATCTTGCGCGTATCCCTCACCGATTTCGTAGCCGCCCATGTTTCGGTAAGTCTGGAACCTCCTTCGATTGGATGCCGACTCGTTTAGCGGTTTGCTACCTTGAAAGCTGCCTGTCGCCTTCCGGCGCCAATCGAGCCATCTCGACATGCAGAAGCGCGGCATACCCTGCTGATTTAGCACGGGCGGACCTCGCTGTTCGAGGCTTCGCTCCGCCCGCC
This sequence comes from Mesorhizobium sp. CO1-1-8, assembly GCF_020164875.1. Classification (NCBI taxonomy): domain Bacteria; kingdom Pseudomonadati; phylum Pseudomonadota; class Alphaproteobacteria; order Hyphomicrobiales; family Phyllobacteriaceae; genus Mesorhizobium; species Mesorhizobium sp. CO1-1-8. The sequence goes on along the minus strand of NZ_JAIUGZ010000011.1, from coordinate 45,904 downwards.
ACTCGCTCCAACCCTCGCTACGTCTACTCGCCCTTTTGCCCGTCATGTCGCTCCGCATCGAACGCCTGCTTTCCCTTCGCGGCCCATAGGTCGCGCGCATGCTCGCCTTCATGGCTCTGCAGCTTGGCGGCGATCCAAAGCAGCGCGCCGTAGATGATAGCGCGATCGTCATTGGTGAGCTCGACGATGCCTGCCTTGGCGACGAGACCGCCGAGCTCGATCAGATGCCGCGTGCGCTTGCGGCGTTCGACCTGCCAAGTGCGCATGTCATCGCGAGCCAGAACCGCTTTCCGGCGATTGTGGGCTGCCTTGTTGTGCTGGACCGCTACGCCGGTTGCTTTCAGATGCCGGAGCAGTTCGCCGGGGCCTGCTCTCGAAAAACATCACCCCACGCTTGGCCCATGCCTCGCGCTTTGACGGTTCTTTCGTCTCAGCGATCGCGACGAGTGCGCCGGCCAGTACATCGCTGCTGAGCTGATCGGCACCGGTGGCGACCACCAGCTCGCCAAGCTGCTGCACCTTTCGGGTTTTGAGTTCCCGCGCCTTCTCGTCCAGCGCCTTCAATTCGGTGTCGAAGTCCCGTGGTTTACGCATGTGCTGTCTCCATCGATTGTCGATGTGGCGATGATAGGGGAGCGTCCGCCGGAAGGCTTCAGGGTTGCCGAGACAGCCCGGGACGGGCTGGTCCATCCCGAGATTTTTCGAGGGAGGGCGCGCTTATACGTCGTGCCGACGTGCGCTTTGACGTGCAAATGATCTGGTCGCGATGGCGATCTATCATCTTCACGTCAAGGTCATTGGCCGCAAGGCTGGGAGCAGTGCTGTGGCGTCAGCCGCCTACCGCTCTGCTTCGCGACTGCGCGACGAACGCATCGAACGCAGTCATGACTTCTCGGCCAAGCGTGGCGTCGTCCATTCCGAGGTCTTGCTGCCGGAGAATGCGCCGGAAGCCTGGGGTGACCGTGAACGGCTGTGGAACGATGTCGAGACCTTCGAGGTGAGGAAGGATGCGCAGCTTGCCCGCGAGGTGGAGTTCGCCCTGCCGCGCGAACTAAGCCAGAGGGAGGGTGTCGAACTGGCGCGCGACTTCGTTCAAGCCGAGTTTGTCAGCCAAGGCATGGTCGCCGACCTCAACGTGCATTGGGACAGGGCGGAGGATGGCAGTCCAAAACCGCATGCCCATGTCATGCTCACCATGCGGTCCGTGGACGAGGATGGCTTTGGCGCAAAGGTGCGCGACTGGAACCGCACCGAGATCGTCGAGCGCTGGCGCGAGCGTTGGGCCGAACTTGCCAACGATCGCCTTGCCGAACTCGACATCGACGCCCGCATCGATCACCGCAGCCTGGAAGCGCAGGGCATTGCCCTGGAGCCGCAAACACAGATTGGTGCGCCGGCGCAACGCATCGAGGGCGTCGGCCTCGACACTGCCGGCATTGAAGCCGATCGCGCCGAGCTGCATCGCGAGATCGCGCGCAACAATGGCGCGCGGATCGTCGCCGATCCATCCGTGGCGCTGGATGCGATCACGCATCAGCAATCGACCTTTACCCGAAAGGACATTGCGAAGTTCGCGCATCGGCACAGCGATGGAATGGAGCAGTTCGACGCGGTGATGGGAGCCATCAGCAGAGCGCCCGATCTCATCGAACTCGGCAAGGATGGACTCGGAGAAGATCGCTTCACCACACGGCAAATGATCGAGACCGAACAGCGCCTGCATCATGCGGCGGAACGCATGGCTGCAGAGGGACAGCATGCGGTGAGTGAGCCGGTTCGTGCGACGGCTGTGGCGTATGCCAGGCAGCGCGGCCTTGTTCTGTCAGGCGAGCAGAGCGATGCGCTGGAGCACATCACGGACGGCCGCGGTCTTGGTGTCGTTGTCGGTTTTGCCGGCACGGGCAAGAGCGCCATGCTGGGCGTGGCGCGCCAGGCTTGGACGGCAGCAGGCTATGAGGTTCGAGGCGCGGCGCTCTCCGGCATTGCGGCCGAGAATCTTGAAGGCGGTTCAAACATCTCGTCGCGCACCATCGCCAGCATGGAACATAGCTGGCAACAGGGCCGCGATCTGCTCACCGCCCGCGATGTCCTGGTGATCGACGAGGCCGGCATGGTCGGCACGCGCCAGTTGGAGCGCGTGCTCTCCCATGCTGTGGACGTTGGCGCAAAGGTCGTGTTGGTCGGCGATCCGCAGCAGTTGCAGGCAATCGAGGCAGGTGCCGCATTCCGTTCGATCCACGAACGCCACGGCGGCGTCGAGATCGGCCAGGTGCGCCGGCAGCGCGAAGACTGGCAGCGTGCGGCCACGCGCGACCTTGCAACCGGCAGGATCGGCGCTGCGATCAGCGCCTATGACGCCCAAGGCATGGTGCACCAGGCTGCTTCGCGTGATGCGGCGCGCAGCGATCTTGTCGAGCGCTGGGATCGCGACAGGCAGGCAGAGCCTGAAGCAAGCCGGATTATTCTCACCCACACAAACGACGAAGTACGCGCGCTCAACAAGGCAGCGCGCGAGCGCATGCACGCTGCCGGAGATCTCGGGGGCGATGTTCACGTGGATGTCGAGCGCGGTGCAAGGAACTTCGCACGCGGCGACCGGGTCATGTTTCTGCGCAACGAGCGGTCGCTCGGCGTCAAGAACGGCACGCTCGGGGTGATCGAGGAGGTTAGCGTCCAGAGAATGAGAGTCCAGACCGACGACGGCAGGTCTGTGCGCTTCGACCTGAAAGACTATGCGAACATCGACCACGGCTATGCCGCAACCATCCATAAGGCGCAGGGCATGACAGTCGACCGCACGCATGTGCTGGCGACCCCGGGCATGGACGCGCATGGGAGCTATGTTGCCCTATCGCGGCATCGAGATGGGATGGAGCTGCACTACGGCAGGGATGAATTCGCAACCCGCGACCGTCTCGTCCGCACGCTGTCACGCGACCGCGCCAAGGACATGGCTTCTGATTACGATTGGATTGATCCGGTGCAGAGCTATGCCGAGCGGCGCGGGATCAGCTTCCGACGGCGCGTGGTCGAGATCGTACGTCGGGTCGTACCGGAGAGGCTGCGCGACAGGATCGGCGGGCTGCTCGACGGGTTGCGCTCGCCCGGACACGTCGAGCCTGGCCAGGACCATGGGTACAGGCCGGGAAGGGAAGACGGCCAAGCACAAAACGGCGATGCCGACACCGCGCTTGGAAGAGAAGCGGCCGCCAGGGGAGCGAAGCGCGAGGTGGATGCGCCGGTGGACCCAGAGGCGGCGTTGCCCGGCGCTCGCACGAAAGCGCTTGTGCGTCACGCGCGTGCGCTTGACGCGATCGTCAGCACTGGAAATGGCGACGGGCAGGGCAGTCCCGAACAGATGCGCGAATTGAGGGATGCCCGGGGCGCGTTCGAGAAGGTTCGGGCGCATGGCTGGCGCGATGCCGAAGCGGCCTATGCGAAGAAACCCAAGCTGGTTCGTGAAGCGTCGGCCGGCCGCGTCAATCGCGTCGTGCTCGCTCTCCAGCTTGAAACGGAAATCCGCACCGGGCCAGAAGCCGATCCGACCCGCCGCGCCGACCGTTTCGTGAAAAGGTGGCAGAAGCTCCACCGAACAAGCGAGCACCAATACGAGGCCGGCGACATGTCCGGATATAAGTCAACCCGCTCGGCTATGTCCGATATGGCCAAGAGCCTCGAACGCGATCCGCAGCTTGAGTCCCTTCTTGCCAATCATAAAAAGGCGCTTGGCATCGAAGTCGAATCCGGCCGGCGTCTGGGTGTGGAACTCGCGTTCAACCACGGCATCGATCTTGGTCGAGGTCGCGGCATCGGACTGTAACCCTCCGATCTGCCGCCGACACCACGCTATGGCCGCCCGACGGGGTCATGCTTCTTGCGTGCCTACCAATACCCTGCCCAACTGGTCCCGACAGCGGTCAGCAACAACCAGCAGGAGGCAGGACAAACCATGCGAGAACCAGACCGGATCATCCGCCTCAAAACCGTCCTCTTCCGCACCGGGCTAACCCGCTCCACCCTCTACCGCAAGATCGCCGAAGGTACCTTCCCTGCCCAGATCAAGATCAGCGTCAATGGCGCAGGCTGGCAAGAATCCGAGATTGATTGCTGGGTTGCCGATCCTATCCGGTGGCAGCCGAAGGACAAAGCCGCTCGGCCAGACGGGACGCCGTCGATATGAAAGCGGGATGCAGGAAAGCCAGCCGCGACCAACTTAATCCAACCGAGCGCATTGCTGAGGACAGTGGACGCCCCCGCCAGTTGGCAACTAAGGATGCGGTGTTTGCCTCGGCTGCGATCGAGGGCGGTTCAGTGCGAGGAATCAAATGCGGACAGAGCTCTAACCGAATCCGGACGCTTGGGATCAACGAGCGTCACCGTCGCCCCTCTCCAGACGCATCAGGCTTCCGCCATGGTCAAGTAACCGGTGACGTCCGCGCGAATGGTGGATCGGCCGGGACGTTCGACATGCACACCTCCAGCAATCGCCTTCAAATCCTGAAGGATCGAAACGATTTGCGGCAAAGGAAAATCGGTTGGATCATCTATCTCGTGATCCGCCTTGGCTATGATTTCCAGCTTTGCGAGAATGCCTGCCAGAGTCCGGGCCCGCGTATCTGCGCACCCACCGCAAACGGCACGTACTTGTAGAGGATCATGATCGCAATCGCTGCCTTCCGGTGCCGCTGCAAAGGTGACACGGGCAGCAAACCTCAGTCTACGACAGTGCCGCCCGCGTCCGCCAGCCTCTCGGCATACTTCGAGAGCCACCGAGCTTGGGTCTATCGGGTGAAACCTAACACTATGGGTCCGAGGTGACCTTGGCCGGTGCGTGACCGAAAGCGGTCAGGAAAGCTGCCGAGTGAATGGATTCCGGAAAAAACTGCCTGGCCGATTGCGCCGACCTTCCTCGTCACCGTCACATCCTGTTCGAATACCTCCCATATGGGGGCTGCCGACGAATCCTGAATCGCTCAAGATCGTTCAATCAAGCGTCGGGCAGGAGGATGGTTTGTCTGCAAAGGGAATTCGAACTCTGTTGTTTGCGGCCGTCGCCGCAAGCTCGATGTCGATTGCTGCATCCGCAGGCGAAGGCGACCAGCCGTCTAGTCCGGGAAAATATTATGCATCGATATTCGTCGGTTCAAGCTTCAGCTCGAAGCTGCGCAACGACTGGAATTCGAACTTCTACGAGCAGTATGACCTGTCCACGGGCTGGAGCGCCGGGGCGAGTGTAGGCATGCGCGTACTTGGATGGGCGCGGGTGGAGGCTGAATTGTCCCACCAAGAATTCGGTACGGACCGAGTTTCAGACGTGGCTGGAGGCGTGGTCCTGTCTTCTGCGCGCGACACGAACGGACATCATGTGGCTGCAACCTATCTGCTTGGCAACGTCTGGGCCGACATACCAACCCCTTATTCCATCACGCCATATTTCGGCGGTGGCGCAGGTGCGGCATGGGCAAATCTAAATGGCACATGGCCCACTCCGGGCGGTGAAACCAAGGTGAATGGTAATGTCGCCTTCGCTTGGCAATTGGGCGGCGGCTTTCAGTATGACTTCGCACCTAGGTGGGGCTTCGATGCTGGATACAGGTTCAAGCGAATTGAAAATGCAGGACTAGCATCCGCGCCCGGAGGGCAAAGATTCGACGGCGCCCTGCAAAGCCATACGATCCAGATCGGCATTGCGCGTAGGTTTTAACGGGATTCCTGCGAATTGGGGCATTGACGGGGATTTGCATGAGATTGTTGGTCGCAGTTGGCATGCTGGCATTGCTGTGCGTCGATGCTTCGGCCGCAAGCTCCTGGTCCGGTAGCATAAAATGCTCGTGGGGGTCAGGGTCCCTGTCGCTTACCATAGACGATAACGGAACAGTCTCAGGCAGAGTAACCAACGGAGAGATCAACTCCGGCCGACTAAGCGGTTCCTCAATCCAGTTCAGCACGACCAATTTCTTTGGCAATCGGGCTTCCTTCTCAGGGACCGCAAGCGGAAGTTCTATGTCTGGAAAGTACACCCAGTCCGTCACTGGCGAGACATGTTCCTGGTATGCGTCGAGGACAGGCGGTGGCGTTCCCGGTCGTCAGGCAACCAAACCGGCCGGCGATCCCAATGGCGAGGCATGCCAGAATGTGCAGGAGACAATCGACGCCGCCAGGAAAGTTGAGGCGCAGATAAAGAGGCTAGCCAAGTCTCCCAAGGAACAACTCCGTGGATGCACCATGGCCACTGATGGCTACAATGACCTTGAGCAAATCGTGGCGGCCCATTGTCCGCCGAAGAAGGCCCAGTTGCGTGCGGCGATGGCCAGGATGAACGGCTTGCTTTGCTCCCGCCAAGAATACGAGTCCTACCGGAACAGGCTCTATAGGCGAGATACGCCGAGTGGGGACGGTGGTGTTCGAGGCTAGCCCCATCGGTGGCTGGAACAACGTCACCAGCCTGTCGGCTGATGACGGTGCGCAGCATCGCAACATGCCGAAACAGCCTCTCGCTGTCCCATGTGGACACGGAACAAAGTTGTCGACCCCATTGGAGTGGGCCTAGCCGCTCTGCTCAAGGGTCAACTGAAGAAAGACAGATTGGATTATTGAGATGGCGCAGAAATGTATCCTTGCCCGGTGGATTGTTGTTTGTCTGGCCCTGCCGATCTTGGTCGGTCCCTCCCTTGGCGCCGAACAAGCCATATCAAAAAAATCATACTGCGCACAGGTAAATGGGAAATTGATGCCAAGTCCCTACAAAGCATCTGGCAGTCTGCCTTACATCTGTGTCTATCCCGACAGGTATGACCAGAGGTGCAAACGCAAGCTGGACGACAGTGCATATTACGACATCGCGCAGAGAAAGTGCGTGTCAGAGTTTCTTTGCGACGAGTACAATGAGTGCTGAGCCGTCATGCGGGCATGGCAACAAATGTTCGATAGCTAGGCTGCGGCGGGATGTGGACGAAATATAGAATCAGTTGACGTACAGTCTAACGCTTCTTTACGGGAAGCGATAGGCTGTATATGTTCCGTTTGGGAATGAGGGCAGCTGGTCCAGCCGCAGACAGCGGGCTGGGCGCGTAGGGGGGGGGTAACGCGATATCTCTAGACGTCTACAACGAAGATCGTGTGGCAGCCATCGGCGCAGAGGTTTCCGCGGCGATCGATGCCGCTACCTTCGGCAGCGGATTGTGGGATGAGGTGCCGGCGGCGCTGAGCAGTGCTTTCCCCGGGGCGTGGGGTTGCCTCTACAACATGAATTTCGCGGAAAGCCGCCTGAACTTCCTGTCGATCCAGAACATGGATCCGGCTTTCGTCCGCTCGTTGGCCGACCACTTCGCCTACGTCAATCCATGGGCGGCCTACTGGACGTCATTAACGAGCACCACCATCGCCGCGTCCGAGGACGTGTATCCGGTAAGACGCATCGCCAAATCAGAATTCTACAACGACTGGCTGCTGCCGCAGAATACGGAAGCTGCCATCGGCATGAAGCTCGTCGGCGAGCTCGATGAGGCGGTACATGTTCTGCTGCATTTCCCGCTCTCAATTTCGGATGTCTACGAAAAGGCCGGATTGGAAATTCTGCGCCGAGTCCGAGGCAGCTTCGAGCGCTCCGTCAACCTGGCCCGCCTGCTCCGCACCGACGCGGAGGCGGCCGTCGTTGAGGCGGCCCTGGTGGAGCGCAGCCGGTGTGCAGCGTTCGTTGTAACAGGCGATCGGTTGCTGCGCGAAGCAAACCCGATGGCGGAGCATCTCTTTTCCTCGGGGCAGGGCGTGGCCGTCCACAACGGCCGCTGCCACCTCATGGATAAGGACGCTGATGCACACTTCGGAGCGGCACTTGAGAAGCTGTCGACAGGAACGCCGACGCTCACCTCGCGCATTGCCTTCCGAACCGCCACCGGGGCTTGGCAGGTATCGGTCGCTGGCATTCCGCTTCCTCGACCGTCGCCCGCGGGTATCATGTCATTGCTTCCGCCGCGTCGGATGGTCCTGGTCCTAGTCGTCGATCTCGGCTTGCAATGCGCGGATGCGGCAGATCTTGCGTCGCTCCCCACGCTCTACGGTCTCACGCCTTCGGAGGTATCTTTCTGCAGGAGGTTGCTTCTCGGGGAATCCGTCACCGACGCCGCCGACCAGCTCGGTATCACGGAAGGGACCGCCAGGACGAGGCTGAAAGCTATCCTTCACAAGACCGACACGTCGCGGCAAGGACAGCTCATGCTGCTCTTGTCGCGGGTGAGATAGGCAAGATCGGCGCCTGCTACCGCGACCATCGTCGTTCGGGTTTAGATGCCTTCTTTGCTTGACGGACTTCACTGAATGTAGCGGTTCCGCTGAATATATCGAGGTCATTGGGCGAGAGCCTGAGATACGCGGTCGGGACTGGCCTTGTCGTCAATGAAATCCGGATTGGGAGTCACTTGACCTGTCTGATAATCCAAGTGCGAGAACACTCTGAAGGCTTCACGGGGTGAGGTGACGAAAGCGAATTCCGGCGTCCAACTTGCCCACCCGGTCTTGCCGGCCTCGCCGATGAGGATCGTCTTTTTCCCCTTCGCGTCCCAAAGGCGGAACGTCCCGTCAGCGCTACCGGATAAGATCCGACTGCCGTCGGGCGAAAAAGAAACGGTCGTCACTTTCTCGGTATGACCGACCAGTTTGCCGATCTTTTCGCCCGTGGCCCCGTCCAGCCATGCGATCTCGCCGGATTCTTGTCCGACGAGGACGGAGCGTTTGTCTGGTGCCAAAGCCAGCGCTTCGATCATATCGTCAGCGGCCTGGAATTGTGACTTGAGTTTGCCGCTTCTGACATCCCAAACCGTGACAAAGCCGGAGAGGCCGCCAGATGCCATTACCTTGCCATCGGCGGAGACGACAGAGATCGATGACGCGTCACTCATGGGACTCATGGGCGCAAATTCGCGGACACGCTTGCCGGTCCGAACGTTCCATACGACCATTGTAAGATTTCCGCCGCTTCCGGAGTCCAGTATCGCGATCTCCCTACCGCCGTTGATGAATGCAACTCCATCCGCCAGCATTTCGGTCTTGATCTGCCTCAGGAACTTGCCTCCGTCCGCTGTCCATATGTCTACGCTTTCCCATGACCTGCGGCAATTAGCTTAGCGTCGTCGCTCACCGAAACCGCCTTAACGAAGGGCGACATCCCCCCGTCGTCAGGATCCGCTTCAGGGCTTTTGCCGGTCAGTATGTCGTTGATCTTGCCGGATGTTCCATCCCAGACCGCGACCATAAAACTGTCCAGGCCGATGGCGATTCGCGTGCCGTGCGATAAGCATCTTGCCGTGAATATGGAGGGCTCTTTCGGAAATGTGTAAGTCGAGACAACCTTGCCGGTTTCCAGACTCCATTTGAAAAGTCCGCCGAAAATCCCTGCCGTCACGAAGGCGTCCTCTCCGAGACAGAACGAAGCTACGCTAACGTTGTCGTTAACTTGAGGCGCCGGGCCGCCTTCGGCTCGGGCGAGCCCTGCGTGGAACGATAGCATTCCGGCAAAGAGTGCCTTCGCCAGCGCATTGCGACCGGAAAACACGCGCATACGGCTCCCCCCTTGTTTTTTTGGAGTCTTCTCGCGGCTATTGGTTCCAATCACCATCGCAGCCAAGCTTTCTCGGTCGGCTCGCTTCTTCAACTCCCATTTGGGAGTGGCCCGTACTGGCGGGCTTCGCATTCTACTCTCCAGCTGATTTCCGGTGAGGGGGCAACATGGTTGCATATCCTGAAAGCAACAGTCGCCATCTCGTCTCTTAGCCGGGAATTGCCGGGTGCAGCCGGAACACGACCGCCATGTAGACGCACGGCGGCTCACCTCAGATATTTTCTGTCCAGGATCTCGATGATGCTTGGACGCGGCGGCGTGGAGCCGCCGTAGCATTTCACATCCTCCTGCCTCGATCTGCTGATACCGAAATATTCGCGTCGGGAACTCACGAGACGGGCCTTGCAATTGTCTTCGCCCGCACCGACTGTGACCTCGAGAACCATCTCCCTGCGGTCGGATGGGTAGCCGCCCCCGGCCGATGCATGCAGGCTTGAGACAATATGCCATCGACCTTCACCAGATTGGCGGACTTCGTAACAATGCCTGCCCGGCCGCCCGCCGACGCTGTCTCTGTATTTGCGGCACCCCTTTCCGCCCGATTGAGGTATCCGCACCGCATTCAAGGTAACATCGTCCGCAAAGGCATCGAACGCCGAGACCTGAGTCAGGTACAGAGCACCCTTCCGAAAGTAGACACTGACGTCGACCGCATCGCTGATTGTGATCTCGGCGCCGTCGAACTCTGCGGCTGCCGACGGGGTCGGCACCGCGCCCGTCGCCAGCGCGTATAGTAACGGCACCGCCGGACGGACCAGCCGAAATCGATTTCTAAGGGCGCCGCCAGGCATTACGGCTGTCCAGATCGCCTTTGCCAGCACGTTGCAGGACTTGTACCAAAAGAACTCGTGCATCTCAGCTTTTTCCAAACAGGCGGGTGCTATCTTCATCACCACGCCTCAACGCCAAGGAACGATCGACTCGTCCAGATCGTCGAAGCAGCAGCGTTCGAGAACGCGGAATGGACATCCTCCTCGGGCTGTGGCGCCCGTAGCCATTGATTCCGATCACTCTCAGAGACATGCCGTTGCCGCGACTCCCATTTGGGAGTGGCAGCAACGTGGCAAGATAGCTGAAGGTTAAACCACGCGATCATCGGCCCGCGAGCGCGGATCTTCAGAGTCGAGCTTCGCCGTCGCCATGATGCGGGTAGAAATGGCTGGGGTCTTCTGAGGTGACAAAGAAAAGCCTGTTGCGAGTTGGACTGCTGCTGGTGTCGTGCGCTGGCTTTGCACACCCGAACTCGGTCGGCCCCTCTCTTGGCAACCAGCAGTTGGCGGGCGTATTCAAGCCGAACCGTCCAATGCCGCACGCGTCTAGCCCCACCTCTGCACCGACGCGCAGGACCGACGATCCAAAAGCCGGATCGACGGCAGTGCACACGCGGGTTTTGTTGGCATGAAGAGAATCGATATGCCTGGATGGGGGAAGATGGACCCGAGCTTTCCGGTACGGAGCGGGCGGCTCTGAAGCTCGGGTCCGTCGACGTGGCCGAGATGCGGAGTGACGATTTGCGACGATCAATCCGGCTGACAGCACCCCGGTCAACGAGAAAGTGTGTGTGTTGGCCCGGCAATCTGAAAAGCGTTAGGCGGGGGCGGCGAGCGCGCCGAGACGGGATGATCAAAGTTGGACAACTTTTCCTGGCCACCCTCATTTCGCTGGCTGCGTTTGATGTGGCCCGGGCGGACTGCCGCTCTGATATACGCCTTTCAGGATTCGATCGCCGGACAGTACAACGCGCTCGCCGGGAGACCTGCCTGCGATAGCGGCTCGCAGCAGGCGGTGATCCTCGGTCTGCTCCAGCAATCCGTTGAAGTCACGGCCAGGCTGGAAAGCTGCGAGACGGCAACGATCACCACGACCGTTGCCGAACTCAATTCAATGATTGCGAACATCGGTTCCAGTACCGCGGAATCCTGCGGGGTGATCAGGGCCGGCGAGCAGATGGACCAGAACCTTGGAGACTTTATGGGTGAAATCAGAAGGAGGCGGAAAGGCTTAACTCCGAAAGCAAGGCGTTAAGCGACGAACCCACCAAGCTCCGGAAGCAGCTGAAGGAATTGGATGCCGGCGAGAGCAGGAAACAGGAAGCTGCCGCGAAGCCTCCTCTACGCAGTGGGAACGGCCCCAAATGCGACGCGGCCGTAGCCCACATAAGAAAGCTCGCTGAAGGAGGAAATGACGTAACCGTCCTTAAAAGCGGAACTGGCCAAACAAGGCTGCACGAATAATTACGAAGCGAACCGCTTGTTGGCGATCACCACGTGCTGGTGGTGTGGCCGCCCGCCAGTTTGCCGGGTCCCTTGTCACTCCCTGGTCGGAGCGCGACACGCATTAGGGCGACGAGCGCGCAGCCCTGACCGCCAGCCTGTTATGCTCTGTGAACAGGGCCGAAAGCAGGCCATGATAAGAAAGCGCACGGAGGTCCAACCAAGTGAACGCGCAAAGCCAAGCGCCGCCAGCACAGATCTAAACAGGGCAATTTCCTGTGGAAAATGGAATCGAACCACCGGTATGAATTTGGATTGGGTAATTACGCGGGTATTCGAGGTTATCCATACTGAATTTTATACAATAAATTCAGATAGATAACTCACTTAGGCGATTCCGCCTCTGGCACCATCTTTCTTGTTATCCGAACAAGATCAAGAAGATAAGCCAAATCAGCATGTTGCGCTCGCCTGACTGTGTTACAAAGGTGTGCAACTATGCTCTATCGGCTGGTCCGTCCCGTGAAGCGAACAGGTTCCTCCAAGCAGCAATTCGTCCAGCGAATCCCCGCTGACCTGCGAGAGCGCATGGTCGGCATGAAGCTGGCCGTCCCGATCGGCGAAGAGACGGCGTTCGTCACCGAAGTCCGAGAGTATCCGTTTCTCGCTGAAGACCGGCGCGCGGTGTGCCGAGCGTCACAATTTCCCTCTAAATTTCCCTCTAGTTAGCAGCGACATCGCCGGTCCGTCGTGGAGTTCCTCCGGATGACGGATTTCATAGTGTCCGAAGCGCTCGGCAATCGCGATCCAAAGGATTTACGACGGACGCTTTGCGACCTTGTCGTGAAGTGCCAAGGTGGCAAATAGGTCGAGATGCCCGCCGCCAATGTTCTTGAAAACGGTGATGTCCGTCTCCGACTGGCGTCCGCGATGCGTACCCCGGGACAACTCGAACAGATCGGCCTTGATATCCTCGAAGCGGATCGTGCGATTTTCGATGGGCTGGATGATATCGCCGCTGCAGTCGTACCCTTCGCGGGTATCCATGCAGATCACTGCGGCCCTGCTGAGCACTTCATCGTCGGCCTCGCGCATGTCGGGGAGATAAGAACCGACCAGATCGACATGCGCCCCCGGCCTCAGCAGTGCCCCACGGATCAGCGGCTGCTTCGCCATCGTCGCTGAAGAGATGATGTCAGCCTCCGGCAAAGCAGCTTCCAGCGACGACCACGGTGTCGCGTTGATACCTTCACCGGCAAGTTCCTGCGCAACGAGTTCGGCCCTTTCGGGAGACCGGTTCCAGATCAGGATATTCTGAAGTGACGGCCTGGCCGCGAGATGCGCCCTGACCATATGAGGCGCCAGTCCACCCGCTCCGAGGACCAGAAGTGTTTTGGCATCCTTTCGGGCGAGGTAATCTGCACCGAGAGCTGAATCTGCTGCGGTCTTGCGGTAAGTGATTTCTGCTCCGTCGCATGTCATCAGTGCTCTACCTGTGGTGCCTTCGAAGAGGGCGACGATACCTTGGACCGACGGCTGCGGCGGCACCAGTTTCACATTCTCGGGAAACACGCCTACCATCTTCACCGCGATCGCCCGACCCGGTATCCAGGCAGTAAGATTGACGAAGCGATCACCTGAAGGAGACTCCGTTATCCTTCGATCGAGCTGAGGCATCGCATATTCGGCATGGGAAACCCGTAACGCCTCGATGAGCTCCGGATATGAAAGCATTTCCCGTATCCGAGCGGCATCGATGTGGATCATGCCATCGGCTGACATGTCACAGACCTCTCATCAATCGGGCCGCGTCGAACATCGCTGCATGGATATTTCGGCTATAGACCGCGTCGCCGATGCGAAAGAGCCGATACTTGCCCCCCTCGTTGTTGACGATCGTCTGCGGGTTCAACGACGTGAAAGCCTGATGGTCGAGTTCGCCGAGGTTGATCGATGCAGGTCGCAGTTGCCGGTAGAGTTCGTCGGACGGCAGCACACCATTCTCCGCCACGATTTGCGTTACCTCCCGTTCCTGGTCCCGGTCGCTGTAGGCCTCGCGCAATACGGCGATCAGGGCGTTCCCCTCGAGATAAACAGAGCGCAGGTAGTAGCCGGGCGTCATGATAACGTCGCGTTCATGCAGGCGTTTCATGAAGTTGATACGAGCGGTTCCTCCCATATGCGCGCCGATCATCTGGTCTGGAGCGGCGATCTCTACAAGCGAGCCGCGTTCCGACATGAAATCGGCGACCGTCAGGCCCTGTGTGTCGCCCGTGACGTCATAGACGAGTACGTTTTCACCTGGCTTGGCTGCTCCGGAAAGTATGTCCCAGCTGGATGTGATGTACTCGCGCCCAGGAATGTCCGGGATATTGGGCTTTCCGCCTGTCGCAATAATGACGGCATCGGGATTCTCGGCCAGTACCAATTCGGCCGTCGCCGCTGTCGAGGTCCTCACATCGACACGGAGCTTGCGCACCTGCATGTCTAGCCAGCGACTTATGCCGCCCATGTTCTCGCGCCAGCCGAGGACACGGGCCAAGCGCAGTTGGCCACCCAGTTGAGCCTCTTTTTCGAATAGAACCACCTCATGTCCACGCAGCGCAGCGACGCGTGCGGCTTCCATTCCGCCCGGTCCGCCGCCAACGACCACGACCTTCTGGCGAGACACGGCGGTCGTAACATCATGGGGCAGTTGCCCCTCGCGACCTGTGGACACGTTCTGTATGCAACTGGCCGGATGACCTTCCCCTACCCGGTCGATACAATAGTTGGCACCTACGCATTGGCGGATGTCGTCCTCGCGGCCTTCCATCATCTTCCGTACCAGATGAGGGTCCGCTATATGCGCGCGTGTCATGGCGATCATGTCGACATGACCTTCGGCCACGGCGCGCGCCGCGGTCGCCAGGTCGCGGATCGCCGACGAGTGGAACACCGGGATGTCCACCTCTGATTTGACAGCTGACGCAAGGTAAAGGAACGCGCCGGAGTCGTAGGACATATCCGGCAGCATGCTCTGGAGGCCGCGGACCGTGTCCCCATTCCCTTGGTGCACGTTGATGTAGTCCAGCATGCCCGTGGCCGCGAGTGCCTGCGTGATCCGCAGGCACTCGATTGCGTCCAGTCCGCCTTCCTGCAGTTCGTTCGCCACGAACTTCATGCCGAGAATGAAGTCGCTGCCGACAACGCCGCGGATCTCCTCTATGACTTCGATCACGAAGCGGAGCCTGTTCTCCTGCGAGCCGCCATACTTGTCGGTCCGTTTGTTGACGACCGGCGAAAGGAACGCATCCAGTAGATGGTGGGCCGTGGCGATCAGTTCGCAGCCGTCGAGACCGCCCTGCTTGACGCGACCGGCGGCTTCGCCGAAGTGACGGCGAACGCGGCGGAAATCGAAGTCCTCCATCTCCTTGCCGTATGCCCCGTGCATCTCCTCGCGGTTCGTGCTCGGGCTGATAAGCGGGAGCCAGTCCCGCGTGTCCCACGATCCCCGACGACCCAGATGCGTGATCTGGCACATGATTGCCGCGCCGTACCCGTGAACGCGTTCGGCGAACTGTTCGAAATACGGGATGACGCGGTCGTCACTGACGTCGATCTGATTGAAGGGCAGCGGCGAGTCTTTCGAGATGGAGGAGGATCCGCCGAAGCTTGTAAGCGCAATGCCGCCCTTCGCTTTCTCGGCATGATAGAGCTGGTACTTGTCCTTCGGCATCCCGTCCTCGGCGTAGCCGGGCGCGTGCGAGGTCGACATGATGCGATTTCGAAGCGTCAGGTGCTTCAGCTTGAAAGGCTTGAGGAGGGATTGAAGCTCGGTCATGGCTTGGAAATCCAGCGACCTGGGTCGCGCGGGTTGAAATGTGAGATCGTTGCCTCGGTGAAATCAGCGACTTGCGCCTGCCGTTCGTCTTCGGACCAGCCAAGCATGTCGGCGGCGATGCGGGAGGCGGATTCGGCGTGCGCCAGGCCCAGATCCTCGTCCCAGCCGACCGGGAGGCGTCGGCGCAGAATGTCTTCCAGCGTTCGCGCCTGTTCTTTCTGGATGGCCCAGCGCACGCTCGATTCCGCCACGCGATCGCCGTCGGGCACCAGCCGCGCAGCATAATCCAGTGGCCGCGTCGGTCCGGATGGCTTTACGCGCCGCGCTACCGCCTTCGTGAGCCGTCGGCCCGCGTCGCGATGCGTCATCAGGAGACCGCCCGTGAAGACGAAGAAGTTCTTGAGCCCGCGATCCGAGAGGTCGTGCTCGCAAACTGCCATCGAGCCCATCGCCTCGCCTTTTCGAGCGGTGCGGGGCCGGACCCCTGCCCAGGTGTAAAGCACGTCGGCACGTTCCAGCGGAATGCCAGGGTAAATCTGACTCATGATGTCGACGATGCCGTTCACCTCGGCCTCCGTGGCTCGATAGCCCGCCAGGTCAGCATCGGAAGGCGTGTCCCACGGCCCGGCGTAATGAAGGTCGCCCCACGGGATAAGATAGAAAGGAGCACCCTCAGGCGTGATCGTCTCCATTCCGATGCCGCGCATCGAGGCGGGCAGTCGCACGACAGCGTTGGTTCCTTTCGCGCCGGAGTTCATCGGCGGTGCGGAGTTCGAGCAGAGACCGGTGATCTCATCCACCCAGGCTCCGGCCGCGTTTACGATGGCCTTCGTCCGGAAGATCCTGCTCTCGCCGCCGGCAAACAGTGCCTCGACCGACCATCCTTCGTTTGCTCGGCCGATCGCTACCACCTCGGCATAGTTGTGCGCTTCGAGGCCGATGTCCCGCGCCTTCATGATCGTTTCGACAACGATGCGCTCCGGCCAGACATACTGGTACTCAGTGAAGGACAGCGCGCCGCGCACATTGTGAAGGCCCGCCATGCCCTGCAGGCCAGGATGACGCTTCGCCTCGGCAGCCGACATCACCTTCAGGTCCAGAGGCACGCCGCGATCGAACAGCGACATGATGCCGAAAGCCAGCCGCGCGCGCGGGCCCGAGATTGCGCTGCGTGCGTTGAATGGCACGACGAATTCGAGCTTTCGTATCCGCTCGGGAGACGTCTTCACGAATTCGCCACGTTCCCGCATCGCTCGCCTGGCGAGCTCAAGGCATTCGAGCACGTAGGCCGGCCGGCTCAGGAAACTCCAAAGCGAATGATTTGCCGCCGAGAAATAGGTCAGGCCGCAATGCTGCAGTCGCGACGTTCGGCTGCTCGTGGCCGCCCCGTAGTCGCCGCGTTCGAGTAGCAGGGTCCTGAAGCCGGCTGCCGCGAGATGCTGTCCTGCCCCTGCACCGATGATGCCGCCGCCGATGACGATCACGTCGTAGGTTTCCGCCGTCATTGGCCTTTGCCTCCGATGATGTTCTTGTCCTTCAGGAAGTCGAGTATCCGCTGTGCGGCCTCGTCAGGCGTCAAATCGACAAACGGCACGCCGCTGCCCGTTGCCTGTCCGGCGAATATCTTCTTCGGCCGCCGCCGCGCCGTGGTTCGCATCCATCCCGCTGCTTCTTCGTCGCGCTGCGTCTCGACGATCACCGGTTCGAGAATGCCGCGCCGCGCTTTTGCAAAGGCCCGCGCACGCGGCGCGGGAGCAAGTTCGCTGGCCGAGATGAGGACAGGCAGCTGCACCGCCATGCGTCGCCGGGCGGAGCCTTTGTAGGCCTGAACCAGGATCGCCTCGCCCCGCTCGATTGCCTCGACGGCGGCAACGCTGGATATGTGCTTCATTCCGAGCCGCCGCGCTACAAGGTACGGCACCATGCCGCTCGCCTCTCCTGCATCGGCGCTCATCCCGGTCAGGACGATGTCGGGATCGATGTTTGCCATCTCCGAAGCGAGCACCGGCACGACGTCGTCACCTTCGCCACAAGGGCCGAGCACATGGATGCGCTCGACGCCCATGCCGAGATAGTCGCGGAGCGCATCATTGGATGCGTTGCCGGCATGGAGCGCGACGGGTCGGCTCGTAAGCTTCAACGCCATTTCGAGAGCGCGTGCGTCACCCGGAGCCATGCGCGACTTTGCAGAGACCGGGTGGACGCCTGCGGAAAGCAATACGGCGACCTTCAGATCAGCCATTGGCGTGTGCTCCCGACAGACGCGCCAGAGCAGGCATCACTGCCTGCGCATCCGCGATAATGGCCAAATCCGCACGCTTGATCATGGCAGCGTGGAGGTCCGTATTCACGGCTATGACATGCCGGCAGCGCTGTATGCCCTGGAGGTGTTGCGGTGCGCCGGAGATACCAAAGGCAAGGTAGCATCGCGCCTCGACCAGCGTACCTGAGGCACCGACCTGTCGATGCCGGGGAAGGTGCCCGGCATCGCAGACCTGCCGGCTTCCGGCGATCGTTGCGCCAAGCACCTCCGCCACGTTCCGGAAACCCTCCCAGTCGGTAACGCCGTCTCCGGCGCTCACGATGAAGCGCGCTTCACCAAGCGGCGCGTCGAGTTGCGACGTCGCGGCCTTGCCGAGATCGCGAACGGCTTCGGCCACATCTTCCGTTTCAACGATGACCCTCCGGCTTTCCCGCCGCACGGTTTCGTCATGCGGATCGAACCGTCCGGCCGAGAGCGTCATCACTTTCGCGAGCGGGCGGCTGACTTCGATCCGGCCGCCAGCTTCGAGCACGACCGCTTGACATCGCGACAGCACCTGCAGCGAGGTCGCCGGCCGATCCTCCAGGACTACCGCCATTCGCCGGGCGAGGTCAGCGTCCGCACCGCCTTCGCTGAAAAAGATATGGCGGGCATCGAAGCGTGTCATCACAGTCCGGAGCCGTTCGGCAACCACGTCCAAGTCGATCGACGGTGGAAGTTGCACGAAGCGATCCGCGGCAAACGCACCGACATCTCTGGCGGCACTGCCCTCGCCGACCCGCAGCAGCACCACGCCGCCGCCGATCTCGTCGGCGAGCCGTCTGGACGCGCCAAGTACTTCCCGTTCCGCGTCCGGCCAAGGCTCTTCCGGCAGACTGACGGCGATGATCCACGGAACATCATCCGCTACGACCACTGTTATGGGCTCAGCGGATGGCCGTGTACGACTTGCGCCTGGTTCCGTCCGCGCGATGCGCAGTTCGCGGCGAAGCCGCTGGCGCTTTTCCTCATGTGGATTCCGGCGCGCGATACCCGGGCCGCGCGCCAGGATACGCGCTAGGCCGGTGACGTCGGCATCTGTGCCGCGAGTGCGTGGATCGATGCGCGGCGCGACGCCGGGCGGCAAAGGTACACGCCTTTGTCTTTTGATCCGAAGCATCAGCGGCTCGCCCCCGTCGAAGCGAGCAGCAGTTCGGCGATGTCGATCACTTCGAGGCGCGCCTGGGAAACGCCTTCGAGCATTTGCGCGCAATAGGGGCATGCCGTGATGACGATGTCCGCGCCGGCCGACTTGGCGTCTTCCATGCGGATGTCAGGAATACGCCGGTCACCGGAAATATCCGTGACGGGCGCGCCACCCCCGCCGCCGCAGCAGCGCGAGCGCATGCCGGATCTTTCCATCTCCACGAAGTCTGTCGAGATCGTCGACAGCAGCGCGCGCGGTGCAGCCGTCTCACCGTTGTAGCGGCCGAGATAGCATGGATCGTGATAGGTGACCCGCCGCCCCTCCAGTCGCGCCGGCGTAAGGCGGCCTTCCTCAACCAGCCGGTTCAATATCTGCGTATGATGCTCGACGACCAGTGCCGCTCCGAATTCCGCGTATTCGTTGCGCAGCGAATGGAGCACGTGAGGATCGGTGGTGACGATGCGCTTGAACCTCAGTTCAGAAAGCATCTCGACGTTGCTCCGCGCGAGCCTGATAAAGCCGGCCTCGTCCCCAAGACGGCGGGCAAGATCGCCGCAGTCGCGCTCTTCCTCAAGAACGGCAAAATCGACCTTGGCTTGCCGCAACAGCAGGACGAGCGCCCGAAGCGTCCGTTGGTTGCGGCGATCGTAGGCGGCCTCCCCCAGCCAGAGCAGCGCATCCACTTCCTGCCCCGGAGAGATTAACGGCAGCGAGAGATCCGCGGCCCAGTCGAGCCGTTCCGAAAGCGCGCGGCCGCTCGCCGTGTCCGTCTTGTCCAGATTGTCGAGAACCTCGGCGGCCTTGCCAGGCGCCGCACCCTCCTCGAGCGTCTGGTAGCGCCGGATGTCGATCACGGCATCGACATGCTCAATCATCATCGGGCATTCCTGCACGCAGGCGCGGCAGGTCGTGCAGGCCCATAGCGTCTCGGGCGCCATGGCGAGGAATTCACGGCTGTCGATATGGGAGACCAGCGGCGCGCTCGGTCCGGCCGCGACGGACGCCGAGTCGATGTGCGGATGCGGGCTGCCCGAATAACTCAGCCGGGCGCCCCGCGAAGCAAGGTTACCGGCGATATCCTGAACAAGGCGCTTCGGGTTGAGCGGCATTCCCGCCGCGAAAGCCGGACAGGCGGTTTCGCATCGACCGCATTGGACGCATGAATCGAAGCCGGCCAGACGGTTCCAGGAAAAGCTGCCAACAGTCGGTGCGCCAAGAACCGGCGCGTCCAGATCGATCGTCCGCAATGCGGAACTCGGCTTGCTCGCACCGAAGCGATCGGGTCGGGGATGGAAGGCCAGATGGGCCGCTCCGGCCACCGCATGACGCATGGGACCGTCCGTGATCGTCCAGGCTAGCCAGCCGAGCCCCATCAGGCCACAGCCGAGTGACGCGATCGTCGCGATGTCGCTTGCGGTTGACGGCCCGAAAAGCACCGCCGCGGTCGCAAGCGCGATCGAACCGAGGACAAGCGCGAATGCGAATGTCAGGAAACTCCACTTCCCACCCGACAGATGCGCAGGGCGATTTGGCAGCCTCCGCCGCGCCTGCAGCAAAAGTCCGTAGGCGGCGATGGCGCACATACCGAGGACGAGCCAGCCCAGGATGCGCCCTCCATGAATGCCAAGCACGGTTGCCAGAACCAGAGCCAGCAGGATGCCGCCTGCGAGCGAGGCGTGCATCCGCGCACTCTCGGGCTTTCGAGCCACGACGGCATGGACGTCATGGAGGTAACGACCGGGCAGGCTGGCAATTCCGGCAAGGATCGGAACTTCGGCACGCATTCCCACGCGCCAGCGCAAGGCGAGCATCGCGAACCGCGCCAAGGCGACGCTGGCTGCGAACGCGAGCACACAGAGCATGGCTGTTGTGGGTTCGGTCATGATGACTGAGGATCCAGAAGTCTGAATTTCAAACGAGTTTGGGCGTGCAGGCGGGAAGGTCGCCCCGCCTGCCGGAGCATTTGTGTGTCTTCCGTAGAGCGAGTACGATTACTGGATCAGGCGAGGCGCGCCGGTTTCCGCGGCAGAGGCGTCAAGACCATGCTTGACGAGGATCTCGGCAATCTTGCCGTTCTTGTGGAGTTCGGCGATATCGTCGTCGATCGCGGCGGTGAAGGCCTCGTTCTTCTTGTTCATCGGGAATGTGCCCTGTCCTGCTTCCTTCGAAGCGCCGATGCGCTTATCAGCCTCGATGACCTTCACCTTGATTCCGCTCAGCGTGCCCGCTTTGATCGCCGTCACGCCGGTCGAGTAACCGTCAAACGCTGCGTCGAGCCGGCCCGCGACCAGATCCTGATGCATCGCGACCGAAGTCGGATAGAGCTTCAGGTTCTCGCCGAACACTTTCTGTAGGTCGGCGACCCAGAGATTGCCCTGCACGGAACCAACCGTCTTGCCATCAAGCTGATCAGCGCGCGTCACGCCTTCCTTGGAGTAGACGGCCATCTGGTCGAGGTAGAGCGGCGCGGAGAGGTTCACAACGCGGGTGCGGTCCTTGGTGCGGTACCATGCGCCGGTGCTGACGTCGGCACGGCCCGAGACGACCGTCTGGATGCCCGCCGCGGCGTCGGTCGGCAGCGTCTTGAGCTGCAGGCATTCCATCGTCGCGATTTCGATGAGAATGTCCGCGTCGACGCCCTGCACGTTACCGCTGCTATCGATATAGGAATATGGATTGAACGTCACGGCGCCTGCCGTGAGGAATCCCTTCTCGGCGGTGGTGAACTCGTGCTTCGGCTTGCAATCCTGGGCGTAGGCGGACGTCGCGGCGACGGTGGCGGTCGCCGCGAGGACCGATGCAAACAGTCTGGTCATGCGCATGTGAGTGCTCCTGATTAAGTTATCGTTGCGAGTACGCGCCGGCCCTGCGTTCCGCCCAGGACACGATGAAGGAGGCGGGGATGCAGACGGCGACGTAGAAGATCCCGGCCACTGTGAGCGCGGGAAAATAGTAGAACTGCATCGAACCTATGTCGTAGGCCCGGCTGATGAGTTCGGGGACAGCGATGGCGAAACAAAGCGACGTGCCCTGGAAAACCAGAATGGCGAAGCCGAGAAGAGCGGGGATCGCGACACGGATTCCCTGCGGAGCGATCACGAAGCGCATTCCGTCAGCACTGGTCATGCCCAACGCATCGACCGCCTCTTTCTGCCCCGCCGGAACGGAGTCGAGCCCCGCACGGATGATCTCGCTCGTATAAGCGCCGGTGTTGAAGCTGAGCGCGATGGAAGCGGCCATGAATGCGCCGATCGACAGACCGGTGTTCGGCAGGCCGTAGTAGACGAACTGCAGCAGGACCAGAGCCGGGGCGCCCCGCCCGATCTCAACAAGCGCCAGGCAAGCGTACCGGATCGCTCGATTGCGGGCCTGCACTCCGAGGGCGAACAGGAATCCGAGCGGAATGCCGATGGCCAGCGATACCAGCGTGATCCTCACGCTGACGAGGAAACCGTTCCAGAACGAGGGTAGCCAGCTGACCACGTCCTCCCAAGTCACCCCCATGAGCAGCGCGTCCATCAGCGGGATACCTTTGCACGAAGGCGACGTTCAGCCTCTCGGGACAGAGCCGCAACGGGAAGGCTAAGGAGGATGTAGAGAAGCCCGACCACCGCATAGATCTCGAGGCCGCGATAGGTCTGCATCGAAATCTGGTTGCCACGAAAAGCCAATTCCGCGACGCCGATCGTCGAGGCGATGGCGGAGTCCTTCATCAGCCCGATCGCATAAGTCGCGGCCGACGGTATGGACACCCGCACCATCTGCGGGATGAGAATATCGGTGTAGAGCCGATACCTGCTGAAGTTGAGCGCGTGGGCCGCTTCATATTGCCCATGGTGGATGGCAACCATGCCGCCGCGATAGATCTCGGCCATATTGACGGCTGCAATCAGGCCGAAGGCGACGACAGCTGCCGAAAATGCCGAGAGGGTGACGACGCTGGTACCCAGTCCGAAAAAAATCAGGAACAGCCACAGTATGGGAGGAACTGAACGCACGAGGCTGATGACGGCGACAGTCAGAAGCCGCAGCGGCGCGAAGATCGACTGGCTTGCCAACATGAGCGGGAAGCCGATGACTGCGCCGACGATCAGCGCGAGGCCGGTAACCGCGATCGTCATCGGCAGGCCGGCGAGAATGTAGATCGCGGCGTCGAGCGTCATCTTTCGTTGACCGCTCGCAAGAAGCGCTTGGCGCGCTCGGACGTCGGAGACCTGATGACATCGCGGCTCGGGCCGTACTCGATCACCTGCCCGTCGGCCATGATCATGGCGTGGTCGGATACGTTCTCGGCAAATCCCATCTCGTGCGTCACCACGATCATCGTCATCCCGCTCTCGGCGAGTTGCCGCATCACCGACAGCACCTCGAGACCCAGTTCCGGATCGAGTGCGGATGTCGGCTCGTCGAACAGCATGACCTTCGGGTCGAGGGCCAAGGCCCTCGCGATGGCGATGCGCTGCTGCTGGCCGCCCGAACACCGCACCGGGAACTGTTGTGCCTTGTCTGCAAGACCGACGCGTTCCAGCAACTGCATCGAAATCCTGTTGGCGTCCGCCCGTGAACGTTTCAGCACGCGTTCCTGCGGAAGGCTGACATTCCTGAGCACGCTCAGGTGGGGAAAGAGGTTGAAGGATTGGAAGACCATCCCGAGGCTGCGGCGCAGGGTAAAAAGCTGTTGCCGCTCTGGCGCGACGCCACCGTTCAAGGCAAGACCGTTCACCGATACAAGTCCTGCATCCGGCGGCTCGAGATAGTTGATGCAGCGCAAGAGCGTGGATTTGCCCGATCCGCTCGGGCCAACGATTGCGAGGACGTCACCGGCGTGGACCTCGAGGTCGATGTTTTTCAGCACGGCATGTTGGCCGTAGCTCTTGCACACGCCCTTCAGCTGGATGACAGGTTTTTGGCATGCCTTCATTCGGCATTTCCTTGGCTACGCCTGGGCATCGCAGTGCCGAGACTGGCTAATGGCGTGTTCCACATCGACCGCGGTAGCGCTTGGAGCGATCGGCTACGGCGGGCCCTGTCAAATGAACATCAGGAAGATCAACGCCCCATTCTTGCTGCCGGCGATGTGGTTCGCACCAGCCTCACGAACGACGAAATCGCCCTTTTTGTAGGTTTGGTTCTGGTCGTAGAAGTCGCCCTCAAGGACGAACAAGTGTTCGATACGGTCGTGGGAATGGCTTCCAGCGTAGGCGCCTGGCTCGACTTTAATCAGATGCGCGCCGCGGCCATCTTCGGAGTAGAGCAATTCCTTGCTCAGAAAACCTTCGCCGCCACCATCGCCCCACGCCATCGCATCGCTGTCGACGACGTAAAACTTCTCTTCCTCGGGACGCCCTGCGGAGGCGGGCTGCATCAGCTTGTTCATTATCTTCCCCTTGGCGACCTGTTTAGCCGTCTCGCTTGTTGGATTAACTCTCATCCCCTTAGCCAACCGAGGTCAACGCGAATTCGAGTGCTCTTGACATAACCGGAGATTATGGGACGATCGTTGGCGTGGAGAGATCATGTGAGTAAATTCCGAACCAGGTTGCCCCCTTTTGCCGCGCTGGTCGCCTTTGAGGCTGCGGCGCGATTGAAGAGTTTCACAGCCGCCGCGAATGAGCTCGGCGTCAGCCAACCGGCGGTCACCCGTCAGATCCGCGACTTTGAGAACATGATCGGCGCGCCGCTGTTCGAACGATTGCACAGATCGGTCGAACTGACCGAACGCGGACGCGAACTTGCGGAGACGCTGTCGAGAAGCCTGGCCGAGATAGCGGAGGCGGTCGACCGGCTGCGCATCAACCGCGCGGCCTTACAGTTGAAGATCACCGCCTATGCGGCTTTCGCCAGCACTTGGCTCGTACCAAGAATATCGCGGTTTGGCGCACAACATCCGGACGTCAGCTTCCACACCGTTAGCCAGCAGCGCGGCTCAGAATTCCACATGAATGCCGTGGACATCGCTATGCGCTATGGAACCGGGAACTGGCATGACGGCGAGGTGCATTATCTTTTCCATGACCTGCTGTTCCCGGTTTGCAGCGCCCAATATCTGGAGAGGGCCGGTGGCCAGATCCGGCTCGAGGACCTGTGGCGACACAAGATCATCGATTGCGACAATCATGGCGATTGGCCGGGCTGGTCGGAGTTCATGACGCATCACGGCACGCGGGGCGAGCGCCTCAACGTAGCGCACCATTTCACATACTTCACCGACGCGCTCATGGCGGCGATTGCGGGCCATGGGATTTTGATGGGCTGGCAGTCACACGTAAAGGTAAACTTGGATTCCGGCCAGCTTGTGCGGTTCATTCCCGATGAGATGGTTAGTCCGGACGGAAACTATCTTAAGGTCAAGCACGAGAAGAAACATCATCCCGTCGTCCGATCGCTGGTCGCCTGGCTGCAGCAGGAGGGCCAATTGCTGACCGAAGATCCTCCTCAAGGGATCGCATGAGCTGAAGCTCACAAGCCGTCAGCTACGATGGGCAAATGTCCCTGTGCACCCCTCCAAGCGAGGCGTGTAGACATCCTGACTCTTGGGTAGACCAATCTGTTGCCGACCATAACTGGGTTGACCAACACGGGCGCGCCTATACTCTGCGTAAATCGACGCAGTTAATGCCAATTCGGAATAAACTGTCATAGGCCATTGGTAAACTCGCCTTAGGATCGAAATCCCCTGCCCCCAGTCAGAAAACTCTAGTTTTTCAACCTTGTAGGTCACCTAGCGACCGCTGGACGCGACTACTGGGAGGCCGTGCATCCCTACAATCTCGCTGGCGCCTACCCCAACTTCATGATGGACGATGAGGGGAAGCGCGCCTCGAGGCGACCTTCGGCGACAACTTTGCGCGACTTGCCACACTGAAGCGGAAATACGACCCGTAGAACCTCTTCCGGGTCAATCACAATATCCCTCCGGCAATGTAGCGCAACGTCGCCGCGTCCGGCTTTCGATCCCAGGGATGTCCGGTAGACGGTCGTTCCTCTGGACTCAGCCTATGCGACAGAATTGGACGCCGGTATTCGATTGGCAAAAACTGCCCCCCGATCGGAAAAATCTGCCGAGCAGG
This sequence comes from Mesorhizobium sp. CO1-1-8, assembly GCF_020164875.1. NCBI lineage: Bacteria > Pseudomonadati > Pseudomonadota > Alphaproteobacteria > Hyphomicrobiales > Phyllobacteriaceae > Mesorhizobium > Mesorhizobium sp. CO1-1-8. The sequence goes on along the minus strand of NZ_JAIUGZ010000011.1, from coordinate 19,733 downwards.
CACAGACTTTGCAGGGATTACATCTTGCGACCGATGCACTGGCCGACACGACGAGCCACGACAGCCTAACCCCCCGCACCCAGCGCAATTCCTACGGATGCGGCCAAAGTACCGTGTTCAACACAAAATATGTTGACAACAAGTATTGTTAATGACACGCTACTATGATGAAGCACAGACCTCGGACGGCCGTTGACGACAAATCAAACCCGCAAAGCGATGCGGCAGTGCTCGCCATTCGCCTTGGCATCCTCATCACCACCGAACTGGACGAGTTCTTCCGCCCCTGGGGCATCACAGCCCTCCAGTTCAATGTGCTGCGCATCCTTTATGTCCGCGACCCTGACCGCCAGGGCATCTCGCGTGGCGAGATGGAGGCGTCCCTGGTCCGCAAGGTGCCGGACGTCACGCGGCTTTTGGATCGGCTGGTTGCGGCAGGGCTAATTGCCCGGCATCGGCCCAAGGACAATCAGCGCACCGTGCTCGCAACGCTGACCGACAAGGGTTGGGGCCTGATTGAGCAAACACACGGGGATCTGATGCGGACAAACCACAACCAGTTCGCTGGCATGAGCGCCCAAGAGGTTGCCGAATTCGTCGGCCTGCTGCGCAAGGCGGCTCGCCGGCCACAACAAACCAAAAACTCAGAAGGGGAGAACTGAACGATGCATGCAGTCGTCAATCACCTGCAGATTCGGCCGGATGCCGACTGGACCGCACTGTCGGCGAAGGTCGATGCATTCAATAACTTCATCGGCCATCCGGATTTCCGAGGCTGCAACATGATCCGGGCGAGCGACCAGGAGGCGATCCTGGTGATCCTGTTCCGGACTCGCGATGCGCTCGACGACGTCTCGCGCAACGACGCCGGGCCCTGGTTCGCAGAGAACGTCCGGCCTTTTCTCGCCGGCCCGGTCAGTCGTGCGGCTGGGGAAATAGTCGCTGGGGCCATGGGTTCGGAAGTCTGATCACCCGAGCCACCAATCAGGAGAATACGCCGTGATATTCCATCATATCCTCGTTGCCCGCATCCTGATTACCGTCGCCACGCTCGGTTGGAGTGCCATCCCGGTTCGTGCTGATATTAACGCAACCCATGCCACAAATCCGGCATGGACACCGCACGCGCGCTTTCACGTGGTCTGGCAGGTTTCGAGCTATGCCGGCTTCGGCATGATCGCTTTAGCATTGATCTGGTGGCCGGGAGCCTTCGAAATCGACAGGCTTTATTTCGCGGCGCTCATGGGGGCGGTCATCTACGCGTCCTTCTTCGTGGCCCTAGCGGCAATGCCGCTCTATGACGGCGCGACCCATGACAAAAACGGCTATCTGCCATTCAATGCGCCGATGCCGGTGATCGCCAGAAAGTGGGACGCGAACATCACCGCGTTCTCTGTCATGACAGTCATCCTTGCCGCAGGAGCGATATCGACTGCCCTGTAGCCACAAAGCGCCTTCGACGCGCCCGACGTCTGATCCCATCTCGGACTTACACGTTTGCGGCGTTCTGTGCAGCCTCGAATACATCGCGTGCGGACGTCCTACCCGCCACGAGCTCCGTACCCTCGACTCCGAGGTCCATCCCGCCGGCGTTGACGGCCTCATACATCGCTTCGGCCGAGCCGGACTGGCCCTTCGGAATGCCGTTCTTGGGTTGGGCGTTCCGCTTCTGCTCGGTGATGTCGCGATTGTATGTAATGACCCGACAATCTTGCCGGCCTCGTCACGGAAAGGCGTCTTAACGGTATAGAGCCAGCCTTGCCTGCCATCAGGGAACAGTGCACCGAAGCGGCCGTCGGCATCCTTTACGTTGAGGAAATCCGGCAGCTCACGAACCATGGCACGGTAGATTATGTTGGACATGGCGAGATCGCGCCGCCGCTGCTGGTGGTCGAGCAGAACGCCTATGATGAAGGTGCCGAGGAAGCGGAACACCAGGGACGGGATCGTGCTCTGCTGCACGAAGCCGGCAACGACTTGCGGCGGGATAACCAGGAGTGTGATGAGCCCGGCGAGCGAGACCGATACGCCAAGGCCGAGTATGTCCAACATTGTGCGCGACCGGACCGCGACGATGTGATGCCATGCCAGGCCGACGACGGAGGTGATCAAGATGCTCCGCGCCGCCTATTGGCGCACCCGCGTTTTTCGGCCGATGGCCGGCAATGTTCATCGCCACCGGCGGTCCATTGCCGTGGATGCCCGCGCCGGCAGCCCGGAGCGATGGCGCTCACGGCGGACCAGCAGACCGTTCCCAGCAGCCATGACCCCAGTTTCAACCCGATATAGCGGACGGCCTTCTCTTCGATGTCCAGAAGACCACCGTCTATCACGCGGCGAAACTGCCGCAGTGACCCCTGCCCTTTCAACAAGGCCGACCGTGCCCGTGACGCGCGAAGGTCGACGACGAAGCCGGAGACGGACAGAGCCGTCGCCACCGAGACGACAAAGCCTGTGCAAATGACCACGTCGAGAGCACTAGGCGTTCAATCCTAGCTGAGATCGCGCTGAAGCTGGGCTGGCGACAGTGGCACCGAGTCCTTCCAGGAGCCATTTCGCCTTCTCTACAAGTTCGGCATTGCTCTTCACGAGCTTGGTCCGCGACATTCGGATCGTGTCCTCCATGCCGATCCGCACATGGCCGCCGAGCAGGTAGGACTGCATCAGCATCGGATAGGCTGCCCGGCCAATGCCGAAGCCTGTCCAGACGGCATCGCGCGGCAACATGTTGCGGGCGAACATCATGGTCTCGGGCGTGCTCGCGAAGCCGTATTTTACGCCGAGCACAAGGCTTACGAGCGGCGGCCCGCGAAACACGCCGCTTGCGAGAAAATCATTGAGGAGATTGATATCTCCGCTGTCGAAAAGCTCGAACTCGGGGCGGACCCGGCAGTCATAGATGATCTCCGCCATCTTCCTGACATTGGGTGGGGTGTTGATGACGACCTCGCTGCCGAACGTCATCGTGTTGAGATCCAGCGTGCAGATGTCGGGCCGCAGATCGCGTATGTGCTCGACGCGGCGTTCGGCCGTGACGAAATTCGTCCGGGGGCCGGCGATCTTGGGATCCTGCTCGCCGGGCTGGAACCGGCCACCAGGTCCGGTGGTGATGTTCAGGATCACCTCCGTGTTCTTGGCGCGGATCAGGCGAACGAGATCGCGGTAGTGATCGAGTTCCATCGACGGTCGACCGTCGGGATGGCGGACGTGAAGATGCAGGATTGCCGCGCCCGCATCGACCGCATCGAGTGCCGAGGCCGCGATCTGTTCCGGCGTGACCGGCAAATTTTCATTGTCTTCCAGCCGCGTGAGGCTGCCGGTCACCGCGCAGGTGATGATGGTGTCCCTGGACATATGATTTCTCTCAGCTTGCAAGGATAGCGGTGGCGGCGATCTCGACGAGCAGGCTGTCGTCGATGAGCGCCCCTGCCTGGACCATCGTCGTTGCCGGTCGAATGTCGCCGAAGACGGCGCCATGGGCCCTGCCGACGGCTTCCCAATCCTTCATGTCGCGCAGGAAAATACGCGTCTCGACAACATCCTCGATCGAGGCCTCGAGTTGGCGTAGCGCCGCGCCGATGCGCTCCAGGACCACGATGGTTTGCCTTTCCGCATCATCGGGGTGAAGTGCGCCGTTGGGTCCAGAGGCGGAGGTGCCCGATACGACAATGGTGTTTCCGGCGCGGACGGCCCGGGAATAGCCGATAGCCGCTCCCCAATCGTTGGTCACGTCGACCCTTTGCCTTCTCATACGCTGCTCCTTGGCTGTCCGGAGGTTTTCCTTGCCGCTAATCATGCGAACGCCGGCAATGCTCGGTCGAAGGCCCGCACTATTTCGTCGATATCCGCGTCTTCCATGACGGTGGAGAACGCCATCAGCCCGTTGCCTGCAATGATCACGCCCTGGTCGAACAATGCCTTGGCGAGAGCCGCAACCCGCGCGCCGCCGTCGGCCGCGGCGAATGTGGAGCGGTAGTCGCTCAACGGTGCGTCCGTCAGGTGGACACGGCGCAGCGAGCCCAGTCCGGTCACCTGTCCCTTGATTCCATGCCGGGCGAAACAGGCGCGAACACCCTGGTCGAAGCGATCGCCGAGCGCCTCGAGCTTCTCGAACACAGGGGGCGTCAATCCTTCAAGAGCGGCTATCCCGGCCGACATCGACATGGGATTGGCACTGAAGGTGCCGCCATGCGGCACTGCGGGCTGGCCCTTGCTCGGATCGAACACCGACATCACCTCCGCACGGCCGCCGATGGCGCCGATCGCAAAGCCGCCGCCGATAATCTTGCCGAGCGTGGTAAGGTCCGGGTCGATGTCGAAACGGCCTTGCGCGCCATTGTAGCCAAGGCGAAACGTGATGACCTCGTCGAGGATCAGCAAGGCTCCAAGTTCGCGCGTGACGCGGCGCAGCATCGCCAGGTATTCGGGCTTTGCCGGGACGAGACCGGCGCGGTTGGGCATGACATCAACGAGCACGGCGGCAAGGCTGTTGCCGCTGGCGCGCAGAATGGCCTCGGCGACCGGGGTGTTGTTGAAGGGGATGACGACGACATCGTCGAGCACCCCCTGGGGTGTCCCTTTGGCTGTCGGCACGGATCCCGGCCTGTCGATGTCGCCCCAGGTAGCGGGACTCGCGTCCTGACTTGTCTCAGCCGGGTCGTAGGTCCCGTGGTAGGCGCCCTCGCATTTTGCAATCTTCGGCCTGCCGGTATAGGCGCGCGCGGCCTTGATCGCATTCATCACCGCTTCCGTGCCGGAATTCGTGTAGCGAAGCCGCTCGACGGACGACAGACGGTCGCACAGCATTTCCGACAGCCGGATCTCGCTCTCGGTGGGCATGCCGAAACACGTGCCGGCTTCGAGCTGCCGTGTGGCCGCCTCGAGGATCTGGCAGTTGCCATAGCCATGGATCAGAGAGGTGAAGTTTCCCAAGGCGTCGATCCGGACATGGGAATCGACGTCGGTGATCCGGCAGCCATCGCCGCGCCAGGCATAGATCTGATGTGGTTTCCGATAGACAGTCGTACGGGTGTTTCCGCCAGGCATGACCTCGCGGGCGCGGGCATAGAGCTTTTCGGAATTTGGTGTCGCTGGTGCTGACATGAGAACGCTCATCACTTGGTTCTAGGTGGCAAGGTTGATCCGCTCGCGACGCAACGTCGGGTTGCCGCTCTCGAATTCTTGAGCAAAACGGTGGCCTGAGTATACGGCGGCATAAATGGCAGCGGGCGCTTCGCAATCCCCGATGCGCGAGACGCGGCGCAGGCGACCTGCATTGCCTTGATCAAGACGCGCGGTCAGGGCCTCAAACAGTTCGTTGCGCGGCAGCCGGGCGGTGACGAGGACAAGGGCGTCGGCCTCCTTGTGCGCTGTGGTCCCGGTTCGCGCATCGACGAAGAGGGCCACGCTGTCTCGGGTGCCCGCCAGCGCCATATGCGTAATCATCCCGACGCCGCGCTCATGGAGCCGCTTGGCCGTGCGGATGTTTTCAAGCGTGTTGATGGTGAAGGAGGAGATGTCGGCCGCTGGCGTGAACAAAGTGACCTCGTTGCCGGCAAGCGCCAGCTTTTCGGCGATCACGGCGCCCATGTAGTAGTGGTCGTCGTCATAGACGATGACGCGACCCGACGGGAGATTGCCACGCATGATGTCGTCGGGTGTGAACACGGGCAGGCCGGCCGGCAGGGCAATCGGCTTGAAGGCCGCGCGTCCGACGCCATCGGCTCGCCATTGCGATCCCGTCGCCAGCACGACCTCGTCGGCGTCGAATTCGAGAATGTCGGCCAATCCGAGATCGCTTTCGAGATAGACCCCGACATTCGCGAGCTTGTCGATCTGCGTGATGCGCCAGTCTCGAACCCTCAGCCATTCACGCAGGCCCGGCAGTTCGCCTTCAAGGGTCACGCGGCCACCGAGACGGCTCTGCCGCTCAGCCAGGGTTACCTGGTAGCCGCGCTGCCCGAGCGCCCGGGCGCATTCGAGGCCCGCCGGTCCACCGCCGACCACGAGCACGGTCGCATCGCTTGATTTGGCGGAAATTCGTTCGGGGTGCCAGCCGCGGCGCCATTCCTCGCCCATCGTCGGATTCTGCGTGCAGCGCAGGTTCGTCATGGCAAAGTGGCTCGACACGCAGATGTTGCAGCCGATGCACTCGCGGATATCCTCATAGCGGCCCTCCTCGATCTTCTTCGGCAGGAAGGGATCCGCGATCGACGGGCGCGCGGCGCCAATCATGTCAAGCACGCCGCGACGGATCAGGCTCGCCATCGTGTCGGGCGAGGTGAAGCGCCCTACACCCACGACAGGCTTGGTGGTGACGCCCTTGATCCCGGTCATGAACGGCTCGTGGTCGTTCTCCGATGCGAAGCGCGAGGTTGGTGAATCGTCCGCCCAGGTTCCCACCACGAGATCCCACAAGTCCGGCAGTTCGGCGAGCAGACTGATCGCCTCGATCCCTTCCTCCGCAACACGAAGGCCCTCGGGGCCAAACAGCTCATCAATGATCAGGCGTACGCTGACGGCGCAGGCATCGCCGCCACCTTCTCGCGTCGCCTCGATCAACTCCTTCAACAGGCGGACCCGGTTCTTCAGCGAGCCGCCATATTCGTCGGTTCGTTGATTGCGGGGCGAGATGAATTGGAAGGCGATGGTGGAAAAATTGCCGTCGACATTGAGGATGTCGAAGCCGGCCTTGCGCGCACGCTGCGCCGCGGCCTTCCACCAACCCAGCAGCGCCTTGATGTCGGACTTGTCCATGGCGCGAACCTGGACCGGATGGTGTCCGCTGACGGGCAGGTCCATCGGGCCGAGCGGTACCTCGCGGGTCATGCGATTGGCGTTGTAGTAGGCGGGATAGGCAAGTTGCACGCCGGCGAGCGAGCCGTGCTCGTGGACCGCTTCGACCATCAATGCGAGTGGTGGAATGTCGCCGTCATCCCACAGCATCTGCAGAACCTCCGGCATGAGGTCGCCGGAGGGATGAACCGAGCAATGCTCGGTGTTGACCACCGCCCATCCGCCTTCGGCCTTAATGCCGCGCATCGCGGCATGGGCTTGCGGTCGCAAATTGCCCATGCCGTTGCAGTGAGGTGTCTGGTAGAATCGGTTGCGGGCGACAACAGGTCCGATCTGTACCGGCTCGAACAGGATATCGAAGCGTGGATCCCGCATGCTTGGCTCTTTCTGTACCTCGCCTCATAGGCGAGGAGACGTGCTTGGTCAGGGAGGACGATCAGGCTCTAGGCGCGGATCTTGATCCAGGTTGCCTTGAGCTCGGTGTATTTGTCGATCGCATGCAGCGATTTGTCCCTTCCGAAGCCCGACTGCTTGTAACCACCGAACGGCATCGTGATGTTGCTCTCGTCGAAATTGTTAACCCAGACCGACCCCGCTCTTAGCCGGCGCGCGGTGGACAGCGCGACGTCGATGTTGTCGGTCCACACCGCGGCGGCGAGGCCGTAGATGGTGTCGTTGGCGAGCGCGACTGCTTCCTCAGCCCCGGAAAAGGAGATTGTGGCAAGGACGGGACCAAAGATCTCCTCCTGCGCAATCCTCATCTTGTTGCCGACATTGTCGAAGACGGTCGGCTCGATGTAGTAGCCGCCGGTCTCGCTGAGGACACGCTTGCCGCCGGACTTGAGCTCGGCGCCTTCCCTGGCGCCGATATCGATGTAGTCGAGCACCCGGTCCATCTGCACCTGGCTAACCATGGCGCCAAGCTTCGTGGCTGCATCAAGGGGATCGCCAACGGTCAGCGTTTTGCCGACGGCGATAACCTTCTCGAGAAACACATCCTTGATCTTGGCGTCGACCAGCAGGCGCGAGCCGGCGTTGCAGACTTCACCCTGGTTGAAAAAGATGCCATAGGCCGCCGCCGTCGCGGCTTCGTCTAGGTTGCCACAATCGGCCATGACGATATGGGGGGTCTTGCCGCCGCATTCGAGCGCAACGCGCTTCATGTTCGACTGGGCGGAATAGCTCATGAAGAGCTTGCCGACCTCAGTCGAGCCGGTGAACGTCACCGCGTCGACATCCATGTGCAAGCCAAGCGCCTTGCCCGCGGTCTCGCCAAGGCCGGTAACCACGTTGAACACGCCATCTGGAATGCCGGCTTCCGCCGCGAGCTCCGCGAGCCGAATGGCGGAAAGCGGCGACTGCTCGGCTGGCTTGAGGATGACTGAATTGCCCGCGGCAAGTGCCGGTCCGAGTTTCCAGCATGCCATCAGCAATGGAAAATTCCAGGGAACGACCGCTGCCACGACGCCGACCGGCTCACGCGTGATCATGCCCAGCGCGCCGCTGCCGGTCGGAGCGATCTCGTCGTAGATCTTGTCGATCGCCTCGGCGTACCAGGCGATCGTGTTGGCCGATCCGGGGACGTCGATGGACCGGGCGTCGGAGATCGGCTTGCCCATGTTCAGGGTCTCAAGCAAGGCCAGTTCATCACCGTGTTGATGCATCAGTTCGGCGAAACGCTGCAGCACTTTCTTACGCTCGCTCGGCGAACGCCGCGACCAGGAACCAGAATCGAAGGCCCTGCGCGCGGAGCGTACAGCCAAGTCGACATCCGCCACGTCGCAAGACGCAACCTGGGTCAGCGTGGTCCCGTTGGCGGGATTGATCGCGCCGAACACGCTCCCGGACACAGCGTCGACGAACCTGCCGTCTATGAATGATTGTCCACGCAGGGTGAGGTTGGAAGCGGCCAGCCGCCAGTCGATCGCAGTCATTGAATTGCCTTTCTCGATAATCGGTACAACACATCAATTTACGAGAAAGTAAGCCCGGCGCGCGCTTTGTGTCAATATAAAATCGACTTCTCGGCCGATTTCGTGTCGGGAATAGCTAAGTTAGGAGAGTTCTGCTTAGAGCAACAGCCCGTACGGGACCCGGAGATCTCGGATCAGCACGTCAATCGGTAATATAAACGCAAAATAGAACGCTATGGGATTTCCATGCGCTTCAAACGGAGGTATTAATTTCCGTTCAAGTGCTGGATTTTGCGTTCATCTGGAATTGTTTTTCAAGTATCTTGGAAAGTTTCTCCGCGAGTCGCGTGACGAGAGAGACGTTAAGGTCTCGATTGGCCTCCAGGATTCCATGGATCGTTCCCGTCACGCAGAGACTATGCAGCGTGCGCTGGCCCTCGATTCTGATCGGGGCGGCGATCCCGGCAAATCCATCCACATCCTCCCCGATGCAATATGCCACGCCGGTTTTGCGCACGGTCTCCAACTCGCCCAGAAGCTGGGCGAAGTCGATTTTTGTGGCTGCGGTGAACCGCTTCAACGGCCTGTCAAGCACGGAAGCGATAAAGTCGGGGTCCTGAAAGGCGAGGATCGCTTTGGCGGAGGCGCCGGCATGGGCCGGGATTTCAAGCCCTGGAACGATGTACGCCCTGACCAGATTGCCAGGCGAGACCATGTCCACGCTGCGGACGCTATTGCCGGAAAGTCGCGCGATGAAGCAGGCTTGCCCGGTCTGCTCGGATAGTTCCTGGAGGGTGGGCCGCGCGACGACCTTGAGCCATTCGTCGCTGACGCCAGAAAAGAGCAGCCTTTCCAGCCGTCGTCCGAGCTTGAAGGTGGCCGCCTTCGGGCCGCTTTGCTCGATCAACTCAACATCGGCCAAGCTCTTCATCAGCCTGTAGGCCGAGGCTTTCGGCAAATCGAGCATCTCGCCGACGGTCGTTCCCGAAATGCCGTCTGGAAAGCCGGCCACGATCTCGAGAATACGGACATAGCGTTCCAACGGCTTTTCTGTCGCCGTCTTGCTCGATGTGCTCTTGTCCATGATGTCCGCGCTCTAGCCCTTTGCGATTCGATCATCATGCCAGTCGAAATAGCGCATAGCCAAGGGCACGAACCACGGAGAGCCGCCATAGAACGGGGCCGTGGGGAATTTTTCGACGTCGAAGACGGACGACGGGTCTCCTCGTTCAAGAATTCTGCCCGCAAGTTTCTCCCCGAAATGTGTTCCAAGGGGAATGCCGGCGAAGTTGTAGCCGAGAGCGAAATGGACGCCGTCCTTCACGCCGATATGGGGCATGAAATCGAAAGTTCCAGCGCAGTGCCCGGTCCAGGCACGACTGAGCCGGACACCCTTGAGGTCGGGCAGAATTCTCACCAGGCGATCGCGGAGCGCTCCGGCGAGAGGCGTCGCCGTCGGGCTCGCCGTGCCGGTCATGCCGCCGAAGAGAAGGCGGCTCGAATCGGGTGCCGGGCGCAGGAAATCGATGTTCATCTTGGTGTCGAGATAGGTGCGGCGGTGCGGTATGACCCTGTCGATCGTTTCCGGCGGCAACAGCTCGGTCGCAATCAGAAAGCCGCGGAACGGAATGACCCGTCTTGCAAGCCATCTCAGGTCGCGGCTCGTATAGCCATTGGTGGCGATAATGACATGGCGGGCGGCAATGTCGCCTCTTGACGTTCGAACGGTCTTCCCACGCGCATCATTATCTACGCCCGTGACATTCGTGAGCGGGTACAGCCTGACGCCGGCTTCGAGCGCCTTGCGGACAAGGCCGGCGTGATAAAGCCCGGGATGAATCGAACCGAGATCTGGAATGATTGCGCCGCCATGGTAGCCGTCGGAGGCGATCTCCGATCGAACTTCGTGCTTCTCGACCACTGAATAGTCAAAGCCGACGGCCTGTCTGGTCTGTTCGAGATCTGCGACCAACGCTCGAAAATGGGCGTTCGAATTGGCGGCAATGAAGCGGCCGCAGGTTTGGTAGTGGCATTCGATCCGTTCGCGGTCGACGAAGGCCTGGACGCCACGGAGAGCGGCATCAAGCTCGCGATAGACCCGCACCGCGTGGTCGCGCCCGGACTTTGCCGTCAGCCATCCAACGGACCGCTTGAGCGTGCGGCCAACGAAACCGGCATTGCGGCGTGCGGCGCCCTCGCCGATCCTCTGCGCATCGAGAACGACAACGTCACGCCCCTCGCGCGCCAGATGCAGCGCGGCGACAAGGCCCGTGATGCCGCCGCCAACAACGACGACGTCCGCCCTGCCGTCAAGCCTCGCCGGTTCCATGTTCTCACTGGCAGAGGGCAGCGGCGCCGCCGACCACCAATAAGGCTCCTCGAGATAATCGTCGGCGAACAATCCGGCTTGCGCCCCGATCGTCCCGGTCTCTTGCGACATGATGTGCAGCATCACGTTACCTATTCTTGTTGGCGTTGTAGGCTACGGCCATCAGGCAACTCGTCAGTATGATCATCACTGCGGCTGCGGCGAGGATGGTGGGATCGAGTTGCTCACGCAGTCCCGTGAACATCTGCTTTGGAAGCGTGCGCTGCTGAGGTCCGGCAATGAACAGGACCATCACCACTTCGTCGAACGACGAGGCAAAGGCGAAGACCGCCCCCGCGGCCACGCCTGGCGCGATGATTGGAAGCATCACCGTTCGAAATGCGGTCACGCGGCCGGCGCCCAGACCCGCCGCGGCCCGCATCAGGTTGAAGTCGAAGCGCGTCAGTGTCGCCGTGACAGTGATGACAACGAAGGGTGATGCCAGAATGGTGTGGGCAATAACGACGCCAGCGTAGGAATAGTTGAGGCCGAGCGGCGAAAAGAAAATGAACAGGCCGAGACCCAGCACGACGACGGGAACGATCATGGGCGAGATGGCAAGCGCCATCACGGCCGTCCGGAAAGGAAACCGTGGATTGACGAGGCCGATTGCAGCGAGCGTGCCCAGCGTCGTGGCAACGACGGTGGTCGAAATCGCAATCACCAGGCTGTTGATCATCGCCCCGGTCCACAGGGGCGAGGAAAAGAGTTGTTCGAACCAGCGGAGAGATACCGCACGGAATGGGTAGGTGAACCAGGGATCGGCATTGAACGAAATCGGGAGAGCGACTGCCAGCGGCAGCACCAACAGGAGAAGAGCGATCCCAACAAATCCGTAAAGCGGTATGCGAATGTAGGCGGGAAACTCGGTGTAGACGCGGCGGCCCATGGTCAGATCCGATCCGATGAGTGACGTGCGATCTGGCGCGCGAGGGGAGCGCCACAATGCCCGCTCCAAGGATGAGTACGACACTAAGTGCCGAAGCGAGCCCCCAATTCAGATCCTCATTGGTAAACCTTGCAATGAAGAAGCTCACCATCTGATCTGACGGTCCACCCACCAATGCCGGCGTCAGATAGAAGCCGAGGCACAGCACGAAGGTGAGAAGTCCGCCGGCGGCGATACCCGGAACCACCTGCGGCAGAAAAATCGTCGCATGTGCCAGAAGAGGACCTGCACCGAGGCTGCGGGCGGCCTTTACATGGTTCGCTGGAATCGCGCGCATCACGCTGATCATGGGCAGGACCGTAAACGGCAACTGGATCTGGATCATCGCGATGATTGTCGCCATGCGCGTATAAAGAAGGGGCAGCGGCTCGGATGTCAGTCCCGTTCCGGCCAGCGCATTGTTGAGAACGCCATTGGTCTGGAGGAAGACTATCCACGACATTGTCCGCACGAGGAGCGAGGTCCAGAACGGGAGGAGAATGAAGAACAGGAGGATCGCCGCGGTTCGCCCGCTGGCATTGGCGATGACATACGCAACCGGGTATCCGATGACGATCGTGAGGCCCGTGACGACAAGGCTGATCAGGATCGTCCTCAGATAGATCGACCGGAAATCATAGCTCGATTCCTGAGACAGGCTGCCATCGGCTTCGATCTTCACGGCAAAGCCGGTCGCCCAGCGCAAATAGAAAGCGCTGTAGTGACTGTCATGTTGCTTGATGATGCTCCAGACGCCCCTTTGTCCCCACGCCGCGTCTGCCCTGATCAATTGGGCTTTCCAGGCCTTCGGATCGGCGCGATCGAAATCTCCGGAAAGCGCCCGCTGAGCGCTTAGGATGGCACTCGCCCCGCCAGTCAATTCGTACCCCAGCCGACGGGCTAGCGGGCGCACGGATCCGACATGTCCCGCGGCTTCCAGTTCCCGTCCGAGCGTCATGAAGATGGCAGTGGCTGGAAGCTCATCTCCTTTCCAGGACTGAAGTGTCTGCGTTGTCAGTGGCAGTGCCTTGGCGATTTCTCCGTCCGATATCGCCGTATGAACGACAGACCCTATGGGGATCACCAAGAACAGAAGCAGGAAGATCAGGAGCGGCGCCGCCGGAAGGGCAGCCCGAGCCGCCTTCCGATTGTTGTCGCTCCTGATCGAGGACCGAACGACGACACCAGCCGCCGATGACGCGATGTTTCCCGTCGGGGCATCATGCTGCGTCATTACTAAGCCCACGTCGCCGTATGGCAGTGTCATCAACAACTCCCGGCCTACTGGGAAATCCAACTGGAGAAGCGCGCGTTCAGCGCGTCCCCGTTCTTGGCCCAGAATGCTCCGTCCTGGGCCAGCGCGCCCTCGCTGTTTTGAGGGGCGGACGGCAGGTTCGGCAGCACGTCCTTTGCTATGAGATCGCTGGCTGCCTTTACGGTTGGTCCGTAGGCGATGTAGTTGCTCAGTGCGGCGTTGACGTCCGGCTTGACGCTGAAGGCCACGAACTCCTTGGCGGCTGCGAGATTCTTCGAACCGGAGGGGATGACCCACATGTCGAAGCCGCGGATCTGATTGGTCCAGGCGACCCCAAGATCGGCGTTTTCCTTGGCGTTTGCATCGGCAATGCGGCCGTTCCAGGCCAGCGCCATCTTCACTTCGCCGGATTTGAGAAGTTGCGGCGGCTGCGCGCCGGCCTCCCACCAGACGATGTCCTTCTTGATTGTGTCGAGCTTCTTGAAGGCTCGATCAACGCCGGCGGGCGTCGCCAGCGTTGCATAGATGTCAGACGCCGCCACACCATCCGCGAGCAAGGCGAGTTCGAGCGTGTCCACCGGGCTCTTGCGGAAGCCGCGTTTGCCCGGGAAGGTCGTCGTGTCGAAAATGTCGGTCAATTTGATGGGCGCGTTCGGGAATGCCTGTTTCTGGAACGCCAGGATCGTGGCGTAGACGCTCGTTCCGACCGCGCAGTCGGTGAGGGCGCCCTCCACGAGGCCCGCGGATTTGAAGGCCGCGTCGTCACCAATCTTCTCGAGCAGTCCCTGGTCGCAAGCGGTCGCCCCCGTTTGCGGATCGACGTCGATGACGTCCCAGGCGACATTGCCGCTATCGACCATGGCACGCAGCTTGGCCAGTTCGCCGCTCCAGGTATCCTGGGTCACGGTGATGTTCTTTGCCTTCGCGTAGGGATCGAGGAAAGCCTTTGTCTGTGCCTCCTGCAGGGCCCCGCCCCAGGAAACGACGGTCAGGCCGTCTGCCAGGGCTGGAAAACTCGCCGCGGTCAGGACAAGCCCGACAAGGCATGACTGTTTGAACGAACGCACTCCCAACATGTGATGTCCTCTCTGGATTTTCAGTTGTGTTATCTGCCGTCAAGAGCCCAGGCATCGTGGGGCTCCCAGTCGAGACGGACAGGGCTGCCCATCTCCATCTGGATTCCGGCCGATGATGAGCTCTTCGCAATCAACCGTTCCCCGCCCGACAGTTCGACGTGGATCCGGAACTGGTCGCCGCAATAGATGATGTCGCTGACCTGCCCGCTGAGCGTTCCGGCGCGGTCCTGCCCGGTGATGCGGACGCTCTCGGGCCTGATGGCGATCGTTGCCCCTCGATCAACCTTTGCGTGTGCGCTGCTGCGTGCCCAGATTTCTTGACCGCCGGCCAGCCTTGCGCGTGCCAAATCGCCTTCGATCGAGACGATTTTCGCATCGAGGCAGTTATTGTCGCCAACGAACTCGGCTACGAAGCGGTTCGCGGGACGGCCATAGATATCCTGCGCCGAACCGATTTGCTGGATGCGGCCGTCGTTGAAAATGGCGATCCTGTCGGACATCGTCAGCGCTTCGTGCTGATCGTGCGTCACATAGACGACTGTCAGGTCAAGCCGGTCGGCGATCCGACGGATTTCGAGCTGCAGGTCCTCGCGCAGCTTCTTGTCCAGGGCGCCGAGCGGCTCATCCATCAGCACCAGGCTGGGTTCGAAGACAAGCGCTCGAGCGAGCGCGACCCGTTGTTGCTGGCCACCCGACAAGGCCGTGGGCTTGCGTTGTGCAAGGCTCGAAAGTTGGACCATCGCCAGCGCTCCGCCGACGCGCGTGGCGATCTGCTCCTTGGAAAAGCCTCGCACCCTCAATGAATAACCAACGTTCTCAGCGACCGTCATATGTGGGAAGAGGGCGTAGTTCTGAAACACCATGCCGATGTTCCGCCTTTCCGGCGGCTTGTCCTGAATCGGCCGCCCATCGAGCGTGATTTGACCGCCTGACGGGTATTCGAAGCCGGCGAGCATCATGAGCGTCGTCGTCTTGCCCGAGCCCGACGGGCCAAGAAGTGTCAGAAACTCACCCTTGGCAATATCAAGGTTGAGATCGCGCACGACGAAACTATGACCGTCGTAGGTCTTGGATATGCCGGACATGCCGACATGCATCGGGGGCTGAGCCATGGCTGAAAGTGTCTATCCCATTTTTCTCGTTTATCGAGACTTATTATTGAATATCGAGAATAGAAGCATTCGAATTGGCCTGCGTCAATCCCTTCTTCGCAAATTCTGACCGGGTGGAGTTATTATCCGTATTGCGCTTCAGAACTGTCGGCCCGCCGGATCAGCCTTTGCGAGGTCCGGAGGTAAACCCTGCTGGCGAGAGGGCCTTGCCACGCTACACAGCGTACCGCGGAAGCAGGTGAACACCGTCGTTTCCCGCGGACGCCAGTCCGGGTTTTCAGGCCGGAAACGGGAAAGCAGAGGCGGATCGAAGAAGACCTGCCCTCGCGAGGCTGCGTGGATGCCATCCGGTTCCTAGGCAGCCCGCCGCAACCCAACTGGAAGGCGAAGCGCCCGGAAAAACGTTAGGCAGATGCTGCTCGCCATCCCAGGTGCAGATGCCTGTCAGATTGATGTGCTTCCAGCTCAGCGGCGAGAGGTGCTTGAGCAAACGATCCGGAATCTCGCGACGCACGTTGCGCAAGTGGGTGACGGCCCGTTGGCCGTGTTCCAGTGTACGATCGCACTGACGACGAGATTCAAAGCCCGATGCGCCAAACGCCTGGCTTTCGAACGATCGGTCACGGATTTCACCACGCTAGTGGAAGAAAATAACCCGCTTCAGCTTATGCGCGAGCTCACCCCTTGTTGAGGCCGAGCTCACGCTTTGAGACGATCAACGCCCGCCGATCGCTAGCCCGCCTAGCAAAGCTACCAGTTCCGCCTGCCTGTGCGTCTCTGTCTTAGTGAATATCGCCTTGAGTTGGGTGCGGGCAGTCTCATATGAAATTCCCAACTGATCGGCGGCGACGTCAATCTGTATTCCCGAGCAAATCCTGCCAGCCAGCTTCGCCTCTGCGAAAGTCAAGCCGAAACAGTGTTGCAAGACATCTATGGATGGTGTGCCACGGCTGTCCTGATCGACTAGCACAATGATCGCCTGACAAGGCGCGAGTGGACTGTACGAGACGGTCGCAAGACGTAGCAGATAGGCAATTAGCGGGCGCTTGCCCACTCGAGGCAGCAGCACGGGCGTTGTCGAGGCTAGGGGAGGCGCCAACAAGAGCATCCCTCGCAACCTGCGCCGCAATGCATCCGTCGCGTTCTTGTCATACGAGACCAATTGCCGATGCGTAATCTGGAGGTCATGTCCAAGCAACTGGTCAGCTGGTCCATTTGTCCGCAGCACTTGACCATCCCGATCCAGCATCACTGCCGCTGTCCCGCTTATGTCGAAGGCTTCGAGCGCAGCTTCTACCCGAGCAAAGCCTAACGCTCTGGCAACTGCGACCATTGAACCTAGGCGTGTGGAAAAATCCGCCAACTGCCGAAGTTCATCAGGAGAGAAGGTCCCTTGTGCTTTTGATCGCTGGATCGACAGGCACCATAGATCACCGCCCGCCGCTGCTTTGACGCCCGCGAACCATTTGAGGTCGAATGGCTCTAGGAACTCCCTATAGTACGGATGCTTGTTCATCTCATCGACCGTCAACAAGTCGAGGTCGGTGGCCACTCCCCGACGCTCGATCAGGGGAACGATGCGATAGCGCTCATCGTGGTGGATCCAGCCGTCGCGGACATAGGCCTCGAATGAGGGAGACATTGAAGCGCTGTGCGGTATGCCCGGCAAGTGACCCTTGGTATCGAAGAGGACTGCGCCGACGCTGCCTGTAAGTTCAGACACCGCCTCCATCGCAGCATCCCATCGCGTAGGATCAACCGCCGCCTCCGTGAAGGCGATGCCAATTGCGTCAAAATCAAACGCTGCGCCCATACCAATCCTCCCAGGCGTAACTCAAATGGGTGATGCATGGCGTATTAGTAATCGCTTATCTTCTCCAATCAATGGACTCCGAGGGTGCTGTGCAACAACTGATCCGGCAGAGGTTGCTGATCGCGACGGCAGTTGGGCTAGCTTTGGCGGCCAGGTCTCGTTGCCGACAGGCCGGCAGCCATCCCATCTCGGTAGCGGCGGGAGGTCTGCTTCGCAAAGGCGTTGCAGTCAGGAAACAGTCCCATCGCTGCCGACCCACAGAGCTTGCCGCAGCAGCCTGGGAATGATCAGCATGACGAATCGTTTCGAAATTATGGAAGATCCATGTTACCGCTTCTTGATCTGGGACAATCAGAAAGACGAGTCCGTCACTCATAGCGGACGCCTGCTATCATATTCCTTGGCAAGGGATGCGGCATGGGTCGCGGATCTCCTCAACGCAGCGGCGGAAGCAGAGCGCGACGATAGGACAATTTCAATAGACGCCAATAGAGAAGCGAAAAGGAATGCTCAGGTTCTTGACGACAGGAGGAGGTGTCGCCCTCACGAACACGGTGTTCGCGGGTGCCTTGCTGAAAGGGTCGATGATGCTGACCAAGGCTGATGCGACGGCGCGCTGAACAGGGGCAGGACCGTCAAGTGCATGCGGATCACTGGCGAGATATTGGCCGAAATATTCTTCAATCGCCAATTAGCAGAACATTTTACCATGCGGTTTTTTTGGTCATCGTTCGCGCGGATTGCAAAGCAGGTTGAACTCGGAGGCCTCTTGCACGGCTGGGTCCATCCGCCGAGAAAGCGACGCAGCGGCGAGCTTGATATCGCTCCAGATCTCAAGCCTCAGCGACCACGGCATTCCAGGAGCCGCCGCTCGCAGCGCTCACCAGGCAATCATGTTGAACTGTCCCAATACGCGCCGAGAACCATGAGCGGGACAGTCCAGACGCCCCATTGCGACGACCGCGAACGGTAGCCTTATGCTAGTCATTCTCACTTTTTGGTGAGAAAGGCTTTGCAGGCTGGCGTGAGTTCGCTCAGGTGCTGCTTAAGACAGCCCTGCGCCTTGATATCATTATCCATGTGGCACACTCGCTTTGCGTCAGCCCTACAAGGTGTCTTGTAAGCATCTTTTGCCAAAGCGGCGTCGGTGAGAAAAAGCGATATAGAAGCCAGAAGCGCCAACTGAAGCGACTTTCGATTCTGCATGATTGTTATCCCCCTGCGGAATGTACGCGAAAGCACAAAGATCTATATGCGATCCCGCTAACGTAAATGAAATTCACTCGTCAGGCATACCCCAGATGGGTGATGCGGATGACGTGGACGACGGCTACGGTACGGTTACGGCGAATAGACACCTGTAGAGGCCGGGTGTCCTTCACAGGATGGGCCGCCATTCTGGGCCTGGCCGGTGGACTGATGGCTACTGACGGAGCCGGTCGCCTCAACGGTGCAACAACATGACTATACTGTTTATTGTCGGTCATCCGGGCCCTACAGTCCGCCTTGCCGACGCCCGAGGACATTGTTACGCTCTCAAGGAAGCCGGGGGGTTACCCGGTAGGCACCTTATCGTTGAACTCCACAATGCGGTTGTCTCTGCTTGCGTTTCTAACTGCGGGCCGAGTGGCTGAAGCCTGGCTTGCTGATATCAAAGCCCGCTGGCTCGCGCCGGCGGGCTTTTTTGTGTTCCGGACCTACAGGTCGGCTTTGTCCGAGGTGCGGGTGATCAGGTTAGCTGCCACTTCGGTCAATCCCTGATCAGCCAGCTGTCTTATGAACTGCTCGGCGTGTTCGCCCCATTCGGCCGCTGTGACGTTGTTTTCACGCACAGACTTCATGAACGCGTCGCGCAGCGCATCGAGATCGAAGATGGAAAGGTCTTGGTCCGGCATGAAGAGAAATATGACAGCCGGCCCTTCAAGAGCATCGGAAAGATATCTAGAGAGCGACCGGGGATTGGTCGGTCAAGTGTCAGCCGATCTTAATCTTTGTCAGGTGCTCTCTGGCTTCACTGACACGTCGCTGGGCGTCTCGGATCGTCTCGCAGAGGGCGAGGTCGATCCCGATGCCATAGCGCTTGTCCGTCATCCGTTCGACACGTTTGAGTTCCGATTCAGCTTGGCTGACACTCAGCCTCGCCTTAGCAATCTCCAGATCCACAAATTCAAACATTGTTTCGCGTCCGTCGCAGTCCTTCCATTAGGAAACCGACATATTCCGCTTTGGTTCCGGTTGCCGGCGAGCGGAACATTTCCGACTAACAAATGTTACTCCGACCATGACCAAGGCCGATCCTCCCGAACCGATACCGGACAGTATTCTCCTGGCCGCCGCACGATTGCAGGCGGCTCTCCGAAGACGATCCGGCGATGACAGCAAAGGGAGCGAGGGAAGCCGGCGCAGTGCCTGAGAGCTACTGCGCCGGCCAAGGCGACCCACAGGTCCGCCGCGCCTCACAAGACAATCCATG
>NZ_JAIUGZ010000010.1:0-260360 GCF_020164875.1 Mesorhizobium sp. CO1-1-8 | reverse complement strand
CCGTTGTTCGTCAAAGTGCCGCTGTAATCGAAGACCCGGTAGACGCCAGGACCGAAGCTGCCGCCGGCCGACGCGGACACATTGAGCGTGCCGTCGAGGACAAGATTGCCACCGACCGTGGTGAGGTCGTTGAGCGCGCCACCCACGACATCGGCCTCGCCGAAGGAATAGTTCAGGATCGAGCCGCCCGAAAGCGACAGGTTGCCGGCGATTGCCAGCGTACCCGGCGTGCCGTCAACGGGTCCCGGCGACAGCGTCGCGCCGTCGGCGATCGTGACGTTGCCGCCGATCTTGCCCTTGCCGCCGAGCGTGGCGCCGATCTGCACCGAGGTCAGCCCGGTTGCAGCACTCTGGTCACCATCGACATAGAGGCCACCTGCCGCGACCGTGGTTGTACCGGCATAGGTATTGGTGCCGGTCAGCGTCAGCGCCGAACTGCCCGTCTTGGTCAAGCCGCCCGCGCCACTGACCAGGCCGGAAAGCGTCAGGTCGGCATCGGTCTGGAACGTCTCGTTGCCCGCATTGAGCGTGACGTCGCGTGCCGAGCCGAAGGCCGCGGTGTTTTGCAGCGTGGCGCCATTGTCGAAAGACAACGCGCCCGCCGAATCGCCAAGGTTGGCGTCGGCCGAGACCTGCAGCGTGCCGCCCTCGATTGCCGTGCCGCCGGTGTAGGTGTTGGTGCCGGCAAGCACGAGCGTTCCTAGATCGGTCTTGACGAGTTGCGAGCTGCCCCGAAGCACGGAGGCGATAGTTGCCGTGTAGCCCGCACCCGG
Organism: Mesorhizobium sp. CO1-1-8; assembly: GCF_020164875.1. Taxonomy (NCBI): domain Bacteria; kingdom Pseudomonadati; phylum Pseudomonadota; class Alphaproteobacteria; order Hyphomicrobiales; family Phyllobacteriaceae; genus Mesorhizobium; species Mesorhizobium sp. CO1-1-8. The sequence goes on along the minus strand of NZ_JAIUGZ010000010.1, from coordinate 259,587 downwards.
CAACGTTCCGTCGCCGACCCGGATCGTCGACTGCGGCCCGAGCAGTTCGATGTTCTGGCCCTGGATCAGATAGCCGTCGGTAGCGAACTGCATGCCGGCGGCCTGGACCTGGCCATTGGTGTTGTCGACGCTGACCGTACCGGCCGAGCCGGCGAAGATTGCGAAACTGCCGTTGGTGAACGCGGCGTTGAGGTCGCCGGCCGGCCCAGTCCAGTTGTCGTCGCCAGCCGCCCGCCAGGTGCCGTTGCCACCATTGACAGCGTTGTTGCTCTTCGGGCCGGCATCGCCGTCCCAGAAATTGAGCGTCATGGCGCTGATGTCGACCAGGTTGACCTGCCCGGCTATCGAGGTCTGGACGATGTGCGTCGGCGAGTTGCTGTCCAGTCCGTTGTCAGTCAGGTTGCCGTCATAGCTGATCACGCGATAGATGCCGGGGCCAAAATTGCCGCCCGAGGACTGGGTGACATTGATAGCGCCATTGAGCGCCAGATTGCCATGCACGACGGTCAGGTCGTTATAGGCACCACCTACTACGCCAGCCTGCCCGAAGGAGTAGTCAAGGTTGGAGCCAGCAGCCAGTTGCAGACTGCCATTGATGGTCAGTGTCCCGGGTGTCGTGCCGAGGCCACCGGGGGCCAGGGTAGAGTCTGGCGCAAGGGTTACGTCGCCGCCGATTATACCATTGCCGCCCAACGTGCCGGCGTTGACGGTGGTCAGGCCGGTTGCGGCGCTCTGGTCGCCATTGATGTAGAGGGAGCCGCCGAGGACCCTCGTCGTGCCGGCATAGCTGTTGTCGGCGGTAAGCACGGTGGTGCCGGAGCCAACCTGGGTGATCTGGCCGCTGCCGGAGATCAGGCCATCAAAGCTATAGGTGTCGGAGCGATCGAAGCCGAGATTGCCGTTATCCACGACATCGCCCAGGATCGAGCCTGTGGTGCCCCCAGAGCCAAGCTGCAGAACCCCGTTCGCAATGGTGGTGCCGCCGGTATAGGTATTGTCGCCGCTGAGGGCGAGAAATCCAGGACCACCAGCTGTTAGTGCCCCGGTCCCCTCGATCGTGCCGGCTAGGTCCACAAAATTGTCGACGTTGATGGCACCGCCGCCGGCGTTAAGCGTTGCGTCTCGTGCAGAATTGAAGCCGAACCCGGAGACATGCAGTGTGCCGCCGTCGAACGTGACATTGCCGGCTCCATTGCCGAGATTGGCATCGCTACTGACCTCGATCGTCCCGCCATTGATGACGGTGCCGCCCTGGTAGGTGTTGGCACCGGCAAGAATGAGCGTGCCGCTGCCCTCCTTGGTCAGCGCCCCTGCCCCTGCAACGATGCCGTTCAGCCCCAGGGTGGTCGCAGCGTCCGTATCGAAAGTGCCGCCGCCCGCATTGAGCGCAACGGCGCGCGCCGAACTGATGATGGCCGTCGTGTGCAGCGTGCCGCCGTCCAAGCTGAGCGCCCCGCCACCAGCACCGAGATTGGTGTCCGAGGAAATCTGGACCGTGCCGCCGTTGATGGCCGTGCCGCCGCTGTAGCTGTTGGTCCCCGACAGCACCAGCGTGCCGGCATCGGTCTTCACCAGCTGGCTGCTGCCCGTCAGGTTGGACGCAATCGTCGCGACATAGGTTGCACCGGCCAGCGTGCCGTCGCCGACGCGGATGATCGACTGCGGGCCGACGAGCGCGATGGCGCCCCCCTGGACTCGATAGCCGTCGGTGGTGAACTGCATGCCGGCGGCCTGCACTTGGCCGTTTGAGATGCTGTCTACGGTGACAGTGCCGGCGGCTCCCTGGAAAATTGCGAAACTGGCATTGGCGAAGGGCGCGGCGAAAAGGCCGGTGCTGTCGGTCCAGTTCCGGTCGCCGGCCGCGCGCCAGGTGCCGCTGCCGCCGTCGACGGTGCCATTCGAATGCGGGCCGACGTTGCCGTCCCAGAAGCTGAGCGCCAGACCCGCCGAATTGATCAGGTTGACCTGCTTGGCCACCGCGGTCTGCACGAAATAGTTGGGATCGCTGACGTCGAGAATGTTGTTGGTCAGCGAGCCGGTATAATTGATGATGCGATAGACGCCGGGGCCCAGATCACCGCCGGGGCTTTCGGTGACATTGAGCGTGCCGTCGAGCGTCAGGTTGCCGCCAACATTGATGAGGTCGTTGAGCGGACCGCCAGGTATACCGGCTTGGCCGAAATTAACGTTGAGGGTTGAGTCACCCAGCGCAAGGCTGCCATTGATGGTAAGAGTCCCAGGGACATTGCCTGCGCCGCCGGGGGCAAGCGTAGCGCCATCGGCAACGGTGACGCTGCCGCCGATGATGCCGCTACCACCAAGCGTGGCGCCGGTCGCAACAGTCGTCTGGCCATTGGCGGCCGACTGGTTCCCGTTGACGAGTAATGTACCCGCATTGACGTTGGTCGCACCGGTATAGGTGTTGGCGCCGGTTAGCGTCGTGATCCCGGTGCCTAGCTTGTTAACCGAACCCGTGCCCGAGATCAGCCCGTCGAAGCTGTAGTTATTGTTCAGGTTGAAGGCCAGCGTGCCGTTGTTAGCCACGGTAGGTGTCGTCAAGGTGCCCGCTGTCGCGCCGCTGCCCACCTGGAGCGTCCCGCCCTGGATGGTCGTCCCACCGCTGTAACTGTGGTCACCAACAAGCGTCAACGTTCCGCTGCCCTGTTTGTCCAGGCTCTCGAACCCGCTGATGCCGGCGCCCTGCACTGTGCGATTTACCGTGTTGATGACCCGGAGCGTGTCGCCCGGGCCCGTCTCGCCGCCGGTGCCGCCGTTGACTGTTCCGGTGAGAACTCCGCCGTCATTGAGCGTCAGCGTGTCGTTGCCGGCGCCGAGGTTGAGCGCACCGGCGCCGGTGTTCAACGTCCCGGTCAGATTGACGATGTCGCTGCCGCCGCCGAGGTCGCCACTGGCCCGCAGCGTGCCGGCTGCGCCGACGGTGATCGCGCTTGCACCGGCGTCGCCGGTGATGGCCGACGTGCCTCCCCCGGTCGCACCCACCGTCCCGTTGACAGTAAGCGCCGAGGTGCCGGTCATCGTCACCGTCGGCGTTGTCAGCCCGCCATTCACCTGGAGCGTGCCTGCGCTGACGCTGGTTCCGCCGGTATCGTTGCCGGCCGCAGTCAGCACCGTTGTGCCGGTTCCGATCTGCGCCAACTGGCCGGCACCGCTGATCGTGCCGGCGAAGGTAAATGCATCGGATCGGTTGAAGCCGAGCACCGCGCCCGCGCTGACGTTGCTGCTCGCGCTAGCGATCGAACCCGTGGTACCTCCATTGCCGATGTAGAGGATGCCGGCGTTGACGTTGGTGTTGCCGGTGTAGGTGTTGGTGCCGGTGAGATACCAGGTGCCGGTGTCGTTCTTGGCAAGCGTCGTCGTACCGATGGTGCCGTTCGTGATACTGGCGGCCATGAGATTGGCGCCGGAGTTCGAGCCGCCGAGCGCCACGACGCGCGCGCCTCCCCCTCCCACAACACCGGTATTGGTGAAGGCAATTGCCCCCGCACCTGCGGACTCTATGAAGGTGACGCCCGCGGAGAGTGTAAACAAGCGATCGGTCGTATCGCCGGTGCCAGTATAGCGAAGCGTCGAACCGTTGCCGATCACGAGATTGGACGCGGCGGACGTCGCAGCGCCGATGCTGCTGGCCGAACCACCATTCGCAAGCTTGTCGACGCCGAGTACGCCGCCGTTGACTGTCGTGACGCCCGAATAAGTGCTGTTTGGGTTGGTCAGGATCCAGGTACCGGTGTCTTCCTTGGTGAAGGACGTCAGCCCCGCGCCGTTGTCGGTGATCTGCGGCGCGAAGGAGTTCTTGTCGGTATTGGTACCTCCGAGCCTGATTGTCTGAGCCGTGCCGGGGCTCGAGTAGGCAATAGCACCGGAGTTGGCGAAGATCAGCGCTCCAGTGCCCGAAGCCTCGATCTTGCTGGTCGCCGATGCGCCCAGTGTGAACAAACGATCGGTGCTGCCGCCCGCGCCTATATAGCGCAAGGTGCCGCCGTTGAGCACCAGATTGCTTGCGGCTGCACTGGAGGCGCCGATCGAGCTATTGCCACCGCCGTTTCCCAAACAGGAGACCGCCAGGATCCCGTTATTGATCACGGTCGATCCGGTGTAGCTGCTGGCGCAGCCACTGAGAGTCTGAAGTCCTGCTGCTCCGCTCTTGCTCAAGCCGCCCGCGCCGCTGATCACGCCGGCATAGGTCTGATTCGATCCATTGCTGATGGTCAGCGTCGCGCTTTTGAGATCGACATTGCTTGTTGTGAAGGCGCCGGTCAGACTCGAGACGGTCGTGTTGAAGCTGTTCAAGTCCAGGGTCGTGGAATCTGACAAACTCATGCCGCCGGTGCCGAAAGCGTTGATCGACCCCGCTCGCAAAGTGCCAGCCGCGACGCTGGTGCCGCCCGTGTAGGTATTCGAACCGGAGAGCACGAGTGTGCCCGGGCCGGATTTCGACAAGGCGCCCCCGCCGACGACCGCGCCGCTGAACGTCAGTGTGGCACCGGCATTGTTTACGTCGAGACTGCTGGTTCCGCTTTGCAGCGTAAAGCCGCGGTTTGTGCTGACGGTCGAGCCGGTGTACTGCAGCGTCCCGCTGGCAAGCACCAGGTTTCCAGAGGCGGCGCCGGAAGCGCCAATGCCGCTCGCAAGCCCGCCATTGGCCAAGCAATCGACGCTTAAGGTGCCGCCGTTAATGGTGGTCGCCCCACTGTAATTGTTGCCGCAGCCGGACATCGTCTGGGTGCCGGGTCCCGACTTGGTCAGGCCGCCCGTGCCACTGATGGCGCCCGAGAACGCTGAGTTGAATCCGTGCGTGATCGTCAACGTGCCAGACCCGACCGACACAGCACCCGTCCCGGCAAGCCCGGCCACGCTGTTGCTGAAATTGTTCAGGGCGAGCGTTGCGCCGAAATTCACCGTTGCGATAGCCGATCCGAACGCCTGGGTAGACCCCGCCCGCAGGACCCCGGCGTTGACGACAACATTGCCTGCGAAGTTGTTCGTGCCGGCGAGGACCAGCGTGCCGGCTCCGTTCTTGAAGAATCCTGCCGGACCGGTGGCAGTTCCACTAAGGGTCAGGGTGGAGGCAGCGTTGGTCACGCTGATCGTGCTGGCACTTTGGAGCGTGAACCCCCTGTCGCTCGAAGCCGTGGCGCCGATGTAAGATAGTTCACCGCCGTTCAGGATGAGATTGGCCGAGTCGTTGCTCGAGGCGCCGATACCGCTGGCGAGGCCGCCATTAGCCAGCGTACCGACCGCCAGCGCACCGCCGCTGATGGTTGTGACACCGATATAGTTGTTGCCCGCGTTGGCCAGTGTCAGCGTGCCGGCTCCGGTCTTGGTTAGACTGGCGTTGTCTGAGCTGGTGACGACCCCGCCGAAGGTGAGGTTGGTGCCGTTCTGGCTGACATTGATCGTGTTCGAGGTGATCGCGCCGTTGGTGCCGATCGTGAACCCGCGGTCACTGCTCGCCGTCCCGCCGGTATAATTCAGCGTCGCGCCCTGGAGCTGGAGATTAGACGGATCGACGGATGCTGCACCGATCGCGCTGGCCGTGCCGGCGTTGGCCACTGAATTGATCGAGAGCGTTCCCCGCGTCACAGTCGTCGCGCCGGTATAGGTGTTCGCCCCGGAAAGCACGACCGTGCCCGCTCCGGCCTTGGCAAAGCCGACCACGCCGGTACTGTCGACGATCTTAGAAGCGATCGTGAAAGTGCCCGTGCCGTTCTGCTGCACGCCCAGCGTGCCACCGCCCGCCGCTCCGGTGATCGAGCCGCCAGTGATCGTCTGGTTAGAGCTCCCCACCGAAGGGGCTACGATGATTGTACCTTCCACCCCAAGCGTGCTGCCGGCTGCTATAGTCACGTTCGAAGTGGCCGCCGCAGTATATTGCAGACCGCCGATTTGGACCGTGCCGCTTACCGTTCCGCCGAAAGGCGTGTTGGGAAAACCGCCGGCATCGCTGATGATCTCGTTGTCGAGCCAGTCCGCTGCGTTATCCTTGTTGACGTAATCCGCTGCGGCAAAAGCGACGATATGCCCGCCCAGTACTTTCGCGTAATCGGAACCGTTGATCGTTGCCCAGCCGCCGAGTGCGCCATCTGCGTTAGCGGTCGCGAAGCTTCCCGTGCTTGGCAAGACGAAATTCACCAGTCCGGCCGCGTGGTTAATGGTGCCAAACGACACGTCCAGGCTAGCGCCCGACAAACTGCCGTCGATGGTATTGTTGCCGCCGGTGATGTTGAGACCGCCGAACGCCTGACTATTGGCCTCGCCGGCCGCACCGATGATATTAAGCCGGCCGCCGCCCATATTCAGTGCCGAGCTGGCCGAGATGATGCTGCTGGTGGGTCCTCCGGCCGGGGAGAAGTCGAGCGTGAGCGTGCCGCCGCCGATCGTCGTCGCGCCCGTATAGGTATTTGCGCCAGTCAGCGTCAGTGCACCAGCGCCAAGCTTGGTCAGGCTGCCGCCGCTGCCGGCAATACTGCCGCCATAGGTGCTGTTGACACCGGCGCCCATGTTGAGGGAAAGGTTCGCTCCTCCGGTCGCGAGCGTGCCTCCGGTGCCGGTCAGCGACGTGGCCGACATGTTGAACCCGTTAAGGTCGAGCATACCGGCGGTCGTCGTAATACCGGTCGTGGTGCCGAATGCCGAGGCGCTGCCGGCACGCAAGGTGCCACCGTTGACCGTTACCGCGCCCGTGCGGCTATTTGCACCCGTTAGGACCCAGGTGCCCGATCCAGCACTGACGAGATTGCCGTTGCCGGAGATCGCGCCCGAGGCCGTATTGATGCCGCCATAGCTGCCGCCCAGCGTCAGGTTGTTGTTGCTGGCACCCCCAAAAACAACGGCGCCGCCGAGCGCCAACGCCCCGGTGCCGTTATTGAGTATGCTTCCGCTCGGACCAAAGCGGGCCGCACCAGTGCCACCAATCGCCCATGAGCGGTTGCTGCTGCTTCCTGTCCCGGTGTAACTCAGCACGGAGCCGTTCTGGATGGTGATACCTCCGGCCGTGCCGGTGCCGAATGAGCTGGTCGAGCCGGTGTCAGCAAGCACCGATGCGTTCACGGTCACCACGTCATTGGCGGCACCGGAACCGAGCCCGATGATCGTCGGGCCAGTATAGTTGTTGAGTCCCCCTAACGTGATGTTCCGGCCGGCGCCGCCGCCGCTGAAACGAATGGTCCGGTTGCTGGCGCTGCCGATAACGCCGAGCAGATCCATATCGGCGGTGCTCGCCTCGAATACCAGAACCGAGCCGGTGCTGGGGTCCGTGCCCGTAAGATTGCCGGTAAGGACGAGCGTGCCAGTGCCCTGATTCGCAAAGATAACGTTACTGCTGCCCAGAAATTCCCAGGAGCGATCCGAAGTATCGCCGTCGCCCTTGTAGGAAAGTGTCGACGTGCCCACCGCTGTGGCCTGGATCGTCGCGTTCGCGCCACTTCCCGCTCCCAGCGAGCTCGCCAGACCCGCGTTGCGGACGGATGTGAAAGACGCGTTGCCGGCGAAGACGAACGAGGTCGCGCCGGTATAGTCGTTCGTATCATCCGTCATATTCGCGCGGGTGACGACCTGTAGGCCACCGATCCCGGTGAAGTGCGCATCCCCCGTGCCCGCCTCGGCGATCTGGGCCTGGGTGCCGGTAAGATTGATCGTTCGCCCTGCGAGTGATGCGAGCGCATCCAGCCGGGCACCATCGGCCAGCGTTATGACGTTCGACAGATCCCCCAGGGCTGCACTGGTGCTCACGATCGTCCGGCCGCCGCTGAGGTTGATGGCGCCCGTGAAGTTGGTGGTACCGGTGATGTTCGCCGTCCCGGCTGCGACGGTGAGGGTGCCTGTGAGGCTGTTGGTACCCGAAAGGTTCAGCGCCCCGGCATTGAGGATAATGTTACCGGCAATGTTGTTCGATCCGGAGAGCGTCAATGTGCCGGCGTTGACAGAGATGCCACCGGTGAAGCTGTTGCTCGATGACACCGTCAAAGCGCCGCCGCCGGTCTTGGTGAATCCTGCGGTGTTCGCCAACACAGCGCTGATCGTGCTGCCACCGGTTACGACGTTAATCGTCGGCGTCGCGCCGTTTATGGTGAGGGTGTTGCCGGCACTACCCGTGACGGTGTAATTGTTGACATCAAATTCGAGACCACCCACGGTGAAAGGCGCGCCGAGGGTTACCGTGCCGGCGGTGGTGGCGAAGATCGCCTTATCCTGATTGCCATTGTTCCAGGCCGTGTACGGACCGCTGACCCCGTTGGTATTCGGGCTCCACAGCAGACCGGCCGTGGTCCATGTGCCGGTCCCACCGCTGCCGGGAGTCGTGCCATTGGCGTCCCAATAGAAATCCGCGGCGGCCGCCGGCCCCGAGGCCAATCCCAGCAGCAAGGCAGCCGACAGCAGCCGGGAAGTCCAGGTTTTCGGCATGTCAGAAACAACTTGAGCCGCGTTGGGCGCGAAGCTCGCCGCCTCGCCCTTCCACTTAGTCATGCGGCCGCCACGCAGGATGTGCGAAAAGGCGGTCGCCGCCGGCGTTTCGCTTTCTCGTTTAGTTTTTTTCGACTGGCGCTGGGTTCCGCTTGCCTGGTGCCTGGTCGTCTGCTGCATGGTCAATCGCCCCGAAGGCCTAACGGTCCGAACGGGCTCCATTTGAGAATGATGTTTGTTGACAGGCCATCACCAGGACGACACTCCGTCCAGATGGGACAAGTGTTCAGCTATGGTTGAATAGGAAGAATTGCGGGAGACTTTTCCTGATCGAAAGGCAGATTGTTCTTGTCGCAATGAGCCCTCCCCGATTCAACGCTAAACCTAGGGATACCCTAAGGAGACTAAAGATCAATGAAAAAATATCGGCAGGCGATGTGTTTAGTAACCGTATCCATAACGCCACAGTACCTCTTTTAGCTAATGCCTACTCTGGCCCGATGAAACGGCCAGATCTGGCCCGGCCTGAGCGGCCGCCCTTTTCAATCGAAATGCTTTGTCTTCTGAAACGTTTGTGCTTGCTAATATATCGCCGAACACCGCGGAAGGCTTTGCGGCCCTGGACGATCTGAGAATAGACCAACTAGGATCTTCGGCGTTGGTCCCATATTTCGCGGCTGGTTTGGTGGTTCGCAGAAGCCCGTGCTACTGAGCCGCCGTGCCCTAAGTCTCAGCGGCGATCGAGGCCTCGACGGAGATCAATGGCGCTTCCAGCGTCCAAACGATCCCATGGTCCCCGTAATCGAGGCTGCCTTTGCCTCCGACCGCCTCGGGAGCAACCCGCTTCAGCACCACCGTTCCGAAACCACCCTGTCCGATGGTCTGAACTTTTGGACCATCGGTTTCAGCCCAAGTAAGCTGGAAGACCCGCTGAGTTCCAGAACCCGAAACGTCCCATCTGACCGAAATCGCCCCCTGATTTCCCGAAAGCACGCCGTATTTGGCCGAATTGGTGGCCAGTTCATGAAAGGCGATGCCGAGATACTGGACCGCATTGGGGCTGAGGATTACGGCGGGTCCAGACAAGGAAATTCGGCCCTCGTCGCCGAAAGGTTTGACCTGCGATAGCAGGAGTTCGAAAACGGTGACGCCCTTCCAGTCGCCCATAACGAGAAGATCGTGCGAGCGTGAAAGGGCCATGATCCGCTCACGAACCTGCCGCTCGAATGCTGCGGGGTTTTCGGCGCGCTTGTTGGTTTCCCTGATCATGGAGAGAATAACGGAGTACTGGTTTTTCACCCGATGATTGACCTCGCGCATCAGCATGCGGATGCGATATTCGCTCTCCCTGGCCGTCGAGATGTCTCGGGCGATCTTGGAGGCGCCGATGATCTGGCCGACGGCATTGCGCACAGGTGATATCGTCAGCGAGACCGGCACCTGGCTACCATCCTTCCGCTGCCGAACTGTCTCGTAGCTCTCGACCCGTTCACCGCGGCGGATGCGTTCAAGGATGCGCGGTTCCTCGTCCTGATGGTCATCGGGGATCAGCATCGTGACGGATCGCCCGATGGCCTCCTCGGCAGTGTAGCCGAACAGACGTTCGGCGCCGTGATTCCAACTCGTGATGTTCGTGTTCAGATCCTTGCTGACGATGGCATCGAACGAGGATTCCACAATGGCTGACAAATGATGGCGGACCTCCTCGGCCCTTTGGCTGTCGGTAAGGTCCAGCAGCATATTGACCGCACCAACCAGATCGCCCGTCTCGTCTCGTATAGGAGTTGGATAGGGCCGGAATGGGAACAAGGACCCGTCCGGACGTTGAGCTATGGCCTGCTGGTCGTATACGGGCCGGTTCTCCTTGAGCGCAATCGCCATTGGGCATTCGTCATGCGGCAGTTCCTTGCCGTCGGGCGTGAACAGCTTGAATGTGACACACCATTTGTCCTTGCCGACTTCAGGGTCCCGGCCTGCGAGCGCCGCAGCGGCGCGGTTGTAATAGGTGATCGTCCCATGCGGGTCAGTGGTGTAAATGGCGACGGGAAGCGCATCCAAAATCTGATGGTAGGTGCTGTCCTTGCGCCGCAACTCGCTGCGAGTTCGCTCCAGGTCGGTTACATCGACGGTGAAGCATCTTGTGTTGATCAGCTTGCCGTCGACGAAATGGCCGCTCGATGTGATCTCGACGTGCTTGATCGATCCGTCGAAGGCTCTTAATCGCGCCGGATACCTCGCGATCTTTTCTCCACGGGTCAGGCGATCCAAGATATCCTCGATCACATCCGGGTCAGGATGGAATTCGGCGATGTGGCGGCCCACATAGTCCTCTGCGGGATAGCCAACCAAATCGAGTTCAGCTTTGTTGGCGTGCAGAATGACGCCCTCCGCGCTGACGAGATGGAGCGCAACAGCCCCGTTCTCAAAGAAATCCCGATAGTCAAAGTCCTGCCCGGTCCCGGAATTGTCGAAGTTATCGAACGCGATAACGTTGCCCAGCGATAGTTCGCTCATTCCCACCCCTTTTTCAGCTCAACCCGCTTTAACGCCCTACCGCAGAATTCGTTCCATCATGTTCGAACAGGGTCGCCCCGCTCAACGATGCACCGGCCCTACGAGATACGGCAGCTAACTGTCGAGCACAGCGCGAACCTTCTGAGCCAACACCTTCAACGTCGCGGGCTTTTGAAGGAGCTGGACATCCGGGTCCAGCACACCGTTATGCACGATGGCGTTGCGAGTGTATCCTGTGGTGTAGATCACCTTGAGGTCGGTTCGCAGCTGAAGCGCTTCTTCGACCAGCTGTCGACCATTCATATCGGGCATGACGACATCGGTCAGAAGCAATTTCACTTCGGGATGCTCATGGAGCATGCGCAGGCCCGATTGGCCGCCATCCGCCGACAAGACGCCATAGCCGAGATCGCGCAGCATCTGACCCGTGAGTTCGCGCACATTGTAATCGTCTTCCACGACGAGGATGACTTCTTCGGCAATGCCCACAGGAGTGTCACCCGACATCTTTCGAGCCGGCGCCACTCCGGTCCCGTAATAGCGAGGCAAATAAATCTTCACCGTCGTCCCATGGCCAATCTCTGAATAGATCTTCACGTGGCCACTTGACTGCTTCACGAAGCCGAACACCTGACTGAGCCCCAGGCCCGTGCCCTTGCCGACGCCCTTGGTTGTGTAAAAGGGGTCGAATGCCTTCGCAATTACGTCCGGGGTCATGCCTGTACCGGTGTCGGTTACAGCGATCATTACATATTGACCGGGCGTAATGGCGTGCTCGCCCGCATAAGCGTCGTCGATCCCAGCATTTCCCGTTTCAATGGTCAGGCGTCCGCCATCGGCCATTGCGTCGCGTGCGTTCACAGCCAGATTGACAATAACGTTTTCCAGCTGATTGCGGTCAGCAACGGTCTTCCAAAGCCCGCTCGCCAGCACCGTCTCCATGTGGACGGTCTCTCCCAAAGTGCGCCGCAAAAGCTCGGACATCTCCGACACCATGCCGTTCGCATTGACCGGCTCTGGATCAAGTGGCTGCTGCCGCGAAAAAGCGAGCAACCGTTGCGTCAAAGCGGCTGCTTTGGTGGCGCCGTCCATGGACGCTTCGATCAACTTCCCAATATCAGTATCGCCTTGGGAAACTCGACGCTGAATGAGATTGAGCCCTGCAATGATCACGGCGAGCATGTTGTTGAAGTCATGCGCGATCCCCCCCGTCAGCTGCCCAACGGCCTCCATCTTCTGGGCTTGACGCAAGGTCTCCTCGGCCGCCACTCGATCAGCTACTTCATCCGCTATCCTTTGCTCCTGGATGGCATTAAGGCGCTGCAGTTCGTCGCTCGCGCGCTCAGCTGTCGCCCTGGCGCTCAAGAGCTCCTGCTCGTAGCGTCGGCGATCCGTTGCATTGAAGATGGTCAATCTGACGAATTGCGGAACACCGTCAGCGTCTCGCCGCTCGCGGGCATTGACGAGCGCCGGCAACCGGCTGCCATCAGCTTTCAGGAAGTCGAGCGCGACTTCCCTGAACTCGCCCTGCATGCGCAGCAAAGGAGCAAAATGTGTCTCGTAGTAGATCTTGCCTGCGATCGGCAAAAGATCGGGCAGACGCTTGCCGACAAGGTGGTGCTCCTTGATCCCAAGCCATTCACAGAAGGTCTGGTTGACGCGCTGGATCACGCCGTCGCGGGTGGCCGAGATATAGCCGCACGGAGCCGTCTCAAAGAGGTCTTTGAGTTCCGCCCATTCCACCGACCGTGCATCTTCACCTGAGGCCACCATATGCCGCTCAGACAAAGGTGTTGATTGCAGCGATTGTTTCGGCCGGCGCACTGAGATTGGGACAATGCCCAGTTGCGCTGAGATTGACGAGCCGGCTGTTTTCCAAACGACGGTGGACGTATTCGCCAACCACCTGCGGCGCTATCACGTCCTCCGAGCACTGCAGGATTAATGAAGGGACCAAGAAGCCTTCCAGGTCAGCGCGATTGTCGGAAAGAAAGGTGGCCCGGGCAAACCTCTTGGCAATGTCGGGATCGGTCCGGCAAAAGCTGTTCGTAAGCTCTTCGGCGAGCTCAGGCCGATCGGGATTACCCATGATGACCGGCGCCATGGCGGTCGACCAGCCCATATGATTGCTGTCAAGGAATTCCAGCAGTTCCGAGATTTGCGCTTCCGAAAAGCCGCCTACGTAGTCGTCCGTGTTGATGTAGCAGGGCGACGGCCCGACAAGCACAAGCTTGCCGAAAAGCGCCGGGGCCTTTGTGGCGGCCAGGATGCCGATCATGGCGCTGACCGAATGCCCGACGAAAATGCCTTCTGCGACGCCAAGCTCGCGGCAGAGCGCGACGACATCATCTGCATAGCCATCCAGGGTCGAGTATCGCACCGGATCATAGGCAGTGAGATCCGAACCGCCTGCTCCGATATGATCAAAGGTGATGACGCGAAACCGATCCTCAAATTCGGGCGCCACAAAGCGCCACATATTCTGATCGCAACCGAAGCCATGCGCGAAAACGATTGTTTGAGGACCCGCGCCTGATATCTGGACATTGTGCATGGCTGCTCTGGACATTGTCTGGGACCTCGATTTCCTAAAGCTCTGTCGTGGGGGTCCGTAAATTTCGCATCTGCACATACCAGCCGCAAGCCTATTTGGTATGCTGGTCCAATCTAATGGAACCGCATCGCCGCAACTTTGTTTCTCGTCCGCCCCGTTCATGGCCGGCACGGTGGCTCCAAGAGACTGCGTCGGCTGGATGACAGGCCTGCCCCGTTGCTAGATTGGCCTGTGCCGAGAGGAATGGATCATGTCAGAGACCGCTTACGACATCGCGCCCGCCAACGGGTCGCATCCACCTGTGATGCACGACGAGCAGTTGCTCGAGTTTGTCCCAGGCGCAGTCTACGTCTGCGATACGGACGGCGTCGTGGTCCGGTACAACAAACGGGCCGGCGAACTCTGGGGTCGCTACCCGACCCCTGGCGATCCGAAGGAGTTGTACTGCGGTTCTCACCGGCTATACCGGGCGAACGGCGATCTGATGCCGCACAACGAGACCCCCATGGTCGATGCGTTGCGCCAAGGGAACTCCTATCGAAATCTCGAAGTCCAAGTCGAACGTCCGGACGGCAATAAGATCTGGATTTTGGTCAACATCGATCCGCTGCGAAACGAGACCGGCGAGATCGTCGGCGTGATCAACTGCTTCCAGGATATCACCGATCGCAAGCTCGCCGACGTGCGGCAGAAGCTGCTGGTCAACGAGCTCAACCACCGGGTGAAGAATACCTTGGCCACGGTGCAGGCCATTGCTGCGCATACGTTCCGCGGCGGCGTGAGCGCCGAGGCAAGCAAGGGGTTCGAGGGCCGGCTCATGGCCCTGTCGCGTGCCCATGACGTGCTGACGCGCGAAAGCTGGGAAGGCGCGAACCTCAAGGACGTCGTCGATGAAGTCATGGCGCCTGTCGCCGGAACTGGCAGATTGACGATCGGCGGTCCCGACGTGACCCTCGAGCCGAAGTTCGCCCTCTCGATGTCCATCGCCATTCACGAACTCTGCACGAACGCCGCCAAGTACGGCGCGCTGTCGAACACTACCGGTAGGGTCGAGGTGAGTTGGTCGGTGCTGGCCGAGAGCACGACCAGGACGTTGAAGTTCGCCTGGCAGGAGGCGGACGGCCCGGCGGTCAGAGCCCCCGACCACCGCGGCTTCGGCACGAGCGTCATCGAGCGCACGCTAACCCGCGAGCACGATGCGGAAGTCAAGCTGGACTTCTTCCCAACGGGCGTCCGGTGCGAGATCTTGGCGCCGCTCGCGTGACCAAGCCGCGAGTGCTGCTCGTCGAAGACGAAACCCTGATCGCCATGTTGACCGAGGAGATGCTCGTCGACCTGGGTTACGACGTGGTGGCGAATGTTGCCACGCTCGAAGCCGGCCTACGGGCTGCGGCAGCAACGGCAATCGACGTGGCGGTGTTGGACATCAACCTTCGCGGATCGATGTCATTCCCCATCGCCGACCTGCTGGCCGAGCGCGGCGTGCCCTACCTTTTTGCAAGTGGCTATACGGCCCAAGGTATCGAGCGTCGCCACGTGGATGCCCCGGCACTGCAGAAGCCATTCACCGCCGAAGGGCTGGCGGCCATCCTGACTAAAACGATCAACGGCAAGTCTCTGACGCATAAGCAGCTCGCCGTTGTGAAGTCTGCCGCCGACGACGCATAGGTGAGACGACCATCCGATGCCACAGCCGGTCCATAGCGGCTTAGCCCGCCCACGTAGGTAGATGAGTAGGCTTACAACAGCCGCCACCGCCGCGCTGCCGCCTATCGCAAGCGATCGACGCCGACGTTTGCTGTTTGGCTTCTTGGCAGAGGGCGCCGCATAAGCGCCGTGGTCACGCCGGCCGTCTTCCCCGAAACGGTCGCTGTTTGGGAATGCCTTCTTCGGCTTGGTTCTCGGTCGAAGTATTCTCATGACCAAACCATAATTCAGTCGAGGCACGTCTTCTAGTCGCTTTAGCATTCACTAATGCTGCCCTACTGTTTCCGGAAGTGGAGCGTTCTGTGCCGAAGGTGCGACGCTCGTGGGCAAGGTTCAGCGTCACTGCGATCAGGCACCGGCACGCCATGATTACGCTCTGTTTTTTTGGGCTCGCCGCGATCTTGGCATTGAATTACCCAATCGTCGGACTGGCGGTCTGTAGTTTTTGCCTGGCAGTCTATCTCAGGCCCCAGGCGCGGGGCTAAATGTTGCCTACTCCGTTCGTAATGAACGATGGCGTCGAGGATGGTTCGGTAGAGGTTGTCGACCTCTTCGTCCATCTCCCCCCTCTGGATGCCGACAGCCTTGGCATCGGCGATGAGCTTGTGCGTCAGCTCGTCGATCAAGATCACATCCGCATTGGTGGTATCAGGGACGGTTACACGGTCAACATGGGCGCAACCTAATATCCCCAAGCGACTTTTGTGTCGCAATGAGTACGCGCGGCATAAACTTCCTGGACCGATGGTCGTTAACAACGCCATTCTGTCTTATCGGCGCGCGGACTCTCAGGCCCTGCTTCGGCCGCCTCTCCTCTGATGCGGCGACAAGGATGCTATCCGGTATCGGTTGTGGCGGATCGGCCTGGGCCTAATATTTGTTGGTCCGGAATGTTCCGCTAACCGGCGGCGCCTTTCAGGTAGCGCTGCTGCGTGAGGGATATTGCCATGGCCACTAGGTCAGCCATCGAACTCGGCTTTGAGATCCAAGTTCCACTTTGGAAAATTTGATGATCGGGATTGTCATCGATCTCGTTGCTGCCCGAATGAACGATGAAAGGGACCGAGCGCTCGACGAGGATGCGCGCCACCCCATGGCAAATGCCGTCCCTAAGCGTCAGGTCGATCACCGCTAGGTCGGGACTTTGATCGGCAAGGTAGCGTTCGGCGTCTTCGCACGAGGTGACGTGCACGACTTGGAAACCGGCCTCGGCCAAGTGCTGCTCGACATCCAACGCGATAAGAGCTTCGTCTTCCAGCAAGAGGGCGATCATACCAGCCCTGACCCTATCAGGCGAAATCTCTGACATTGCCCTCAGCGCCTCCGGCATTTCGCTTGCTGACGACAGCGATTTTTAAGCAAAAGCAAATGTCCGAGTCAATCATCGAAAAGCCCGCTGGCCGGAGCCAGCGGGCAAGGGTCACATGGGAAGGCCGCGGGAGTGGTGCGGCCGGCTCCCGAACCCTGGTGTGGGGCATATGTTCCAGCTTGGGACTTGCAGAAATTTCGCACTAACGGATTGTGGCCGTTCGGTGAGGCGGAGGCGATCTCGCGCGCGATCGTTGCCACAGTCGAGCGAATGCAACATAAGCTGGACGGGCGGTGTGTTGGTTGCGCCTAGCCCCAGGGGGGCACAAGGTTCTGCAGCACCTTCAGCTCCTTAATCAGCTTTCCGTTCCTCAAGGTTCTAATGTAATTGATGGAAGCTCTCACGGGCTTGAGGAGCAACGTTTCTTTGAACCTCAAGTCAGCAAGGTATTTCAGCGCGAGGTCATCGGCCACGCTGCCTTTCAATGTCCCGCCCCCATCGCCAGGAATACGCAACTCGAACTGGTGAGCCTCCGGTAATATCCCGAGCAAGGTCCCTTCGATCTCCTCAACTTCTTCCTTCACCTCGACGGTGTTCAAGCGCTTGTAGAGCGCGTCAACCTCTGGGTTGTTAGCGCAACAGCAGACTCGTCCCTACAATGCGGGTGCTGGCTCCGGCCTCCTGAAGCATCTTCGTGAATTTCTGCACGGCGGCTATCATCCTTGGCTGCGTATCTGCCAACAAGGCATCGAAATTCTCATCCGACTGGTCAGCATTCATCAAACCAATCAAAGCCGTAGCGCTTTCAACGGCCTGTTTTAGTGGAGTCGCAAAGATTTCCTGTTGAGTGGGCGCAAGTTCTTCAAGCATGAACGCCGAGGCCAAGGAAGTCCTGCGTTCCTGCACCGAGCAGATGATGCTTGAGGACCCGGATTATGAGAACCGAGCCTGTGAGGTTTGCAAGGCTAAGACCGATGCTGAGGCGGGAAAGCAGTGCAGGTCCAGCTGCCCAGCGGGGACTATGCATGCCACGGCTCGCCAGAGGAGCTTAGCTATCCCGACGGCCGGCTCAGGTTCCTGTCCGAGATCGGGATGACCAACATCAATGCTTGGGTCGAAGAGATGGTAGCGGCAGAGCGGGCCCAGAAGGAAACGAAAGCATGATCTGGCTCATTCCAATAGCGCTGACCGTGCTGGTCTTGCTCTGGCTGTGGCGCCAGCGTGGCTCCCGCGACTTTGACGGTGTCGAGCACCTCGAGTTGGCCATCTGTGCCGTTCTCTTGACCTGGCTGGCTTTCGCCATCGCTCTCAATGCGGGCTGGCTATGAGCGCACACACGAGGCCGGTCCTCCGCTGGCACGGCGGCAAGTGGCCCTTCGCGCCCTGGATCATCAGCCATTTCCCGAAACACAGGGTCCCTCTGTTCTCGCATTCGGAGGCGCTGGTTTGAACGACCAGCCTCCCGAGGTGCTGACCGTCGCCCAGACGCCAGACTCCTGGTCGTCGCTTTTTCACGACAAAGGGTTGCGTATGTCCGCGAGGTCGTTGCGCGAGAAGGCGATCAAGGCCGGGCTCTGCTACCATGTCGACAAGCAGATACTGATCTCGCCTCGGCAGATCGACGGGTGTTTTTGTGAAGTAATTCATGCCGCTCACGATCTACAAGCGCGGCCGGTTTTGGTGGCTCACCGGCACCTTCAAAATCAAAGAGGGCGAGAAGCGAGTTCATGAAAGCTCAGGCGAGACTGACGAAGCCAAAGCGGTCGAAGTCCGCCTAAACCGCGAACTCGAAGAGCGCGAGATACGACAGCTCGATCCGAAGGTGCTGTTCACCTTCGCCGCCGCCGTCAATGCCTACCTGGACGCCGGCAAGGGCGACCAATATTTCGCTCTGCTGGCAAAGTTCGGCGAGACCAGGATTTCGGCAATGACCGGCGCCATGGTGCGTGGCGCCGCGAAGGAAATCTATCCCGATGCGCGGCTTACACGACATGGAACCGTCAGGTCATCACGCCCACGAAAGCCGTCATCAATCTGAGCGCCGACGCAGGCGACTGCCCAGAGGTGAAGATCAAAGGGTTTTCGAAGCGGGACAAGAACGTGCGTCTACCCGCGACCGCACCGCGGCGAGCCGTCGACCGGTCATAGCTACACCAGCCCGAAATCCGCTAAGCGGCTGGAAAATAAGAAGAAACCGTTTTGGGTACACGACCAAGGAAGTGCTCCTACCACTGAGCTACCGCAGCAACGGGAGTCATATCCACGGCCCATCAGCCGGCAAGTGGTTCTGGTTCAGTGGGTCATCTAGCGGGATCGTGGAACGAAGGATGAAGCGGTCTTCCAAGTCGAGCGCGACGTTTCCCGATCCGCCCCGCATTCTTGCTCTGAAACTCGGCTGCAAAATCGTATGGCGCCGACTGGCTGCCAATGAAGGTTCTATCCCACGATAGGCGGACGCGAGCCTCTCGCGCGACTAGCGATTGGAAGGCCGCTTCCTGATCTTCGAAAGTTTCCAAACCGTGCTGCCATCGACGATTTGCCAGCGGCGTTGGTAGGCCAACCGGATTGTGAACCGATCCGGCGTCACCGTGGCTCCTCCTCGCGCCAGATCGCCATTTCGTCTTCACGTCGTGCGTGTTGGCTCTCATCCTCGGAAGCCCTCAGTGTACCAGGTGATCTTGCCGTCGACCTCCATGGCTTGTGGATCATCAGCCGCTTGGGCAGGTGCTCGGGATGGACCTCGAGGAGCGTGATCTTCACCTGGGGCTTGCACCGGTTGCAGTTGAATTTCAGCTTCAGTGGGTCGAAGCCGCCGCCGAAGACCATCATGAGATCGGCCGATCTGCAGTATCGGACGTTTCCGCAACTGCATTCCACCTTCACAGCATGTTGTGCCGGGTCACCTTCCCAAGCGTGTCTATCGGATCGTGCGTCACGAGAACAGAAAACGAACAAATTTCTTGATCGTCAAGACGGATTACTTGTAACCCCTGTGTGCGAAGGACGGAGGGGCCCTCTGCGGCGCTAGCTGCTCGAAGCGCTTCCGTTGCGACGATACTAGACGTGTGAATCCGGCGAGCTGCCGCCATGGGAACGGTGCTCTGCTTCGACCTCAAAGTTTAGCGAGACTTGTAATACGACGTCGCCGCCGTCATCACGTACCTTGATCATCAGCTTGTGACGATCGCCATCCGGCAGGCTATCCTTGATCATTTCAACAAGGGTGCGGATCGCCTCTTCTTTTACTCGATCGAAGGTATCACAATCGGTGCCCTGATCGTCAGGGTAGAACGTGCCGTTGTCGTCGACATCGAAATAATACAGAGCCATCTGCCCAAATTCGCGCCTGCCGTGTTGGTTCCCATTAAGCGACAATCTGCGGCTGAATCTCGATGTCTCCCACAAGGCGCTTATATTCAGCCTCCGACTCCCCGTAGCAGCCGTCCGCGACATCGATCAGGCCTTTGCGGTTGCGAATAACGACTTCGCCACGCCGAGACTGGATAAAACCACGTCCTTCCAGGACTTGAAGCGCAATCGTTACGCCTGGTCGTCTCACACCAAGCATCATCGACAAAAACTCGTGGGTGATGGCAAGCCGATTGCCAACGGCGCGGTCGTCACACATGAGCAGCCACCGTGCGAGGCGCTCTTCGATTTTGGATCGCGCGTTGTTCAGTGCGGTGTATGTGGCCTGGATGTGAAAGGCATGAACGTATCGAAGCAAAAACGGCCGAAGCGTCCTGCTTGTGTCTAAGGCGGTTTTGAATCGCGCCGCCTCTATCATCATCGCTTCGCTGGTCATCTGAATGAAGCAATCATGCGTGGCACGGTCATCGCCCATGACGAGAGCCGAGCCGGTCATGCCCTCGAAACCGATTATGCCGACTTCCGCGTCGACGTTTGGCCGCTTCTTTGCCACCACCGAGGCGAGCCCACTCTGAAGAAAATAGACATAATCGATTGGCTTGCCGGCCGTTTCGATAGGGCTGCGCAACTCAAGGAACGTGTCGCGAAGATGCGGAACAAGGAGGTTCAAATCAGCAGGTGCGAGGCGGCGCAACAATGCATTTTTATTTGGCTCGATTTGCCGGTCCATGGCTCTTCCTTCCAAAAGGGCAAGAGCACGCGATCCCTCGGCTGTCTGCGCCCCGGGGCCCTCTGCAGACGACACAACGCAAGCTAGTCGATGGAACCCTCGAAGTCCGGCTTGGTACGAAACGGACATTAGTCGCCCCCTTTCCGAGCAGGGAAAGACGCTTGTCAAGCAGGCGCGTTCCCGCAGTGTCGAGGAACGACCACAAGCCGACCCGCGATATTCTTCCTTTGAATGGCGATCGGTGGCCCCGAAGTCACGCGCAAGAGCGCTCAAGATCGGGCCGAAAGCGGGGCGCCTTGGGATGGTCGCTCCCACGCGTCAGTGCATGATGCTTCAACTGACGACACCGCCTTGTACGCCTTTGACAGGATTAAGCGAGTCAAATCGCGGACATCGAAATGCGCTCGATTGTACGTTTGCAACCAATCACCGAAGTGACGTTTTTTTCCTCAGCCCCACATTCTATCTGCATGGGTAAAGCCCGAACTAGTTTTGGGGAACCACCCTTACCCCGTCGAGTTCTTCGCCCAGAAACACAGCCTGACCGTAAAGGCTTCTCAGGTTATTATACACGCGAACGGCCCGTCGCGACGGGCGTGCGACGCAGCAGCTACCGCTTGCATCGCGGCAGTGACGCGGCGGAATAGGCATGGCAGCGCCTAAAAGACCAGCGCGCGCCTAATTCTCTTCCCGAAATTGCAACGAAGCGTCCCGCAAATCCTCCTCGCCGCGCAAGTGTTTCACACGACCGATGATCCCAGGCTTGACCCACTGGGTATCGCACACCCTGTGGATAACTTCCCGGCGATCGAGGCGGCCCTTTTAGGGATAGTTCACCAAGCTCGCGCCGAGCGGTGGAACGAACCGCCGTGAATTGAGTTTGGACACGCGGAGGCGCACCTTTCTGCTTTCAGGAGGTTGGCAATGTCTTGGCTTGAGCATTCTTCGCCGGCAATGGTTTGCATCATCGTGCCGCCGAGAGAAGCTCGGTACGAAAGTCCGGTTTACCGGTTTCGGATGGAGGTCGCCTTGGCAGCGGCGATGCCCAATTACGAATTCACGGTCATTGTCGACCATCCGATGAGGCAAGAGGGGGACGCATTCTTCCTCGACGGCGACGTGGATATAGAGACGATCCAGAAGATTACGGCAGCTCTGGCCCCGTTCATCGCAGATCGCCCGCCAATAGCTCAGCCGCCTTGCTCTCACGACGTAGGCGAAGGTCCGCTTCTCGCCCTTCACCGGTGTCCCTGGCGCCCCCGCGATTGCTATCCAAGCGACTCAATTAGGCTGCGCTAAAATAGGTCCGGGACTTTAGCGTTTTCAACCCTCCGGAGCGCCTCAAGCGCGCCCTTCAAGCTCTCGCGCATGCTTTCAAGCAGCTGCTCGTCTTGCTCTACGGGCTGGCCCTTTACGCGCTGGCGCTCTACGATCCGGTCTTGAATGGAGAGGGCGTTCTCATAATAGCTAACGACTCTGATAAGATGTGATCGAAGGGTTTTCATGCTCCATCTCCCAAATTGGGCGAAAGCATGATGACCACTTCCAAACGCTCGAATGCCGGTGACCGTCACGAGCGACTAAGGCAGTGTACGCCTTGCGGAGGCGGATAGCGAATCTTGACTGGCGTGCGCCTGTTGCCCCTGCTTAAAGTGCCAGCTTCCCAAGGGGGATTTTCCAATGACCACTGACGGCTGCTGTACAGCCCTGATCCGGAAACTGGAGCATTTCAAAAAACTCTCCGACGAAGACAAGGAACTGCTTGCAAATAGCGTTGCGAAAACCGTGGAGTTCGGCCCTGGCAGCGATATTATCACGCAAGGAGACCAGCCCGATTATGTTCATCTGCTGGTCGACGGCTGGGCCGGGCGTTATAAGTTGCTGCAGGACGGCGGGCGCAACATCATGGCCTTTCTTATCCCAGGCGACCTCTGCGACGTGAACGTCGCATTGCTTGAAGAGATGGATCACTCGATCGGCGCATTGTCGGCGTGCAAGGTCGCTTTGATTCCTCTCGCGACGATCCGCACCCTCATGGACGAAAACCGGACGCTGGCACGAGCCCTTTGGTGGGGCACTCTGGTCGACGAAGCGGTACTGCGCGAGTGGCTTGTTACAGTGGGATCGCGACCGGCGCAGCAGCGGGTCGGCCATTTGATTTGCGAAATGTTGATTCGCACCGATGCCGTCGGGCTTGCCTCAGGCAACAGCTTTGACTTGCCGTTGAGTCAGCAGGAACTCGCCGACACGATGGGAATGTCGCTGGTCCACATGAATCGGACGCTTCAGGCGTTGAGGAGCCGGGAGCTGATTACCACAAACGGCCATAAGGTAATGGTGGACAACCTGAGGGCTCTCACGAAGTTTACCGCGTTCGACCCGCTTTATCTCCACCAACAGGCTCACAAATTTAGAAGCTTGATGCAGCCAAAAGTTCTGTAACGACTAGTCTACGTCACCCGCGGTTCATAGAGGTTCGTTGCCAAGGCGGAATAATGGAGTGCATCAGGTATGAAATTCCGATTTCTTGCGCACCAAACGGAACAAATCCCCCGGTCATCTATTTGGCGGCGTAGACGGGTCGGTTCCTTTAAATGTACCCGCCCTTGTGGCCGTACTGGCAGCGGGCTTTCGCAAAGCTAGTAGGTCAATGTTTGCCCGGATTCGGACGAGCGCTTGAAGGCCGCGCAAAACGGCTTTCGTTCAGAGAGGAGAAAGCCATGCACCGCAAAGGCTTCATATCTCCAGCTGAGTTGACAACGATTGCTGGCGTTCTCAACGATTATTGCAAGGCTCGTGGCATCGCAGCCGACTGCGCTGAACGGGAAGACTTTGCCGCTCATGTCCTAGCGATGTTCATCGCGGGACGGACCAATACGGCAGAGCTAAGGCAAGCTCTAGCAGGCGGATCGCTGCCGTAACGGCGCCTCGGCATCAAAAAGGCCGCTCGGCAGCCCGGGTGATGACCAGCCGCCTGAAGCAAACGCGCTCTGCGCGGCCGTCGTGACCCTGTCGTGGCTAGGGAGATAAAGGCATTGCGCGCGCACGGCCTGCGCATTGCCCTCGACGACTTTGGAACTGGTTTCGCCTCTCTGGCGCATCTTATGAACGTCCCCGTTGACGTCCTGAAAATCGAGAAATCCTTCATCGATCGGCTTGAATGCGGAGGCCTGGGTTTGGCGATAGTCGAGCCTTGGTCGACATTGTCCCGCAAGCTCGACATGAGCGTGGTCGCCGAAGGTGTCGAGAGCGAGACTCAGGCAAGCCTGCTGGCGGGAACTGGCTGCCAACTCGGGCAAGGATACCTTTTTTCGCAAGCAGTTTCGGGTTCAATCGCAACGGGGCTGCTAGCCCGGTTTGCGCAACCGCTTGATGATAACAAAATAATGCCGGCTGCATACTCGCGAGCAAACTGAATTCGCTCCCAAAGTGCCATCGGTCCGAACCGGCATCGCCCAATCCTTGTGGCCGGATCTCTCACCCTGATCCTCGTTCGTTTTGCCAGGCCTTTTCGACACTGTTCTGTTCTTCGCCACCGTCGGGCCGGTTCAGCGTGACCGTGCAGCAGATGAGCGTGTTCCAGTCGGGGTCCGTGCTCGATGATCAAGTGCAGCTCGGCAATCTCTTCAAGGAAATGTTCGATGCTGATGGGTCCATTCTCGTGCTGATATTCAAGTACGGCTTTCCACCGCTTGTCGCCGTGCAGCGTCACCAAATTTGTCATCCGACACTCCCCGTCAGCGCCACCGAATTTCTTGCGTCTTAAAAATCTTATACCGATTCCCCAAGGGTCACGCCGCGGATTCTTGTGGGCTGCAGGATGCAGGGCGTTCGATGCAGCGTCCGGTCAGCACGGCCGAATTGTTCGCGCCTCACGCCCCTTTTGGCCTCGCCTGCAAGTGATGATCACCTTCTGGCCGACTTCGAGGTTTGCCATCCCGCTGCGGGTCAAAGTAGTCGCATGGACAAACACGTCCTTCTCCCCGCCATCCAACGCGATGAATCCAAACCCCTTGTTCAGATCGTATCGTTTCACGACGCCAGCGGTTTCCTGCCCTTCGCGTTCCAGTGCAGGGCCTGAGGCTTCGGCGGATCGCTTCGCAACCTTCGGGGAGGACGCACCGGCTCCCACGCTTACAGAGACAACTTCGACAACCTGGGCCCCTTTTTGGCCGGGTTCGGTTCGGACCTTCAGGCGTGCACCCTCGGGAAGGCTGTCATGTCCCGCGGCCTGCAACTTCGAAAGGTGAATGAAGGCGTCAGAACCATCGCTGAGCCTCAAGAAGCCGAAACCCTTCTCGGCGTTTAACCAGAGCACCTCAGCATCATGCAAGAAGGTCGCCGCTGACGAAGGCTGGGGTGGCGCTGGCCTGCGGTCGAAATAACTCGGTTCCGAACTCTCAAGATGATTGTCGCTCTCGAAGCCTTGGGCCCGCGGCTGACGGTGTTCCCGATATTTGCCCATTCCAGCACTGGTCCTAGATGAAAACACTGCATTATCACCGGCAGCGAGCAGCGAGCAATATCAATCCGGTTGCTGACGCGGCGCACTAGACTCCACCGTCGAAGGTGCGTTTCCGACGCTCAACTCCGTCAGCTTCTGGCTGACGGCTTCCGGAGCCCTGCTGGTCAACATCTCGCTTGTCATCGGTGAGTTCTCGCGCACCGGCTGGCTGCCCTATGCCCCCTTGTCGGAGACCACCTACTCGCCGGGCGTCGGGGTCGATTACTATCTTTGGACGATCCAGATCTCCGGCGTCGGCACGCTGCTTACCGGCGTCAACCTGGTGACGACCATCCTCAAGATGCGTGCGCCTGGTATGGGCTACCTGCGAATGCCGATGTTCTGTTGGACCTCGCTCGCGTCCAACCTGCTCATCGTGGCAGCCTTCCCGATCCTCACCGCCACGCTGGCGATGCTGACGCTGGACCGCTATCTCGGCTTCCATTTCTTCACCAACGAAGCCGGCGGAAATCAGATGATGTTCGTCGACCTGATCTGGGCCTGGGGCCATCCCGAGGTCTACATTCTCGTGCTTCCCGCCTTCGGCATCTTCTCCGAGGTCTTTCTCGACATTCTCGTCAAAACCGCTGTTCGGATACCGTTCGATGGTCGCGGCCACGATGTTCATCTGCATCGTTTTGTTCTTGGTCTGGCTGCACCATTTCTTCACTATGGGCGCAGGAGCGGGCGTTAATGCCGCCTTCGGCATCGCCACCTCGGTCATCGCGGTCGGGACCGGCGTGAAGATCTACAATTGGCTCTTCACTATGTATGGGGGCGCGTTCGCTTCGACACGCCAATGCTTTGGGCACTGGGCTTCGTGACCACCTTCATGGTCGGCGGAATGACCGGGGTCCTGCTTGCCGTCCCAGCTGCCGACTTCGTGCTGCACAACTCCCTTTTCCTTGTGGCGCATTTCCACAACGTCATCATTTCGGGCGTGCTGTCCGGAGCGTTCGCCGGCTTCACCTACTGGTTTCCCAAGGCGTTCGGCTTCCGCTTGCACGAAGCCTGGGGGAAGGCCGCATTCTGGACCACTCTGGCCGGCTACATGCTGGTCTTCGTGCCACTCTATTTCGTCGGGCTACTCGGCATGACGCGGCGCCTGCAACATATCGACATGGATGTGTGGGCGCCGTGGCTGGTGGTGGCCGCGTTCGGCGTGCTGGTGATGATCGCCGGCGCCGCACTGCAGATCATGCATTGGCCGTTTCGATCCGAGATCGCGACAAACTTCGCGATGAGACAGGCGACCCGTGGGACGGGCGTTCGCTGGAATGGTCAACGTCGTCTCCTCCCCCGCCTTCAACTATGCGCGGCTGCCTTACGTCGAGGATGAAGAGCCCTACTGGCGCATCAAGCAACGGGCAAGGGAGGAGAAGAGGCCCGATGCGGAGGAAGGATACGAGCCATGGAGATGCCGCGCAACTGCCCGACAGGCTTCGTCACCGCCTTCTTCAGCACGCTGATCGGCTTCGCGCTGATCTGGCACATATGGTGGCTGGCAATCGTCGGCTTCATCGGCGCCTACGCAACCTTCGTCGTCTTCGCCTGGCGCGATCATGGGGATTATGAGATTCCCGCCGAAGAGGTCGCGCGCATCGATCATGACCGCAAGGCCGCACAGTCAGCCCGGCTGCGGCGGTGGGAGCGGCCGGCATGAGCGATCACGCACTCCCCAGCGACATCGCCGCCGGCACGCAGACACGAGACCCCTATCGGCTCGGTCAACGCGATCGGCACGCCCTGCACTCTGCGACCGGCCACGGAGAAGGCGGCCCGGCCTCAAAATTCGTCACTGTGGCCTACGGGTTCTGGATCTTTCTGCTGTCCGCCATCATCATATTCTCGGCCTTCTTCGCGGCGTATGCCGTGCTTGCCAAGGCGACCGCCGGCGGACCGACCGGCAAGGACCTGTTCGAGCCCACCCGCGTCGCGGTGCAGACGGGCCTTCTGCTCACGTCGAGCTTCACCGGTGGCCTGGCGACACTCGCGACCCATCCCCGATCGATGGCTGCCACGCAGGCCTGGCTGCTCGCCACCGGATTGCTCGGGGCCGCTTTTCTGTTTCTGGAGGTGCAGGAATTCGCGGCGATGATCGGCGAGCAGGCGGGGCCTTCGCGCAGCGCATTTCTATCAGCCTTCTTTGCGCTCGTTGGCTGCCACGGCACCCATGTCGGGCTCGGGCTGCTTTGGCTGGGCACGATGATGGCGCAGCTATGGGGCAAGGGTTTTCGATCGGATATTTTGCGGCGGCTCCACTGCTTCGGGCTTTTCTGGCACGCACTCGATATCATCTGGGTCGACATCTTCACTATGGTTTATCTGTTGGGAACATCGCCATGACCGACATCGAGATCGGGCCTGGCGAGATGCAGGACCGCCGCGATTCCGCACCGGGCGAGGAACGTATAACCGAGCACGAAGTGGCTGGAGGGCTGTTGGGCTATGTGAACGGCTACGGCCTGGCCATCCTGCTCACGATCGCGTCATTCCTGGCGGCTCAAACCGATCTGATTTACCAGCCGGCGGTGATTTCGGCCCTGGTGATGCTCGCTGTTGCGCAGATGGGCGTGCATCTTGTCTTCTTTCTGCACCTGACCACCGGGCCGGACAACACCAACAACATTCTCGCCCTGGCCTTCGGCGTGCTGATCCTTGCGCTGGTGGTCCTGGGCTCGGTTTGGATCATGGCCCACCTGAACGAGAACATGGCCGCCATGACGGCCCATCAAGCCGGAACGATGCCTTAAACCTCGCCCTGCTGGTCTGGCCGAGGTGATATGAAGCTGGTCACATTGTGCCGCCGCGGGTGGAGATAAAAAGCTCGTCAGACCTCGTGCTTTGGCTGAACTGCACGTATGGCATCTAGCGCCAGGCGAACGACATCGATGCCTGAGACGCGGGGCTCGATCCGCCTGAAAATCAGGCGCCCGTTTCGGTGCTCCAGGCCCAACACCTTCCTGTCCCGCCATCGTGACGCCAGAGGCTTGTTGCGCAAGGTGATCGCGACGGCTTCGGGCCCAACATCGACTTTGCCGACACCCAGTTCCGACGCTGCTATCCGCAACCTGGTAAGTTCCAGCAGAACGGTCACTTCGCCAGGCATGTCACCAAAGCGGTCCTCGAGCTCCTCGCTGAATGCATCAAGGTCCAAGTCAGAACGAATACGAGAGACCCGCGCATAGAGGCCAACACGGACAGTAGGCTCGTTTACATAGCTTTCGGGAAAAGCCCCTTTTGCAGGCACGTTGATGTTGGCAAGTTGCCTGTTGGGGTCGGCCCCTTCTCCAGCCGCCGAGACCGCCCGCTCCAGCAAGTGCTCGTAGAGGCCCACTCCGATCAGTTTCATATGCCCAGCCTGATCTTCGCCGAAGAGATCGCCGGCGCCGCGCAGGTCGAGGTCCCTTTGACTGATTGCCAGGCCGGAGCCAAGCCGATCGAGCGCAAGCATCGTCGAAAGCCGGGCCCTGGTGCCGTCGGCCAGCTCAACGCCAGGTTCCGTCAGAAGGAACGCAGCCGCTTGCATCGCTCCTCTACCGACCCGACCCCTTAGCTGGTGCAACTGCGCCAGACCGAACCGGTCCGGGCGCCAGACAATGATGGTGTTGGCTCGAGGCACATCGAGCCCACTCTCGATGATGTCGGTGCTCAACAAAATGTCGCCATCACCGTCAGCGAATCCGACCATGACTTCGTCCAGCTGCCTCCCTTTCATTTCACCATGCGCCGTCTTGACGCCGAGTTCCGGCACCAACCTGCTCAGCTGGTCAGAGACCGGGCCAATGTCCTCGATGCGCGGGACCACGAAGAAGCTCTGTCCACCCCTGTGAAATTCACGCAAGAGAGCCGCGCGCACCGATGCTGGATCGAACGCTGCCAGGATCGTACGAACGGGACGTCTTTTGGCGGGCGGAGAGTTTAGGACGCTGACATCCTGGATGCCCGACAGGGCCGATTGCAGCGTCCGCGGTATCGGCGTGGCGCTCATACTCAGAGTATGTAGCCGGGGTGCCATGTTCCGCAGGGCCAGCTTCAACTTGACGCCGAACCGGTGCTCCTCGTCAATCACCAACAGTCCAAGACTGGCGAAGGTGACGCTCCTTGACACCAAGGCGTGAGTACCCACGACGATCGCAACCTGGCCGCTCCGCAGGCCCTCCTTTGCCGCTTTTGCCTCCGCTGCCCCGACCATCCTTGACAGGTGGGCGACCTGCAGGCCCGTTCCTGCGAAACGGCGGCTGAACGTTTCGTAATGCTGGCGCGCCAACACTGTTGTCGGCGCTATGAGCGCAACCTGTTTCCCGCAGAGAGAGGCGGCGGCGCAAGCACGCAAAGCCACCTCTGTCTTGCCGAAGCCGACATCACCGCAGACGAGCCGGTTCATTGTTCTTCCCGAGGACAGATCGTCGAGCACAGCGCGGATGGCGGCGGCCTGGTCGGGAGTCTCGGTATAGGGGAATTTCGCCGCAAAACGCGCCAAGTCCGTGCGGGAGGGCTTGACGATCTCGGCAGGCTGGCTGGACCTGACTTCGGCTAGGCTCAAGAGGCGCTTGGCCAGCCTGTCGATCTCGCGCAACGCAGCAGCGCGTCGTTTGGGCCAGCCTTCGCCGTTGATGCGATCGAGCGACACTGCCTCAGGTTCCGAGCCGTAGCGCCATATTTTCCCAAAGTCGTCGACCGGAACCAGCAGGGAAGCCCCGCCATGATATTCCAGCCTGACAACATCCTGGTGCTGACCAGCCAAGTCGACCTGTTCGACCGCCGCGAGCACGCCCAGGCCATGGTCTTCATGGACGACGACGTCGCCGATGCGCAACTCGGGTTCGAGTATGCTTGCGGCTATGCCGGCATCCGCCTTCAACGCAGAGCCAAACAGGTCGGCTGCGGCGACCATCGCGATACCGGATTGCGCGTCGACAAACCCTTCATCGAGGACGAAGCCAGCCTTGAGAAGTGAGCCTCTCGCGGCCGAAAGTATTTGCGTTAAGTCGACCGCTTCCTCTGCCCGCCGGCCTAGCTTTCTATTGAGCAGGCGATCTGCTCGCTGCAGTTCAGAGGCATCGCCGGTCAACACCACCCTGGCCCCGGCGCTTGTCTGCCTTGTCACGAATTCAGCGAATTCGAACCCGGGCCGGGCCAGGCGAAAGAATTTGGGAACTCGCTCGGCAGAAACGGCAAGTCTCGTGGAGCGGTTGCGCACGGAAGCATCCCACTCTTCACGCGACAGGTAAAATCGTTCCGGCAAAGCTTTCTCGCGCCCGGCAGCCTCCTGCCTGGCACGGCGTGCATCCTCGATCAGGTCGAGAATTTTGTCGAGCGGCTGCCCGTCGATCCCTTCAAGGAAGGAGATCGAGGCGCTCGACGCAGTGTCGAAGACAGATGGCATAGCGCCATATAATGCGACCAGGCGCTCTTCCATCGACGTCGCGCGCATCGCTGTCAGCTCAGGATGATCACCAGCTTTAAACATCAGCTCGGATGACGGTCCGACAGCAACCGAGTCTCGAACCTGGTCGCTGAGCTGACTGATCGGATCGTAGGTCTTGAGCTCTCGAATGCAGCTGTCTGGGCCAAGGACGACGCGAACGGGGTCCTCCGCGCCAGCGGGGAAGATGTCCATGAGGTCGCCCCGAAAAGCTATTTCACCCGGTTCGTCGACCCTCTCGTCGACGACATAGCCAAAAGCTTCGGACCTGGTTCTGAAATCGTCGCGGTCGAACTTTTGTCCCACCTCCAGAATTGCGAACCCGCCAGCAATGACCTGAGCAGGTGGCACCCGCTGCAGACTGGCTTCGATCGACATTACAGCGATGCGCGCACGATCGGGCTTCGTTGTCATCTGACGCAACGCACGAAGCCTCCGCCCCATATTGGCGCGTGTGGGCCACACCCTGTCGTAAGGCAGGCAATCCCAGGACGGCAGCAAGATGATCTCCGCGTGCGGCAGGAACTGACGCAATGCCCCGACGATCTCGTCGGCGCTGCATTCCGAGGCAGTTATATGGATAATGTGCTTGTGCCGGCTGGCCTCCAGCCCACCGGCCAGCGCTGCCGCGATTGCTGATGATGGCGGGACGCCGTGCTCTATCGCAAACCCGCTGTCATCCGTGTGATCGATTTGTTCGACATCCGTCCGCGAAATATGCCTGCTCACTGAAATCACACCTTGTCCCCAGAAGAACGTCAGCACAGCGACCCCGTTCCTGGCGGCGCGCATTAAAATGTTCCAGGACCGGGCAGCCGGTGCGGCCTTGACGCATTGCTGCCTAGCTGCCCGAAGAACTGGAAGTTGTGATTCCGGCACCTTGAATCACGCTCGACGCCGGCAGAACGCTCCGTCCGTGGGGCCGTGCCGCTCGGTGGCCGGTCCGCCGGCGTTAATATGTGCACATGCTGAATTGCCGAAATGACGATAACCACCCGACGGTGGTCGTTTCGGAACCCCGTTGCCGGCCAGCCGGAACCATTGGCGCGAATAATAGCTCGGTCGCCAACATCAGCCAGTTACTCAATTTGTCTCTCACCTCATCCTCGGATGTACTCATTCGCAAGCTTCAGACCATCTTGGATCTTCGAGAGGCTGACATCGGCGTTCTGAAAGGCATTCCGATCCAGGAGGGGGACTATTTGGCCAACCAGGATCTGGTGCGTGAGGGCGACTGTCCTGTTTACTCGTTTATTGTTCTGGATGGCCTGGTGGGTTCCACCAAACATACGGGCGAAGGCAAGCGAGAAGTCACCTCGCTCTTCGGGGCGGCGACATTCCTGATCTGCACGGGCTGCATCTGTCGTCATGGATTGTAACTTCACGACCCTTACGCCGGCTCGAATAGGCTTCATGCGGCACGACACTCTACGCGCATTTCCGACCAGGACCCTCGCATCGCCGTCACTGGGGTGTCGAGACCCGGTGGCGGACCAGCGAGGGCGGCAGGTCCCCGAGCTCACAACTCAACGCGAAACAGCCCGTCTCGCCTGCATTTGCCCGTGCCGCGAGACGGGCTGCGGAAGCTCGGACCCGCCAAGCGCGGAGCTTCCGCTCCCGGCTGCTGAAGATTGTTCCGTTAGCTTCTGCTGAAATGGCGGGAACTTTTGCTGCTGTGGCAATTCGAAAACCATGACAAAGCTCTCAGACTTTGGCCAGCCTGTCCCCGGCAAGCTGCACGGAGGCGACCGGCCGATGAGGACGACAACTTCTATACCTGCCCGATTTGCGGTCAGCAGGTCGACATGCGTGACCTTCGCCAGGTCATCTGGCACGAACGGCCAAAACACAAGCCGCTATTGTCGCTGGTAGAGTAATCCGCCGCCAGCCGTCGATATTGCAACCATTGGGTAGGGTTCCGCATTGTTACTCGCCTAACGAGCGGAGATAACCTTAATGTGGATCTTGGCGGCTGTTTGTATTGGACTCGCGTTAGCCTTGTCTTTGGGGTGGGCTATGGGGCTTTCGAAGTAGGATGTCGCTGGTCATCGGGCCTCCGCTCAGCATCAGCCAAGCAAAAGCCCGCCACCGGGATGGTAGCGGGCTCCTGGAGAGGCAGGCCATTTGGGGGACGGGTGCTGCCCCTACAGGCTTCCTTTTTGTTACAGTCACATCATTGTCAACAATAAAACGTTGCTTGGCTCGATGCGGACTGCGCGAAGGATGCTACAAGATTGTGGATGCGGTGCGGACGAGAGATGGGGGCATCTCTCGGAGGCGACTGGCTCAGGCGGGCTCCGCATCCGCTCCACCATCGCGTAATCTGAAAGTCCGCGCCCCAATGCCTCCATGGATGGAATGCTGATGGCGTCCAACTTGCGCCATTCGGTTCCTGGCAATCAAAAAAAGCCCGCCACCTCTCGGCAGCGGGCAGTGTAGGTTCCTAGGATCACCCCGCTATTCACTAGGGTACACCCAACTTCGCCAAAAGGGAAATATTAGATACTGCTAATTGACGCCGACTTCTGCTGTACGGAGAGGGTTCGCCTCCGTTCGACGCTGTTGGGTGTTGCTGATTGAGCAGTGTAGGCAGCGCCGTAATGATTTGGGGAGGGAAGAACGGTTTGACGATCATCACGCTGTCTGGGACGCCTTCAGAGCCCCATGAACGCACCATCGCCGCTGATGTAGACCACAGGTAGGCTTGGGTTGGCTCGCCTTACGCGCTTGCGAGTGCCACGACCACAACCACAACCACCTTGCCGATCCACTCGCTCGTGTAAGACAACGGCGAAGCTGGTTCTGCAGATCATAGAGGTAACCAGACAGGCCGAGGCCGCCGGTGCCGGCGCCTGTTGCCAAGTCGGTCGCCGCAGTCGAAGGTGCGGCGTTGGCGTCCTCGACAAGGACTTTGCTTGGCCGCCGTCGACAAAGTTAGCCGCTTGCGGCGTCTCGCCCGTCGCCCAAGCCTTGCCGATCGCCCGGACCTCGGCAACGTGTGCCGACCAGCCCTTGTGGCGAAGGAAGTTCATTCGTGCATCGCAGATACGACCGATCAGCGCGTCGTTGTTGTTGATTGCCTCAGTTCGGTGATGGTGTCCATGCCGTGACGCCATCAATCGGCCCGGTGTAGACAGGCCGCAGCGCCTGCTGAAGCCCATGATCGAGCGGCCAGGGCCGGAGTTCACGCCGCCGTCAAAGACGACATAGTCGACACCGTCGGGCAGCAGATCGCCTTTTCACGGCATCCCAATTCTGCTTGTCGTAAATGTGGTTGAGTTCGACGGTGGCCAGGCTCTTGACGGATCGCGCCGCCTGCCCCTTGGCCCCGGCGATAGCGTCATATACCCGCTGGGTAACCCCTTTCATCGTCGGGCCGTCAGGATCCTTTTTGTTGTTCGAATAGCCGCCTTCGTGCGCCCAATGCGCAGGCGACGCCGTTAGCGCGCTAAGCTTCAAAATGCTCAATTCGCAGATGCTGCACCGGGGCCGGAACTTTGATGCAATAGCGAAGTTCGAGGAAGGAAGATGCATTCGCAACAGGCGCCACTTCAGAAAAGGCCGGAGCAATGGCGGACAATCTATCTCGCAGGGAAGAACAACGCGGCACGCGAAGACTCATGGCGTGGGGCGTGGCGGTTGTTGCCGTCATTTTCGTCGGCCTGATGGCATTCTTTGTACTCACGCCTTTATCGAACGGCTCTTGGCAGACGGCACCCTTCAAGCGTGCTCCTGAGCAAAACCAGGGCGGTAATGCGCCAGCGGATACGTCACCCAGCCCGGGAGTGAAAAAAGACCCTCAGGAAAATACTGAAATGCCGGAGCAGCAGCAGTAGGGTTCCGACCCGCTGGCAAAAGTTTTTCCGGGGCCGGGCGGCGATCTTGTCGAACACGTCCTTTTCCTCTGCGTAATGGCCTTAGTGTCGCCTCCAGGATCGGGACCGGCCTTCCCCCGATTGCTGAGCCTTACAAAATTGCCCAATTCGGAGGCCTGTTGCTACACGTGTGTCGGCACAGGCAAATCTGCACAGCAGCTATGCACGTTCCACGATTGCAGAAATCGCTCGGCAGCGGGTAGATTTTGATTGTCGGCCATCTACTCCTCCCAGATGCGATGCCGGCGCTGAATGAGGCGCACCTCCTCCCGCGCCACATTCGAAAATCGAGCCCGCTGCCACCTCCTCCGGCAGCGGGCTTTCTTCGTCTCCGCCAGAAGACAAACAGTGGCAAGCATCCGTGACGGCCTGCGAAACCATTCGTAAACCATGCCGACAGGGCAAATATTTTATGCCGAACCGATCGGGTTGCAGGAGGTTGTGGGCGGGTCTGCAACAAAGAGGCCCAGCCGATCCATGCACCGCTTACCCATCTTGCCCGCCGTGTTGATCTCCTTCGGGATTGCCTACGGAATTTGCGTCTGGGCGACGTCGCATAAGTCGGTCAGCTTTTTCGAAGCCCAAGCGGCGTCGCAAATACGTGGAACTGTCGATCCCTCTGAATAGCTGCAACGCCACGGAAGGTGGGGCTGTCCGGTCCTATCATTGGGATGGCCGCCTTCGTGCACGAGCGCGCGGGTAAGCGCCTCACGGCAATGCCGTAGGTCGAGTTGGGCTTAATAGGTGCTGCCTCCCTCTTTTGGTGGACGAGGCGTACAGGTGACCTTGTCGATCATTCCGATCACCGCCTGCGGGTCACTGTGGTGAGCCATGTGCCCGGAATTCGGGATTATTTCTATCAGTGATCCTGAAATTTCGGCATGCAAGCGTTCCGCCTCACGCCGAGCGTCGAACAGCCCGTCCCCTGATCCAGCGACGATTCCGGTCGGCACGTCGATGTTCCGATAGCAAGGCTTAGTAAACAGCGCCGCGCCGAGCATCAGGGCTGTCTCCACACAGATTGAGCGCAGCTGAGAGGGGCGGCTGGCGACCTCCTTTGTGCTCACCGAAAAAACGTTCGAGATCGGCCCGGGCCGGAATATCTTTCGCATGGCCGACGGCCAGCCGAGCCTTACTGCGAGCGGCAGCAAGGTGTGAAGAAATGCCGAGCCCATCAGCGGTACGGCCGGCAGTGCTGCAAGAGCAAGATCCAGCCTCGGTGAGGGATAGTAATATCCAGAGACGAGGACTAAGCCGGCGACCGAGGGAGCGTGCCTGCGGGCCATCTCCAGCGCGATCCAAGCGCCCCAGGAATGTCCGAGCACGAGGTATTTTTGAATGCCTAGTATGAGGGCTGCCTCGTGGAAGAGATCGGCCTGCTCGCACGCCGACCATCGTTTTCGAGCCGGTCGCGAGCTTCCGCCGAAGCCAGGCCGGTCGAAGGCGAGGACCCGATGCTTGGCACTCGCAAGGTCGAGCACGCCGCTGATCGCAAAATCTTCCGCAACCGAGCCATTGCCATGTAACAGGAGCAAAGGAGGCCCGCTGCCTTTCTCGATGATCCTCAGGTCCACCCCATCGACCGTCAGAGTGCGTCCCGTCGAACGGGGAGCCAAGGCCTTCCTGGCGCGTGCGTTATTGTATGCCGCCAGCGACAGGCCGGCAGCCGCAAACAGCGTGGCGAGCTTTATCCGGTTTGAAAACATACTGAACTCCTGCCTTGATCTGCTCGGTGGCCCACCGTTGAGCGCGCGCGGTTGCGCACCCATCGGGCGTCGCCTAATCCCCCGTATCTTTGCCGCCAAGGTGTCGAAGTCTCATGGAGCCCCGACGGGGCGTTGCATCGTGAGATCGAGCATCGCAGGAGCTCAGCACGTGACCCTCAAAATCATGGATGGAAAGGGCGGGCATCAGTTCACCTTCCGCGATGTTGGAATGCACGCCGGCTGCATCGCCCCCAGGGACTGGACGGCAGCGCTCCGGGCCATGTCATCGGAGCGGTGTCGCAGAACCCACGGGTCCTGGCATCGGCATTGATGAAGACAGGGCGATCGTGGTGAAGAGCGAGATGTTCAAGGTCATCGGCAGCGGCGTTGTCGAGGTCGATCCGGATCCGGACCATTGATGTCATGCTGTAGAGTTGAGGTCCGCGGAACACGCGAGCGTTCACGACACAGATGCTGGTGCGAAAACGCGAGGCGTCTTGATGAATTTCGTTGTCCGACATAGTCCGTTCTCCTGACCAATCCCGCAAACTTCTTGATGATCGATCAGTTCCCGGCGTCTGTGATGCAAATCTCTTTGCCCCACGCCTGCTTGTTCATAAGCATCGCCCGGCACGCCGCGGCCCATTGGAGGCGAGACCCGACCAAGGTGGCGTTCGCCTACCGGACTGCGCAGGGATTCCAGGTGCCGAGTGCCGCTTGTGGCGACCGTTTTGAGGACGGCATCGAGGCGTTTAAATTTTCAACGCCAGACGCCCACCGGGGAACATTTCCAAATGCACTGTGTTTGGCGCCACCCTTGCCCACCGGAACTAAAGCCATGCAGAGTCGGAAATTGGTGATGACCGCGCTGGTCCTAGAGATCGACGCCGTCCGCCTCAGCATCTCGCTCCTTGAAAAGGAGCTGTGGACAGCTGGCATACCGAACAAGGTTCGATGGCGTTCAGGATACGAGCTAACCGCCCAAAAAGCTCGCCTTGCAAAACTGGAGAACGTGCTTGCGCACTATCCATCCGTGACGCGAGCCCGACCATTGGACAGCAACAGCTTGAGTTACGGGCAACGGAACCAAGTGAGTTTGGGGAAGTAAGATGACTGACCGACGCTCGATCAGAACTCCGTTAGCTCGAGTGCGGGGCCTTGGGTCGTCGAAACACGGAACCGAAACGTTCATACTGGAACGACTGACATCTGCTGCACTTTTAATCCTCGTCATTTACATCGTCGCGGTCGTTATAAGGCTGATCGGAGAGCCTCGAGATGTCGTGATCCGCGTGGTCGGATCGATCTATGTCGCACCCGCCCTCGTCGCCTTCATTCTGGCGAACTGCGTCCACATGCGGCTGGGCATGCAATCGATCATCGAAGACTATTGCCACACCACCGGGCTGAAATCGGTCCTGCTGATCGCCAACTGGTTGTTTTGCTGGGCAGTAGCCCTCGCCAGCTTTTTCGCCGTGCTGGTGATCAGCTTCCGATAGGTGATTCACGACCAGCGCGACGCGGTTCCAACTCAGCGCCGTCCGTTATCTGTCGCGCGCGGCGAGCCGTCTTCATTCTATTTTGGGCAGCCGGTCCCATTGATGGAAAGGCGGCGGAGAGGTCAACTCCCATTTCAATGTGGTGGCTCCCGGCCCCAAGGGTTCATGCCGGCGGCCCTTCGCAGGTGGAAAGCCTCCACGATGCCGGTAAGGAAAATCAGGACACTCGCGGCCGACAGATACGATCCAAAGGAGGAGACCATGTTCCATCCGGCAAAAGCGTCGCGATAGTCGATATAGCGACGTGGCATGCCGGCCATTCCAAGAAAGTGGTGAGGAAAGAAAACGAGGTTCACACCGATGAAGGTCGTCCAGAAATGGATCCCAGCCAAAAACCGGATTGTACAAATATCCTGTCATCTTCGGGAACCAGTAATACCAGCCCGCGAAGATGCCGAAGATGGCACCCAACGAAAGAATGTAGTGGAAGTGTGCGACGACATAGTAGGTGTCGTGCAATTGGCGGTCGAGGCTGGCGTTCGCAAGCTGTACGCCGGTCACGCCTCCGACAGTGAACAAGAATATGAAGCCGAGCGCCCACAGCATCGGGGTTCGCAGGCTAAGGGAACCGCCCCACATGGTTGCGATCCAGGAGAACACCTTGATCCCGGTCGGCACTGCGATCACCATCGTGGCGAAGGTGAAGTAGCGCTGCGTATCCAGCCCTATTCCGCTGGTGTACATATGGTGGGCCCAAACGACGAAACCGATCGCCCCGATCGCCACGATCGCGTAGACCATCCCCAGATAGCCGAAGATCGGCTTTCGCGAAAATGTCGAGATCACCTGGCTGACGATGCCGAAGGCCGGCAAGATCATGATGTAGACTTCCGGATGGCCGAAAAACCAAAATAGATGCTGGTACAGGATAGGATCGCCGCCACCGTCCGGCGCGAAGAATGTGGTGCCAAAATTTCTATCGGTCAGGAGCATTGTAATGGCCCCTGCCAGGACAGGCAGGGCCAGCAGCAGGAATCCGGTGATGAGGATCGACCACACGAAGAGAGGCATTTTATGCAACGTCATCCCTGGCGCGCGCATATTGAAGATCGTCGTGATGAAATTGATCGCACCTAATATCGAAGAGGCTCCCGCGATGTGCAGAGAAAGAATGACCAGATCGACGGAAGGACCGGGATGGCCGGAGGTCGAAAGGGGCGGATAGAGGAACCAGCCGGTCCCGGGACCGTAGCCGCCGGGGACACTGGGCATGAAGATCGACAATAGAAGCAGCATCAACGCAGGCGGCAGCAGCCAGAACGAGATGTTGTTCATGCGTGGGAAAGCCATGTCCGGGGCGCCGATCATGATCGGAACCATCCAATTGGCGAACCCACCGATCAGGGCGGGCATGACGGTGAAGAAGATCATGATCAGCGCGTGCGCCGTGGTGAACACGTTGTAAAGTTGCTTGCCGGCATCTATGGCTGCGTCGCCTTGGTAGCCGTAGATCATCGATGCCAACCCAGGGAAATCTGGATCCCGGGTTGCTGCAGTTCAATTCGCATGCCCACCGACAAGAGCATGCCGATGACCCCCGCGATGAAGGCGAAGATCAGGTAGAGCGTGCCGATCTCCTTGTGGTTTGTCGAAAACAGCCAGCGGGTGATGCCCCTCGGCTTGTGGTCGCGGCTGTTCGGCCCTGATGCCGCCGTCATTCGCTCATGACCGTCTCCGCTTGAGCCGTCCCCTGATAGGCCATCCGAACCGTGCTGGCCGTTGAATGTTCCCTCCCCAGAACCAACGGTCGGGAACAATCAACGGAAGCGATGGTTTGGCTGGGCGGCGGCATGCCCCTGCGCGGCGGAGGATCGAGGTCCATGCTGGCGATAATCGCTGCGACACTGGTTCTGACCACGGTGGTTGGTGGGCTGATATCCGCCTTCTGGATCGAGGCGCGTCATGGTGTCCATGGCCCCGCGCTGGACATGTCGGCGCCTTCTCGACGGCCCACACCTTGGAGACGGTGGTGCTGATATGGACGCTATCAATGCGAAACTCGATCCAAGCACGCGAGGTGGCTGGCTGCTGCTCGGCTTCGCGCTGGGCGGTTTCTTCGACGGCATCGTCCTGCACCAGATTTTGCAATGGCATCATCTTCTCTCGGGCCTCGCCGACCTGGGTTCCGACCTGCGCTTCCAGATCATGGTCGACGGCCTCTTCCACCTGTTCATGTACGTGTTGGCCGTTGCCGGCACGATGCTGTTGGTGGTGGCGAGAGCAGCAGGCGGGCGGGCCGGAACGACAACCGAGATCCTTCGGCTCGCCTTGACCGGGTTCGGCGTCTGGCATCTGGTAGACGCCATTGTGTTCCATTGGCTGCTCGGCCTGCATCGGATCAAGATGAACAGCGACATGCCGCTCGCGTGGGATATTGCGTGGCTGGTCATCTTTGGAATCGTGCCGCTGCTGTTGGTGCTGGTGCTGCCAACCCGCGGTGGACCGGCACGCGGTGCCTCGGCGGCTCTGACCAGCATCGTCCTGCTTGCAGGACTGACTGCGGGCGCCGGCCCGCTCTTCAACGGTGCCGCCACTTCCGTCATCGTCTTTCGAGCTGGGATGGAACCGGCTGCGATGATGCAGGCGGTTCAAGCCGCCGACACCGACCTCAGGTGGGTCGATGCCAGCGGCACCATCTGGGCGGTCGATAGGGTCTCATGGCGCGGGTTGGTGACCCTGCACGCGCGCGGCGCCCTGGTCGTGGGCACAACGCCTGTCATTGCCGGATGCCTCGCCTGGACCGATGCCGCCGGAGCGAGCAGTCGCCCCAGCCAGCAGCGAGGCATTCCTGCAAGCCTATGACCTGCGGAGCCGGCCAGGGGAGTATCAAGCATGCAAAAGCGTCGCCATCGAGAGCAGCCACGGCCACAGCCTGGTACCGCGTAGCGCCAAGCTGATCGCCGAGGAACGGGTTAACTGGGTCCACCATCGTCCCCCGAGAGACGCGTTGCCACCGGATGCAGATGATTATGGATCCGGATGGTACCAGTGACGTTGGGTCCCTATATGAAAATGCGAACACAGGCTCCTCGAATGGGAGCTGTTGGGGCCCCTGTTCTTGAGAGCCGGCTTGTCATGACTTCACCTGCGACCGCTGAACAACCCGGAGCCATTCACTCGAGACTTTCCGCTCTCAGCAACAGCTACGCGCAATTGCCGGAGCGCTTCTTCGCGCGAACAGATCCGAAGCCGGTTTCGGAACCCCGGCTGATCCGGCTCAACCGGGCTCTCGCCGACGAACTGGGGCTCGACGCCGACCAGCTTACCGGCCCCGATGGAGTGCAGATGCTGGCCGGCAACAGATTTCCGGAAGGCTCGCAAGCAATCGCCCTTGCCTATGCGGGCCACCAGTTCGGAAACTTCGTGCCTCAGCTCGGCGACGGGCGCGCTCTGCTGCTTGGCGAAGTGGTGGACATCAACGGCATCCGCCGTGACATCCAGCTGAAGGGATCGGGGCCGACGCGGTTCTCGCGCAACGGTGACGGCCGCGCCGCACTGGGTCCTGTCCTACGTGAGTATGTGGTCAGCGAAGCGATGGCGGCGCTTGGCATTCCGACGACGCGAAGCCTGGCGGCGGTGCTCACCGGCGACCCCGTCTATCGCGAGGTCCGGCTGCCCGGCGCCGTGCTGACACGAGTGGCGGCAAGCCATATCCGGATCGGCACCTTCCAATATTTCGCCGCGCGCCACGACACCGAGGGGCTTAAGATCCTCGCCGACTATGCCATTGAGCGTCACTTCCCACACTTGTTAGGGCAAGCACGGCGGTACCGCGCATTGCTGGACGCCGTGGTCACAGCACAAGCGGATCTGGTGGCGCGCTGGATGCTGGTCGGCTTCATCCACGGCGTCATGAACACCGACAACATGGCGATCTCGGGCGAGACCATCGACTATGGCCCATGCGCCTTCATGGACGCCTATGACCCCGGCACGGTGTTCAGTTCGATCGACCGCGTCGGCCGCTATGCCTATGCCAACCAGCCTCGCATCGCCACATGGAACCTTGCGCGCCTTGCCGAGACGCTGCTGCCGCTCATGAGCACGGATGAGAATGAAGCCGTCTCTGAAGCAGAAGAGGTGCTTGGGTCTTTCCAGTCCTCCTATGAGACTGTGTTGCAGCGCGGCTTCCGCAGAAAACTCGGATTGCTGACCGAGGCGGAAGGCGACTTGCAGCTCGCGGCTGATTTTCTCGATGTGCTAGCTCGCGGCGAAGCCGACTTTACGCTCGGCTTCCGACGCCTGGGCGACGACCTCGACGCCTCGGAAGGTCACGGCACGGCGCGGCAGCTGTTCAGGGATCCAGGCGCATTCGATGCGTGGTCGGTGCGGTGGCGCGAGCGGATCGCCAGTGAAACAGCCGAAACAGACACGCGCCGGGCGGCCATGCATGCCGTCAATCCCAAATTCATCCCTCGC
The DNA here is from genome assembly GCF_020164875.1 of Mesorhizobium sp. CO1-1-8. NCBI lineage: Bacteria > Pseudomonadati > Pseudomonadota > Alphaproteobacteria > Hyphomicrobiales > Phyllobacteriaceae > Mesorhizobium > Mesorhizobium sp. CO1-1-8. The sequence continues at coordinate 217,489 of NZ_JAIUGZ010000010.1, read as the reverse complement.
AACCATCGCATGGAGGCGATGATCCAGGCGGCTCTGGGCGGCGACTTCACACCATTCGAGGAGATTCTGACGGTTGTCAGCCGGCCTTTCGATGAGCAAGAGGTAATGGAACGCTATGCTGACCCGCCACGCCCGGATGAACGCGTCAAACAGACATTCTGCGGTACGTGAGACATCAATGATAGTGTCTAACATGTGCAAATGCGGAAACCCTTTTCGCATGCTACCGTCGTGGCTGCTTTTCGGAAGGGTCCGACCTGTGACAATTATAGAATTAGCATTCCAATTGCTGGTACGGAAGCTTGTAGACCACACTGGAAGTCCGATGAAGGTGCTCGTGACCTTGTCGCCGCCATGGGCGCTGACTGGTCATCGCTCGTGCGAGCAGCGAGGTGCGTCGTCTGGGTCCTTCCTTACGACCAGTTCCGGTCGGCACGGTCACCGTCATAGGCTCTGCTGGCACGACACCTAATCACATTAGGCACTATGGTTGGGCACAACCTCCGCTGGCGGCATCCACTACGGGCATGCTGGCAGCGCGACCGAGAATGTCGCCGATGTAACTCGTGAGGCCGACGTGCTGTTCGGTAGGAGGGCCGCCGAAATGTCCGGCGAAATGTCCCGGACAAGTTTCTTCAGCGCGTCGTGGCCACCGCCGAGGCTCCGATTGCGACAATGCAACTTCTCGCAACCGGGGGCACGGACCTACTCCGACTGCCCCGCATGTTCCGACTCTGATCGTGGTGCAGCGGTTGGCCCTATGTGCATCACCACTTTCAGCAAATAGCGAGCACTCCGGCCAGTCCGCTGCTGCCAGTCGGATGCCCTGCTTTCGTCGTTAGCTTCCTGACCCGAACATAGTTGCCCCGCAATGATGTCAGCTCTAAACTAATGCTTACGTGCTCGTTTGACAGCAGCCTCTGCCACGGCCGGGGCCTCCTGAATGCTTGCCGCGCCGCCAAAATCCGCGTTCTTGGTTCGGCCAGCTCCCGGACCCGCACCTAAAGCAGCGCCTGTGATCGGATCGGACGCCGGATCAGAAAGAGTACGCTCGGCCATCTTGGCCATCACCTTCATGTCTCTGGCGCCCGTTTTGACGGTTGCCAAGCCGTCTCCGCCGTCGAGGGGCATCACCTCTTCAAGGTCATCGATCCGATCCCACTCTTCGCCGGAATTCCATGGACCATTGGTATCGCCCTCAACTTGAGAGGTGTTGACGTACATGCTGGCGTACTTCTCGATCCCCGGGAGCTTGCCTGACGGGAAATTGTTTTCGATGGCGTAGAGTGCTTTCTCAAACGACTTTTGATGAGCGATCTCGCGTGTCATCAGGAAGCCGAGCGCGTCCTTGATGCCCGGATCATCGGTGATGTTGATGAGGCGTTCGTAAACGATCTTGGCGCGCGCTTCAGCGGCGATGTTCGACCGCAAATCCACGGTAGGTTCACCGCGTGAGTCGACATAGGCCGCGGTCCAGGGAACGCCGGCTGAGTCGCACAGCGCGGGAGCACCGCCAAACAGGATGGATTCCTTGGCGGTCGTACCGCTGGCGCCGATCATCAGATAAAGGTCCGCTTCTTTCATCTGGCCTTCGGCAAGTTGTGCCTTGAGCCCCTTGTTCAGCATGGTGACGATCGATCCCACCGAAGGTCGCCTTTCCGAGCCCTTCCAGTCAGGCGGCTTTGGGTTCAGAAACATACACAATGGGGCGGAGCGGTTCGGTCCGCGACATCAGGCAGCGGTTCGTATACGCAACGCGTGCATCACGCTTTCCTCGAAAGCGCCGGGCACCCTGCCCGCTTCGGCCAGCTCGGCCGCATCCCAGCTCCGGCTTAGGCGTCCGTCGGCCGTCAGGACCGCGCGATTGCAGAGTGCGGGCACCGCCTCCCCCACGTGGGTCGAGACGATGACGGCGTGACGGCCGCTCGCGCAGAGCGCGGCGATGACGCGCTTCACCTCGAAGGCGGCAACTGGATCGAGGCCGTTCAGCGTCTCGTCGAAAATCAGCAGCGGCGGCCGGCCGAGAAGTGCCGCGAGGGTCGCGATCTTGGCGCGCGTGCCGAGCGAATATTCCGCGATCGGACGGTCGATCCAGCGCCCGAGCTCAAGCCGCTCCAGAAGGTCGGCGCCCGGCAGATCGGCACTCGGCAGATCGTTTGGCGCGCAGCCGCGGATCGAGGCGACGAGCTCCATATATTGGCGCCCTGAAAGCGATGCCGGCAGTTCGTGCGGCTCGATGGCGAGGCCGAAGCCGGCTTTGGCGCGCTCCGGCGCGGCGGCCAGGTCGACGCCGTCGATCGCCACGCTGCCGCCAAGCAACGGGATCTGGCCGGTAATCGCCCTGATGAGCGTCGACTTGCCCGAGCCATTGGCGCCGAGCAGGCCGACTATATCGCCGCGACGCAGCGAGAGATCGATGCCGCGCACCACGACGCGACCGCGATAGCCGGCGCTGAGCGCTTCGACGGTGAGGACTTCAGCCATTGCGATACCTCTGTCGGGTTCGGTGCCACAGGAAAATCACCAGCACCGCCAGGCCGATCAGCACGGTGCGGCCATATTCGAGCGTCTCGTAGCTGGCATAGGCGAGCGCACCGGCGAAGCTCAGCATGGCGACGAAGGGCGCGTTGAGGAAATAGGCGCCGAACACTGCATAAGCGCCGTTCAGCACCAGCAGCCAGACCCCGCTCGCCACCGGCACCGTCCAGGCAGACGGCTCGGCCGCGAGCGCCGCGCCGGCCGGCAGCAGGAAGAAGGCGAGCGACAATTGCAAGGGCAGTTGGACTAGCCGCAGCCACACGCGGGTAAAGCCGATGGGCGCCGTGCGCAGCACCGGCGAGCCGAGCGGCTGGCAGCGCAGGCTGAGCATGAAGACGAGAATGCCGCCCGCCAGGCCCGCGACTGCGGCCGGCCCGGCCCTGTGGCCGGCCAGGCTCGCCCATGCGCCAAGGATGGCGGCAGCTGCAAGCAACAGGCCGGCCGCGGCGAGCTTCCACGACGGCCGCAAATGGCCGACCGGCAGTTTCCAGGCCCAGCTCGAAAGCCAGCGCGGTCGCGCCCGGTCGAGGCGGCGCAGCCAGGGCCTTCCAACCAGCGCCGCTTGGCTTTCCGCCTCATTGAGGAGAAGAAGTGGCCGTCGCAGACGCCAAAGGGCCACTGTGCCAAAGCCCAGGGCAAACTGGATCGCCGCACCCAGCCCCCAGACCGCCGGCAACGGCTTTCCAATGATGGCGCAGGCGAAGCCGACCAAAACGGCAACCAGAATGTCCAGCGGTGCGAAGATCGCCAGCGTCGCCCTGCCGGCCATGTGGCGGCGCTGTCCGGGCGCAAGCGGCAGCGCCTTGAGGAAGGGCGCGAAAGCGCGTTCAAGGCAAAGCCTAGCGACCGCGTTGCCTGTGAGCGCCCCGAGCACGGCCAGGGTAAGCGGCAGGCCAAGGGTCCACAGGAGCTGGCCATCCCGCAATTTCGGCGCCGCTGCATGAAGCGCAACCACAATATCGGCGACCGCATAGGCCGAGAGCCCACCGCCGCCGAGCGCAATCCAGGCCAGATCGCGGCGCCGCGTCGCGCGCAGGCCGGCGACCAGCTCGCGCCAGAGCAATATCAGGACAAGCCGGTCGTGCCGCATTTGGTTGCCATCATGGTTCCGACACGGAAGTAGGTCACGGCAATTGTGCCGCGAGTGGGGCGACGGCTCACCGTCCTCCCGTTGACTTCGCGTTGACGTTCTTGATGGCGGCAAGCAGGTAGTCCTGCACCGTTGCCTGGAGATTTGTGGTGGCGGCGCGCACCGCGGCCATCGCCTGCCTGACCGCCGCCTCGTCGAAAGGCTGCGCCTTCTCTGCCGCAGCCAGGTCGGAGCGCGCCGCGCGCAGTTGCCGCAGGGCTTCGAATGTCCGGGCGCGGTTGTCACGCATGACCGAGCGGAACTCCTTGCGCACCTCCGGCGAGTAGGCGCCCGCGACCTCCGCCAGCAGCCCGCGCCCGACGGCCGCCTGGCGCAGGCCGTGCGAGGCATAGCCGATGAAGAAGAAGTTGAGCGCGAGCGAAAGGGCAAGCACGACCAGCACCGCAGCCCATATCCACGAGCGACCGTTCATAGCGCGTCCCCCTCGCCCGCATCGCCGGCGATCGGCGGTCCGCCGTCGGGAAGCCTTGCGCCTGCGGCGAGCGCAAGAAGCTCGGAATCCTGCGACTGGTCCTGAAGCCGCGCAACCTGGTAACCGGCGATTGTCGCGGTGACAAGCAAGGCCGCGGCGCAACCGGCGATGCCGGCCGGCGCGACGAGGAAACGCGGCAGCCGGGGCGGTCGCGCGGCTCCGCGATCGATGCGCGCCATCACCTTGCGCGCCAAGGCGCGGTCGTCGCCCTCGACCAGCGAGGCCTGTCGAACGAGCGTGTCGAGCACTGCATCGGCGCCGGCATCACCGCCAAGCGCCATGAATGCCAGGGCGGGCCCTCTTAAGGGCGCCGGCCAAGCATCGATGTTGTCGCCGAAGCGGCGCCAGTTGTTCTCGAATTCCTCGCGTGTCATGAGGACTTCCTTTCGCGGCCCCCGGCCGCATCTGCCAAATGATCCCTGAGCGCGCGGCGCCCGCGCACGAGCAACTGTTCGACCGAGCCCGCGCTGGCGCCCATCACCTGGGCTATCGCCGCGATGTCAAGCTCGCCCACAGCCCTCAGCAGCAGCGCCATGCGCTGGCGCTCTGGCAGGCCCGACAGACCGTCCCGCACGATTGCCAGTTCCTGCCTTGCCGCGGTTGCGGTCTCGGCATTTGCTTCCGGCGCTGCCGGCTCCTCGGAGATGTCGTCCAGGCCGAAGAAGTTGCGCAGCGCGCGGCGCCGGCGCTGGTCGATGCAGCGATTGGCCGTGATCCGGTAGAGCCAGGTCGAGGCGCGAGCCCGGCCGGGGTCGAAGCGCGCGGCCTGCTTCCAGACGGTCACGAACACCTCCTGCACCACGTCCTCGGCATCGGCCGCATGACCGAGATAGCGCGTGGCGAATGTCCGCAGCCCACGGCCGTGACGGGCCATGAGCGCGGACAAAGCCGCCTGGCTGCCGGCGGCGATGCGGGCCAGGAGCTGCTCGTCGCCATCGGCGGCTTCATCCCGCACGGCGGGCACCGGTCGACGAGCCGCCGGCGGCGAGGGAGAAGTCCGCGACGATCCGGCCCGGGAGAAGAACGAATTCCGACGTCAAGTCCACCACCAGATGTTAGCGGCGCCAACGGCGAAAGCCGTGAACCGTGTTGCCGTTCGGGCCGGTGAAGCTGCCGACAGAACGGCCGCGAAACGGTCCGGCCGCGCTGTAACGCTGACCCGAAACGGTCTTGCCGTTCGGTCCGGTGGCAGAATAGCTCCTGGAGCAGCGGTCAACAACGCCGGCCTTGCAGGTTGAATTCGAGGTGTAGGTGCCGCCGTTCGGTCCGGTCCGCGTGGTCGAGCCGGTGTAGACGTTGCCATCCTTGTCGACGCTGCGGCTCAGTTCGCCGCCATGCACGGTCTTGCGCGTCCATTCCTCGGCCGAGGCAGGGGACGCGGCCGACCAGACGACCATTGCGCCGAGGCAGAACAGCGGAAGTTTGAGTCTTGAAAGCATGTCATTTCCTTTCTGACGGGGAGGTTGGTCAATTGGCGCGAGCAGCCATGATCTTGCGGATCGCCGCGATCTCGTCAGCGGAGAGCCTGCTGTCGCCATTGCGGTCGGCGAGATCGAAGAGCGGCGTGCTTGCCTGGAACTCGTTCTCGGTGACCTTGCCGTCGCCGTCCTTGTCCATGCGCTGCCAGCGGCTGCCGAGCCGGGCCTCGGCCGCCTGGGCGCGGTCCTCGATGGCTTGGCGAGCGGTCTCCATCTCCTTCTCGTCGATGACGCCGTCGCCATTGCGGTCGAGCCTTTTGAACAGGCGTTCGCGGGCGGCGAGGATCTCATCCTTAGAAATCACACCGTCGCCATCGGTGTCGAGGCGCTGAAGGATGCGCAGGCCGGGCATGTCCTGCGCCGCGGCGGCGCAGACCGGAGCGAGCCCGAGAAGCAGGGCCGCAAGGATTGCTGAGCGTTTCATGCTTGGTCCTTTCGACTGTTACGTCGCGGGAGGGCGACTGTCGGCCAATACGCAGCCCGGCCCGTGCTCCTACGCCCTGCAGCAGGATTTTTTCGCCGGTATCTGCGGCGCGGCATCGCTGTGCCTAAAATTCGTGGGCGGCGCGTAGGAGCGGCCGAACTCCTGCGTAGGAGACGCTGCAAGAACGATCCGCGGCGGGTCGTCGATTTCAGCGGAGACCCAGATGACCAAGATCGTGATCGCCCTTACCGGGCTGGTTTTGTGCGGCTGCAGCGCCTTCGCCGCCGACACGGGCGCGCGGGAGGCGTTTCGGCGCATCGACACCAATGGCGACAGAAAGCTCGAATTCAGCGAGATCCAGGCTGCGCGGGCGCGGATGTTCGATCGGCTGGACGCCAACCACAACGGCGTGCTCGACCCCGAGGAGGTGCAGGCGGCCGTGGCGCAGGTGAAGGCGAAGCGCGACATTCAGGCCGCGCGCTTCACCGGCCTGCAGGCCGAGGCGGGCCGCATGGACCGCAACGGCGACGGCAAAATCTCGCGCGACGAATTCACGGCCGCCATTCCCGACCGGCTGCTGCAGGCGGACACCGATGGCGACGGCGCGCTTTCGATTTCCGAACTGAGGGCGCTGAAGCGCCCGTGATCCCCCGTAGTTCCAGGTGACACACAACACAGGAGAGAGACGATGAAATGGATAGCGACGGCCTTTTGCGGCCTGGTGCTCGGCGCATCGATGCTGGCCTCGCCGGCCGAGGCCGTTCCGATCGTGCCCGCCCCGGGCCAGGCATCCGTGACCAGCCAGGCGACGCCGGTCTGGTACCGGCGCGGCTTCTACGTCGTCGGCGGCGCCTATTACTACAATGGTTACCGGGGTTATTGGCGCATGCGGCCCGGCTATCGCTACTACAATGGCTACTGGTTCCCGGCCGCCGCCTTCGCGGCCGGCGTGGCGGCCGCCACGGTCGCGCCACCCCCGCCCCCCGCGGCGCGCCTGGCGGCCGCCCATGTGCGCTGGTGCTTTGACAACTACCGCTCCTACCGCGCCTGGGATAACAGCTACCAACCCTATGACGGCCCGCGGCAGCAATGCCGGTCGCCCTATAATTGAAACTCGGCGCTGCCGTCATCGACGCCGGAAGGAGGCTCGCCCATGCAGAACCGCTCTATGCCTGCCAATACGGTCATACCGGTGCTTGCCTACCCAGACGTGGAAGCGGCCAGCCGTTGGCTTTGCGAGGCCTTCGGATTCGAATTGCGGCTGACGATCGGAAATCATCGCGCGCAGCTCGGCTTCGGCGACGGGGCCGTCGTGGTCACGACCCTGAAGAGGCGCGGATCCGCGCCGTCGCCCGGCGACGAGGGATTCTCGGTGATGGTGCGTGTCGAGGATGTCGATGCGCACCACCGCCGCGCGATGCGTAGTGGCGCCATGGCGCTGACCGAGCCGACGAGCTACCCCTATGGCGAACGGCAATATTCCTGCCGCGATCTCGCCGGCCACGCCTGGACCTTCTCGCAAACGATCGCCAATGCCGCGCCCGAGGAATGGGGCGGCAGAGCCGAGCGTCACGTCGAAAGGGATTCAGACGACACGCTTTAAGCGTTGTTTTGACGTATGCCGCTGCCTGCATGGGAGCTGTCGTTGGGAATACTTGAGCGCTCGTGCTGACGAGCGCTATCAGCAAGGCACCTGTGCCAGAGGTCGACGCCCCTTACCCGAAAGTCGAAACTACTGACTCACCTTGTCCACAAGCAACTGCAACTCGGGCTGCGGCGCGATCCAGAAAGTTCGAAAAGCTTCCAAGAACCCCAGGGAAATTGGAGGCCTCATCCGGACGTTGCGGCCCCGGATACCGCAGCGAACCTCCGCGATGAAGCGGCCAATATCCTCGCCAAAAGCGCATCCAAATAGGACTGTCGGCGGCTGTGTCGTGGGAACGAAAAAAGAAGAGAAGCAGAACTTCCGTGTGCGATTTTTGCACACGACATCCCGCAACTATCTGATATTACTTATTTATCCGCCCCATCCATCATAGGGGCTATGGCTATCCTAAACCTTTGATAATCTTGCATGTTCATAACTTCAATAGGTTGAATCGCGTCGCACGGACTCTATCATGTGCCATGATAGGCCACCGCCGCAAATCGGCGGATGACCTGGCCGCCGCGACGGCGTGCGGCGCCGAATACCTCAATCGCAGGGTAGCGTATAGGTCGACCCGGCCGGAATTGCCAAAGCGTTATCTGCTTTCGATGCCTGGGCGGAGGACGGAACCCTCCAGCTTCGTATAACGGTGTCTGCGTCAATGATGTGGCTAGGAACTGGGAAGGCCAGCCCTCGACAGCATCTCAAGGAACCGGGAATGGTGATGATCCTTCACATAGCGCGGCACAAAGCCAGGGCAGACATTGCTCAGATTGAGATGCGGAAGTTGTGACAGGCAATGGTGGATGGCCCGGGACGCTTCTTCGTTGTTTCCGGTGGCCGACGCGGTCGCGGCCCAATAAAGGGCGCCGCGAACGAAGCCCGGCTTTGTCCTGACCACTTTGCGGGCGGCTTCGAGCGCCCGCTGGTTGTCTCCGCCAGCGAAGAGCGCCACAACCAGGCCGTGGTGGCGCCAGAAGTCGATGACATCGTGCCTTCCGAGCCGGATTGCTTCGTTGGCCTCGCGCACCGCTTCGTCGACCTGTCCGCGCAATGCAAAGAGCATCGAAATATCGCCGTGGCCAGTCGGGTAGCTTGGGTTGAGGCTGATCGCGTGACGGCATTCGGCGATCGCTTCGTCGATACGACCGCAACTTTCGAGAGCGAACGACAAGATACATCGGGCAATTTCATCGTCCGGCACCGCCCGCACCGCGGCTTCCGCAAGCTCGACCGCACGCTCGATCACCCCACGCTCCCGAGGCAGCGCGCCAAACGCCACGCCCATGGATATTACGATCGAGAGCGTCCGCTTTGCACGGGCATTGTCGGGACCTATCGAGAAAGCCTTCTCGGCAAGGTCTATCCCGACCAAAAGCGAGTCCCGAGTCATCTCAAAATATTTCATGAGGGCTTCGTTCACCAGCCTGCGCACTTCAGGGGTACCCGGCGGGCTTTTGTCTCGAACCTTCCAGTTGGTCAGTTGAAGTTCGAGGATCACGGCAAGAACAACAGACTGTGCGATCCTGTCCTGGAATTCGAGCGCGTTCTCGGAGTGGCCGTCGAACTTCTGGGCCCAGACGTGGTGGCCGCCGGCGGCATCTACGAGTTGGACATTCACCCTCAACCCATTGCCGGATCTCTGGACGCTGCCGCTGAGCATATATCGCGCCCGGAGTATCCCTGTCGTCTTGGCTTCTTCGCCTGGACCGCTCTTCTCGGGCGGAAGCGCGGCGAGCACGACATAGTCGGCCACTTCGGAGAGAGCCGTCGTGATGTCCTGGACAAGTCCCTTGGCGAAAAAGTCGTCGCCTTGCTTTCCGGTCAGATTGACGAAGTCGGCAACGCTGATGGACGGACGCCCAAGGCGCTGGCTGGCCGGAACACCACTTGTCGACTGCACATTTGAGGCGTCGTCGGCGGCAAGCAACAGAGATTGCCAAAGCGCCCGCGTTTCAGGGCCGGCTTCGACGCCGAACTCCTTCTTCAGCATGCTTCTGCAAGCTTCGTATGTCCTGATTGCCTTGTCGCGTTGGCCACATGTGAGCAGCAATTCCATCTTGAGTCGATAGGATTCTTCCCGTGTCGGTTCCATGGCCAGAATACGATCGGCCAGGATCAGCCCGGCATCGGGGTCGACGAGACGGGCCAGTTTTTCGAAGGACTCAAGCGCGCGGCCGAGTAGCCTGTCGCGTTCCGATGTGATCCAGTCATCGAACGCATTGCTTCCCAGATAAAGCCCGTCGAGGAAGGGCCCGGTGTAGTTCGCCAAGGCCTTCGCGAGGTCCTGAGCGGAACGGGCCGAGAGACCCGTTTCGAACTTCTCCACGTCGACTTGAACCGCCTCTGGCCTCAGCGCGATCAACTCCCCGCTGGAATGGACGAGGTCCACCCCCTCTCGCGCCAGATCTTGGCGCAGGACACTGAGGGCTTGCCGAAGGCTGTTGCGCGAATGTTCGCCGTCGCTGTCGCTCCACAGGAGGTCAGCCAGCCTCTCCCGCGTCGCCGCCATGCCCGGACACCGGGCCAGATAAGCGATGATTGCTGACCCTCGTTTCCCGGTCAGCCGAAGCGGACCGGCCGTTTCATTTTCAATCCGGAAACCGCCGAAGAGTGAGATTCTATTTGCAGCGCCGCTGTCCTCACTTTGCATTTTGCTGTCCCAGCCTGACGAAATCCTAACTCAAAACTAACGCTTCGCAACAGTTGGCCTTGGCGCTCAAGCGCTGCCGTAACGGCAGGCTATTTAGGCTTTGCTAAATTAAGGTGATCAAGTCAACGAAAGGCTTGGTTCGAGGGGGGCGCGTGTCCAGGACAAGAGCCAATTTGCTGCTGCTATTTGCAGCCGCTTTGTGGGGCTTCGGCAATGTCTCGCAAAAGATGGTGCTTGTACATCTCGACGCGCTGAGCGCGGTGGGTCTGCGCTGCCTGATCGGTGGGCTGCTTGTGCTCCCCTTTGTCTTGATGGAGAGGCGGCTTCCGATCAGGCTGGACTATTTTTCCAGCTTGGCCAAGGTGGGCGCGCTGTTTGCCATCTCCATCACGCTCCAGCAGCTTTGCTATCTCAGTGCCTCCGTCACCAATGCGAGCTTCCTGGTCAGCACGGCAACGGTAATGACACCGCTGGCCGCCTGGTTTCTCGCAGGCGAACGTCCGACAGCGAGTCTCACGCTCTTAGCCGGGCTGACCGTTGTTGGAGCACTGCTGTTGTCGGATGGGATTGCCGGGTTCAGCAGTGGCGATCTCACCGCGGTCCTGTCGGCCGCCTGCTATGCGCTCTGGGCAGTCGAGCTGGGCCGGCACATGCAGGTGCATGCGAGGCCGTTCACCGCAGCCGCGACACAGTTCTTCGGCGCCGCAGCCTTTGCCCTGCCACTCGGCGCAATGCAAGGCAATCTGTCGTTGGCCGCCGCATTCGCAGCCGGCCCGGAACTGGCGATCCTCGGCGTGTTCTCCACTGCGATTGCCTTCGGCATACAGACGGTTGCCCTCCGCTTTACACCGGCCAGCCACGCAGCCGTGATCGTCAGTGCAGAAAGCGTTTTCGGGGCGCTGGGCGCGGCGGTCTTTCTCGGCGAGCGGAGCTCGTCCGCGAGCGCATTGGGTGCCGCCATCATTCTGGGTGCGATCCTGCCCGTTGCAATGTCTAACCGAGCGCCGCAGGCACGCACGTCCTTGCGAACCGCTTCGGTTCAACCCTTCGACGCGGCGCCTGCCTTTGCAGCTGGTGGCGCAAATTGGGCAGGCGATCGTCACCCCAACAATTCAGGGCCAGTGGAGGAATGTGATGGTCCTTGCCGGTGATGCGAAACGTATTCCAGACCCGGTCGGACTTGTCGCGGGGGCGCAGTAATGGACGGGCGGACAATCCTTCTTCTTCCGATCGCACATTTGGTATCGGCGCTTCGCGCCCGCATGAAGGGACCGGGCGGCTATTACAACAGCGGCAACGCGCTCGGCCTCATTGTCGGTCTCGCGATCCAGATTGCCACCGCGCCGGTCGGCTTGCATGAGGGAAGCAGCGTCACCATGGCGGTGATCGAATATTTCGCTGGGAGCCATGGCACTGTTGCGCTGACCCTGACCACCCTGGTCTTCTTCTGGGGCGGCGAGGCCTATCACCGGGCCTGGGCAAGGCCGGATGCTCCCGATCCCACCCTCAACCGCCTGGGCGACTTCCTGTCGGGCCTGGGTGCGATTGGGCTCGGCATTGCGCTGCTGCTGCTCGGCGATCCCTTGCTTGCAGCGACCTCCGGCCTGCTGCATGCGCTGGGCAAATTCGGCAGCACCTTCCACAGGCCCGGCAGGCAGATTCCGATGTGGCCGGCCGCTTGGCCCGATCCGTTCCGCAGTGCGGTGCTCGCCAGCCGGTTGCCAGCAATGCTGGCGACCACCGTGGCCCTCGGACGTGCCTTGCCTGAGGTCTGGTCGGGCGGGTCCTTCGCGGCACTCGCCATGCCACTGACCTTGCTCGGCTGTTATCTCTTGTGGACCAAGGCCGATCTGCTGCTGTTCGGGGTGGGCACCAAGGCCACCCGCCAGATTTCCACATGTTGAACCCGCTTTTAAAACGACCGGATGTCGAGATGGAGAATGACATGTTTGGCAGTGTGTATCAGGACGCCGGCCCTCCATCCTCTCGCGAGCGGGTGCGGACGACAGGCTGGGGCAGTCTCCTGACGCCGGCCAGTTCAATCTCGAGAGTGACAGGAATACTTGCAGCTTCGATGTTTTGGGGTGTCTCTGCCCATGCCGCGAACGTTGACGTCGCCATCGTGTTCGCGGTCGACTTCTCGTCGTCGATCGATCCAAAGATCGCCGATATGCAACGCGAGGGACATGCCGCGGCACTCACCTCGCCAGAGATCATCGCCGCCATCAGCCGGAATTACGTTGGCTGCATCGGCATTGCCTATTTTGAATGGTCGAGCCCCGGACACGCGCGCGTCGTGCTGCCGTGGACAAGCATCTGCGGACTGGAAGATGCCAAAGCGGCGGCAGCGGTGATCAGCAGGAAAGGCGATACCGGCTTCATCCGCAGGGGGCGTGGCGGAACATCCGTTTCCTCGGCTATCGACATCGGCAGTCTCCTGCTCGACCAGTTCCCGGGAAAGGCGGCCAAGAAAGTCATCGATATCTCTTCCAACGGCGAAAACAACGACGGGCTTCCCGTCCAGCCGAGCAGGTCGAACGCCATAGCCAAGGGATATACGATCAACGCCATCGCCATCCCGACGGAGGATGAGAATCCCGGCGAACCTCTGGCATCCTATTTTGCCAAATCGGTCATTGGCGGTTCCCAAGCCTTCGTCATGACGCCGAAGGGGCCAGACGACTACACCATGGCGCTTCGCCGCAAGCTCGTGACTGAAGTAAGCATGAACGAAGACCCTCCGCTGTGAAAGCGCGCCATGCAGGACGAACTTTCGACGCGCCAAACCGAGCGCGTTGCACGACGAGACTCGCGCCGCCGTAGCACGAGACCTGTAGGGGCATCAGGACAACAGCCTATCGCCGTAGCGCGTGCACGCTTGCCTTGCCTTCGCCGGGCACGGGCGACACCATGTCGTCGTCGAGAAGGCGCGTGATGCGGGCAAAGCCGGTGAACGCTTTCCTTGCTTCCTCGACCGACATCTGGCCCGACAAGGCGGCCGAGCAACAATTCAGCGCGCACTGATAAACCGGACCGCGCCGTCCGGTCGGCCATTTCCGCAAGAACATCATGGCTTCGGCAACACTATCGATTTCTTCAACAGGGTGTCCCTGCCCGCGCGAAATCCGCACGGGCGAAAAGAAATGCAACTGATCCATCGTTTCCTCCCGGTCGACCGCAATGCGCTCGATCGAACCCCACCAAACGCGCCAACAGCCAGTTGGTTCCAGGTAAAAATGAAACTTTTTGGAAATCTGTCGGGCGAAGGCGATCACCCGTGCGGTGGTGAGTGTCGCCTACATCGTCGGGAAGTGGCAGGCGACTTTGCGACCCGGTCGGTATTCCCGTAACTGTGGCCGCTCCGAACGGCAGCGCTCTGCCGCGATCGGGCATCGGGGATGGAAGCGGCAGCCGGTTGGAGGGTTCAGCGGGCTCGGTACGTCGCCGGTGAGGATGATGCGCTTGCGCGTCCCACCGGGCGTCGTCTCCACGACAGGAACCGCCGAGATCAGCGCCTGGCTATAGGGATGGGCTGGTGCTGCAAACACGTCTTCCGCCTGCCCTTCTTCGACGATCGAGCCGAGATACATGACCGCGATGCGGGTTGAAACCTGACGTACCACCGACAGGTCGTGGGCGATGAAGATGTAAGTGAGGTTGAGTTTCTCCTGCAGATCGGCAAGCAGGTTGACGATTTGCGCCTGCACCGACACGTCGAGTGCGGAGACGGGTTCGTCCAGGACCACGAGGTCCGGATTCAATGCAATAGCCCGCGCGATGCCGACGCGCTGGCGTTGTCCGCCGGAAAATTCGTGCGGAAACCGCATGACGTGATCCGGAAGCAAGCCGACAAGGTCGAACAGTTCCGCCACGCGTTTGGTGATCTCGCTCGACGAGAGCCTGCCATGGATGCGCAGCGGCTCGGCCACCAGGTCGCCGACGCGCCGGCGCGGATTAAGCGACGCCGATGGATCCTGGAAAACCATTTGCAGGCGGCGCCGCAGCGGCCTGAGTTCGGACAGCGATTTCGAGGTGATGTCGTCGCCTTCGAACAGAAGCTCACCGTCCGATATGTCGTAAAGCCTCACCAGACAGCGCGCCAGCGTGGACTTCCCGCATCCGGATTCGCCGACCAGTCCGACAGTCTCGCCGCGCCACACGGTCAGGGAAACATTGTCGACCGCATGAACGATTCGCTTGCCTTCGGCGGAAAAACGGCTGCCGATCGAAAAGCGCTTGCCCAGCGAACGCGTCTCGAGAATTGGGCGGTTCTTGTCGATCATCGGCCCGCTCATGCCTGTGCCACCCTGAAGCATGCCGCGGCATGGGTGCCGCTCCCGAGGTCGGGTTTGCCGACGTCGCAGGGCTCGTAGTGAACCGGGCACCGCGGACCGAAAGCACAGCCTTGCGGCAATCGCAGCAACGACGGCGGCGAACCGGGAATGGCCGGCAGGCGCCGTGGTTTTTTGCCGGTCAGCGGCGGAATCGAACCCAGCAGCGCACGCGTATATGGGTGGCGCGGATCGGAAAACAGCTCCGCGCGACTGCCGCGCTCCACCACGCGGCCGGCATACATGACCATGACCCGGTCGGCGAGTTCGGAGACCACGCCCATGTCATGTGTGATGAAGATAACCGCCGATTTGTGCGTCGCGCGCAGCTTGCGCACCAGATCGAGAATCCCGGCCTGCACCGTGACGTCGAGCGCCGTGGTCGGTTCGTCGGCCACCAGAAGGGCCGGATTGCAGGACAAAGCCATTGCGATCACCGCCCGTTGACGCATGCCTCCGGACAGTTGGTGCGGGTAGCGCGACATCGCCTCGTGCGGGTTCGGAAAATTTACCTCGGCCAGCAGTTCCTCCACGCGCTCCATCGCCTTGGACTTGCTGATGCTGCGATGCGCGCGGATCTGTTCGGCGATCTGCCAGCCGATCGTGTAGACAGGCGTCAACGCGGTCATCGGATCCTGGAAGATCATCGCGATCTCGTTGCCGCGCAGCCGCCTGAGTTCGCGCGCGGGCAGTCCCACGAGTTCGCGGCCCTTGTAGCGGATCGACCCTTCGATGGTGGCGTTGGGGTCGGTGATGAGACCCATGACGGCCAGCAGCGACACCGTCTTGCCGGAACCGGATTCACCGACGACGCCGAGGATCTCGCTCTCCTCGAGGTCGAAGGAAACGCCGTCGATGGCCCGCACCAGACCGTCATTGGTGCGGAAGGAAACTCTGAGGTCGCGCACCGACAGTATCATGATGTCCTCAGGCGCGGATCGAGAAGGATGTAGACGAAATCGACGACCGCGTTAGCGATGACCACGAACATCGAAGCATACATCACCGTTGCCATGATCATCGGCAGATCGAGATTCTGCAGCGCGTCATAGGTGAGTTTGCCGATGCCGTGCAGCCCGAACACCACCTCCGTCAGCAGGGCCGAGCCTCCGACCAGCGCACCGAAGTCCAGGCCGAACAGGGTGACGAAGGCGATGAGCGACGTGCGCAAGGCATGGCGCAGCAGGATGCGGGTCTCCGACAGCCCCTTGGCCCGGGCCGTGCGGATATAGTCTTCCTGCAGGGATTCGATGATTGCCGCGCGCAGCACGCGCCCGTAAATGCCGATATAAAGAATAGAAAGTGTGATCCAGGGGATGACCAGGGTCAGGAACCAGCCCTTCGGATCGTCGGAGAAATTCTTGTAGCCGAGCGGTGGTACCCAGGAGAACGCCCAGCTGTCGTGGTAGCGGCTCTGGGTGATCAGGTTCATCACCTCGCCCAACCAGTAGACCGGCATGGAAATGCCAAGCAACCCTAACGCCATAAGCAGCTTGTCCAGCCAGCTGCCGCGCGTGGCGGCGGCGGTGATACCAATGATGATGGAGACGACCACCCACAGGATCGCTGCTCCGAACACCAGCGAGAGCGTGACCGGGATCGAATCCATCACCGCCGGCACCACCTTCCAGCCACGATTGACGAAGGAGGTCAGGTCGCCGGTGACGAAGATCTTTTCCATCATCGTCACATATTGCACGTAGAGCGGCCGGTCGAAGCCGAAGCTGTGGCGTACCGCCTCCAGCACTTCGGGCGATGCATTGCGGCCGGCGATGCGCGCCGCCGGGTCGGCACCCGGCGTTGCGAAGAAAATCAGGAAGACGATAACCGAGATGCCAAACATCACGAACAGCATCTGGCCGAACCGGCGCAGGATTGCGTAGATCATCAGTCGCGCCCCAGCCGAACCTTGGAGCGCGGGTCGAGCGCGTCGCGCAGGCCGTCGCCGAAGACATTGAGCGCCATGACGGAAACCGCGATCGCCAGGCCCGGCACCAGCGCCACCAATGGCCTGGTGTAAAGCAGCGCCTGCCCGTCCTGGATGATAGTGCCCCAACTCGCGGCGGGTGGCTGCACACCGATCGAAAGGAAGGAAAGCGCTGATTCCGTAAGCATGTTCAGCGCCATCATCAGCGGCACGAAGACGATGAGAGTGGTGGTGACGTTGGGCAGGATGTCGCGCCACAGGATGCGCCATCCCGGTACGCCCAGATTGATCGCGGCCAGCACGAACTCGCTTTTGCGCAGTGCCAGAACCTGCCCGCGGATCGGGCGGGCCACATAGGGCACGTAGACGATGCCGATGATGATGACAGGCAGCCACAGACTGCCGGACTCGATCTGGATCGGACCGATCATGATGCCATGGGCGATGGTGACGATGGAGAGCGAAATCGCCAGCAGATAGATAGGGAACGCCCATAGAATGTCGAGGAACCGCGACAGCACCGTGTCGGTGACGCCGCCGAAATAGCCGGCGATCAATCCCGCCGCCGTGCCCAGGATCAGGGTGAAGATAGTGGCTGCTCCGGAGATCAGCAGCGAGCTGAGCCCGCCATAGAGCATCCTGGCCATGACATCGCGCCCCTGGCTGTCGGCACCGAGGAAATAATTGCCCAGCCGCCAGGTGGGACCGAGCGGTGTGTAGCCAAGCCCGAGCCCCTCCGTCGACTGTTCCATCACCGGAACGTCGGCGCCGTCGATCTGGATGACGGCGTCGAGCGTCGAGGCGAAGGGGTCCACGCCTGCCCATTTCGCATACAGAGGCGCACTGAGGCAGGCAAGGACGATGAGGAGGAACACGGCCAGCGACGCCATGGCAGCCCTGTCCCTTGCCAGCTTCGCAAACGCGACGGCCCAGGGCCCTCGCGTCTTGCGCGGCGCGGCGACAGCTACATTCGACACGGACGTGCCCCTCCGCGGTTCGTTACTGCACCCAGGACTGGGTGATCATCCAGTTGAACTGCCGGTTGAACTTGAAATTGCCAAGACGCTTGCTGACAAAGTCAAGCCGCTTCGGCGTGAAGAGGCCGACGGCTGGTGCCTTGTCGGTGACTTGCCTGTCGATTTCAGCCCACATCTTGTCGGCGGCTTTCTGGTCGGTGACGCCGAGGTCCAATGCCTTTTGCATCTTGGCGTCGATTTCCTTGTCGCAGAAGCCGGCGATGTTGATCGAGGCGTCCGAACCTTCGCGGAAGGAGGCACAGCTGAACAGGATGTTCAGGAAGTCCGAAGCCGCCGGATAGTCCTTGTACCACTGGGTGACGGACATCTGCACCTTGTTGTTGGTGTTCTGGATGTAGGTGAACTGGATGTTCGACGAGATCGGCTTGACGTCGGCGACATAGCCGATGCTGGTCAGCACGCTCTGCAGATAGACGCCGATGGAGCGCGAAATGGCGGTGTCCTCGACGATAATGGTCACCTTCTGGCCCTTGGTGCCGGAGTCCTCGACGAGCTGCTTTGCCTTGTCGAGGTCAGGGGCCGACCATTTGGCGCCCGGATTCTTGGTGAAGGGGCAATAGTCTTCATGGCCGGGGAAGTCCGGAGGCAGAACCTGGCAGACCGGCGAAGCCAGCACCTTGCCGCCGAACAGCTTAACCAGCGTGTTGCGATCGATCGCATAGGCAACGGCCTGGCGGGCTTTTTCATTGTCGAAGGGTGCGAGACGGTTGTTCAGCGGCGCGTACCACCAAGCGGAAAGCGGTGAGATGTGCAGCTGGTCCATGGACTTGCTGCCCAGTTCGCCCAGGCGGTCGCTCGGCAGAGCGTCGAACATCCAGTCCGCTTCGCCGTTCTGGATCGCGGTGACGGCTGCCTCCTCGGACAGGCCGAAATCGTACTGGACTACATCCGGATAGCCGTCCGGCTGGGCTTCTTCACTCCACTGCTTGAAGTTGGGGTTGCGGGAAACCGTCATGCCCTTGTTGGGGTCGAAGGCGGAGATCATGTACGCGCCGGTGCTGGGAATGGGCTTGGAACCCATGTCTTCGGCGGGCGTGTCCGCCGGCAGGACCACGGCATGCGGCAAGGCCAGCTTGTAGAGCAGCTCGGCATCCGGCTTGGTGATGTTGATGGTGATGGTGCCGGCCGCTTCGTCGCCGACAACGCCGCCTTCCAGCGTGCAGCTCTTGGTGTCGGCCAGGCATTTGTCGGCACCGACGATACCGGCATAGAACGTGCCGGAGGTGGGTCCGGAAACCTTGAAGATGCGCTGGAAGGAAGCGACGACGTCCTTCACGCCAAGATCCTGGCCGCTGGAGAACTTGATGCCCTTGCGCAGCTTGAAGGTGAAGGTCTTGCCGTCATTGCTGACCTGCGGCAGGGCCTCGGCCAGATCGGGAACGATGGTGAAGCCGTCCATGCCCTCGGCCTTGCGGAAGGCCACCAGACCGTCATAGATCGGCTGGTACATCTGCCAGCCCTGGTCCGTGTAGTTGATGTGCGGATCGAGCGTTCCGGCCGCGGAGCGGGCCAGCAGGCGGATGGTGCCGCCTCGGTGCTCCTTAAGATATTCGGCCTGTGCCGGGGCCAGCCATGTACCGGCCAGCAATGCCGCGGCTGTTGCCGCCAGAAGCAGTTTCTTCATGTTTTCATTCCCCTTTTCTTCAATTGTCGTTGTGGTCCAGGAAGTCTCCCACCACCCGCATGCACGCATCTTGCTCTTCGACATGCGGCATGTGGCTGGAATGCTCGAATATCTCCCAGCGAGACCCCTTGATGCCGTCCTTGTAGGGCTGCACGGTCCCGGGCGTGGCCTCGTCGTGACGTCCGGAGATGATCAGTGTGGGAACATCGATGGCCGGCAGGCGCTCGACGATGCTCCAGTTCTTCAGCGTCCCGATGACATGGAACTCGTTCGGCCCATTCATCAGATGATAGACGGTCGGATTGCGCACGACCTGGGCGAAACTTTCCGTGACTTCGGGCGGGAAAGGCACGACCCGGCAGACATGCCGCTCGTAGAACACCATTGTCGCAGCCTGGTACGCCGCATCGTCCGTCGTGCCGGCCTGTTCGTGCCGGGTCAGAGTCTCCTGCACATCGGCAGGCAGATCCGCACGCAACCGGTTGGCCTCTTCGACCCACAGCTTCATGGACGCCGGTGAGTTGGCAATGGTCAGCGACTTCAAACCCTGCGGCCGCGTCACGGCATATTCGGCACCCAGCATGCCGCCCCAGCTCTGGCCGAGCACGTGGAAGCCCGCCCGAATGCCGAGGTGGTCGACGAGGTTTTCAAGCTCGTCGATAAACAACCCAGGTGTCCAGAAATCGGCGCCTTTCTCAGGCAGCAAGGTGGAATTGCCGCAGCCCAACTGGTCATAGTGGATGACGGCGCGATCCCTTCGCGCAAGAAGCTTGTAGGCATCGACATAATTGTGGGCGACGCCCGGGCCGCCATGCAGGATCACCACCGGCGCCTTTTTGCCACCGAGTTCGCCCCTGACCCGATACCAGGTCTCGTAGGGGCCGAAAGCGGCCCGTCCTTCCATGCCGATGATCTCAGATGACATCCCAGTTCCCAGTGCGGTTGAAGGCATCTTGTATTTGTCCGTGACGACGAGCGCCTAGTTTACATTGCGGCTGACCTGCACCCACTCTTCCAGCATCTGCACGCCAAATGCCGTGGCACCTTGCCTGCCAAGAGGCCGATCGGTGTCGGTCAGTTCCTTGCTGGCGATGTCGAGATGCACCCACGGGCGATCTTCCGTGAAGTGGCGCAGGAAGGCCGCGGCATAGGGGGCATCGCCGTCTTCCATGTCCTTGGCATGATGCCTGAGGTCCGCGAACGGCGATTGCAGACCCTCATCATAGGCCCGGTCGAGCGGCAGCCGCCAGAACCGTTCGCCGACCGCTTCTCCGGCCGCGATCATCTGTGACGCGATGGCATCGTCGGTGCTGAACAGGCCGGCGAATATCGACCCCAGGCCACGCGTCACCGAATAGGTCAGCGTCGCCAGATCGACGATCACCGAAGGGTTGAAGCGCGTGGCGGCATAGTGGAGGCAGTCGGCCAGAAGCAGGCGTCCTTCCGCATCCGTGTCGAACACTTCCACGGTCTGTCCGGACGCCGTCGTGATGATGTCGCGCGGTTTGAGCGCGGTGCCGGATGGCATGTTCTCGGCGATGCCGAGAACACCGACTACGTGTACCGGGCTGCCTTGCCGGGCGAGCGCGATCAGCAGCCCGACCACAGCGGCCGCTCCGCCCATGTCGGCTTTCATGTCGAACATCTGCGCTCCGCCCTTGATGCAGAGGCCTCCCGAATCGAAGCATACGCCCTTGCCGACGAAAGCGAGTGGCTGGGCAGGAGCACCCTTGCCCCTGTAGCGCAGGACAGCGACCCGGGGCGGACGCGCCGAGCCCGATCCAACGGCCAGGAGCGCGTTCATGCCGAGCTCTTTCAGTTGCGCGGCATCGAGCATTTCGATGTCTATGCCGGCTTCACGCAGCGGCTCCAGATGATCATGGAAATTGTCGGGGTGGAGATGGTTCGGCGGCAGGTTGACCAGGGTGCGCGCATATTCGACGCCGTCGGCGATTGCATTGATCCGCGTCAGCGCCGCGGTCAGATCCGGTCCGCGGGCCCCGACCAGTTTCACCCGCAAGGTTCGATCCGCTCCCGCTCCTTGCCGCCGGTTGCGCATGTCGAAACGATAGCGGCGCAGCCGCATGCCAAGCGCGACACGCGCCAGGATTTCGGCGCCGGATAGTTCAACGCCGGCGATGGGGTCCAGGACCAGGGTGGCCGCGCATTCCCCCTTGCCTTCCAGATGCGCGGCAAGCAGACCGCCGGCGCGCGCCAACGACAGGGTGGTTACGGCTTCAGCCTTGCCCAAGGCCAGGACGACCACGCGCTTGGTCGATACGGCCTGCGGAGCAATAAGATCGATGCAGGCGCCGGATTCTGCCAGGGCGGCCGGGTCGGAGCATGCACGAGAGAGAATCCCGCTCATCTCGGCATCCAGGGCGACTGCCCGCGGGCCGAAGCCTGTTTGGGCAGTTTGCAAAATCACGACGACGGAGGCTTCGGCGGAAATCTCGTCCACGGTCTCGAAGACCGGCGCTGGCGATTGAGGCATAGGCTGGCGCTCTCTCCAATTGCGGCAATACCGGCCGGGTAGCGAGCAACGCTTCGCTCACCCCGATGGAGACTGGTCAAGCCGGTCCCCGCCGTTCGTGGTACAATGCCGATCCCCAAACAGTCGCTTTCTTGAGACGACTTAATTGCTCTTGTCTTCTGGGTATCCCCTAACGGGGCAGGCGATCAAACGCGAATTCTGCCCATCTCGATTGACAAAAACTCAACTGACAATTCATGATCGGCCAATGGCCCTTCCCTCACTCAATGGCATGCGCGCTTTCGAGGCCGCCGCTCGCCTCGGCAGCGTCAGGACGCGGCGGAAGAACTGCATCTGACACCCTCGGCTGTCAGCCGCCACATCCGCGCGCTCGAACGAAATCTCGGCCAGGACCTGTTCGAACGCGGTTTTCGCCAGATAACCCCAACCATAAGGGGCTCCTATTATGCGCGCAGCCTCTCGGAGGCGTTCGAAGCCATATGGCGCGCCACCGATGACGTCAGCCTCTCCGAGGGGTCGCGCCACGGCAAGATCCAACGTGTCCGGGTCTTGTGCGTGCCCACCGTTCTGAACCTTTGGCTGGCGGACCGGTTGCCGAACTTTCGCCGGTTGCATCCGTCGGTGGATCTGGAGATCTCCACTTCAGGCAAGCGCGCCAACTTCGATTTGGCCATTGTCGACGAGTTCGTCTACAAGGCCGGCCCGGCTTTGACGCTGCTGATCCCGCTGCTTTTGACGCCGGTCTGTGCGCCTTCGCTTCTGGAGGGACCTGTGCCGCTGCGGTCGCCGGCCGATCTGGTCAATCATCATCTGATCCATGAATGCGAAACCATGAGATGGAAGCGGTGGCTGGAGCAGGAAGGCGTTCTGGAAACGACGCCAAAATCCAGCACAACACTGGATGATTGCACCTTGATCATGCGCGAAGCGATCAATGGCGCCGGAATAGCGCTTGCGGACACGA
The DNA here is from genome assembly GCF_020164875.1 of Mesorhizobium sp. CO1-1-8. Classification (NCBI taxonomy): domain Bacteria; kingdom Pseudomonadati; phylum Pseudomonadota; class Alphaproteobacteria; order Hyphomicrobiales; family Phyllobacteriaceae; genus Mesorhizobium; species Mesorhizobium sp. CO1-1-8. The sequence continues at coordinate 194,749 of NZ_JAIUGZ010000010.1, read as the reverse complement.
TCATGGCGCAGGATTTTCTGCAGCAAGGCAAACTGGTCGCCCCGTTCCATGCCCGCCACACCTATCCGGCCGGCATTTACCTGCATCAGCGTCGCAGCATCGGCAACAAACCAGGCACCGGCCTGTTTCAGGATTGGCTGCTCGCCGAAGTCGCGGACCACAAGCAGGTGATGGCCATCGCCTAGATGGCCCTCGACCGAGGGTGTCGGCAGCCACCGCTTCAGACTGAAATCCCGGCGTCGAACTTCGAATCATCCGTGCCGGGTTCAGCGATGACCCACTATCGGGTCGCATCGATAATCGCCGTTCTCATTGAATATCTTTAAGGCCAAAGCCGGCAAATAGATTGCTTGTCGGTTCCCCGGCGTCAGGCTTACCCTGCACGCGGCCAACGCGTGAGGGCGCGTGCTGCAAAAGGGGAACATTGCCATGACGATACAGGGTGCTTCACCTGATCTCTACAACGAGGATCTGGCGCCAGCCAAAGTTCGAAACTGGGGACCATTCTCGATCTTCAACGTCTGGACGTCGGACGTTCACAGCCTTTGGGGCTATTATCTGGCCGCCAGTCTGTTTCTGTTCTGCGGCGGCTTCGTCAACTTCATCATCGCCATCGGCATCGGCTCGCTGATCATCTATGCACTGATGAACATGGTCGGCTATGCCGGCGTGAAGACGGGCGTGCCCTACCCTGTGCTTGCCCGTGCCTCTTTCGGCATCTGGGGCGCCAACATACCGGCGCTGGTGCGCGCCATCGTCGCCTGCTTCTGGTACGGCGCACAGACGGCTGCCGCCTCGGGCGCGATCGTGGCGCTGCTGATCCGCACGCAATGGTTCGCCGATTTCAACGCCAACACGCATTTCCTCGGCCATACCGGCCTGGAGGTGATCTGCTTCGTGGTCATCTGGGCGCTGCAACTGCTGATCATCCAGAACGGCATGGAAACCGTGCGCCGCTTCCAGGACTGGGCCGGCCCAGCGGTGTGGGTGATGATGCTGATCCTGGCGATCTATCTCTGCGTCAAATCCGGGAGATTTGCCTTCACCAGCGACATCCCGATGGACGTGCTGCTGGACAAGACCAAGGACGCGGGTGTGCCGGGTACGCCGGGATCATGGACGTCACTGTTTGCGGTGGCGGCGATCTGGGTCACCTACTTTTCCGCGCTTTATCTCAATTTCTGCGATTTCGCCCGTTACGCGCCGGACAAGGCATCGCTGCGCAAGGGCAACATCTGGGGCCTGCCGATCAACCTGATCCTGTTTTCGCTTGTCGCCGGCGTCACCACCATTGCCGCCTTTGACGTCTATGGCGAAGTGCTGCTGCATCCCGACCAGATCTCGGCGAAATTCGACAGCTGGTTCCTGGCGGCGCTCGCAGCCCTGACCTTTGCGGTAGCAACGCTTGGCATCAACGTAGTGGCGAACTTCGTCTCGCCGGCCTTCGACTTCTCCAACGTCTTCCCCAGGCAGATCGACTTCAAGAAAGGCGGCTATATCGCAGCCGTGATCGCCCTGTTGCTCTATCCCTTCGCGCCATGGGAAGGCAGTGCCGCTTCCTTCGTCAACATCATCGGCGCGACGATGGGGCCGATCTTCGGAGTTATGATGGTCGACTACTACCTGATCCGGAAGGGCGAGGTCGACGTCGAGGCGCTTTATCGCGAAGATGGCGAGTTCCGCTTCCAGGGCGGCTGGCACGTCAACGCCTTCATCGCCGCCGGCATCGGAGCCATCTTCTCGTCGATCCTGCCCAACTTCACCAACTGGCTGCCGTCCTGGTGGGGTGTCTATGGCTGGTTCTTCGGCGTGGCGATCGCCGGCATCATCTACTACGTGCTGCGCACCGCCGCTTTGGGCGCCGGCGCCAGGACCGCGAAAGCCTGACAAGGTGAATTTGGGGCGGCGAGAGCCGCCCCAAACCTACCCGAGCATCTCGGCCAATCTGCGCACTGTGTTCCAGTTGCGCGACGTGCCCGTGCCCATGCGCTTGTGATTCATCGCCGCAAGCAGCCGCGAGCTTGGCCTCTCGCGTGAAAATACGACCCAGATGTCGCCGCCGACCGAAGTCACTTTTTCATCCTCGCCGGCATAGGCTTGGAGCCCCTTCACGGCCTCCAAGGGCGCAGGCTTGCGCATCACCCGTACGGCCACCTGATCGCCTGCCTCAGCCGCATCGGCCGGGAACGGATTGCCGGCGGCAAGCTTCAGCCAGTCCTCGGCACCACGCACGACGATGTCGACATGGCGGCCGAAGGTTTTTTCGAAGGCTGCCTCCAGCCGCTGTTCAAGGTCAGCGATATCAGTTGCCGGCGCCTCGAAGACCAAATTGCCCGTCGCCACCAGCGTGCGCGTGTTCTTCAACCCGAGATCCTCCGCCATGGCCTTGAGATCGGCCATCACGAGCCGCCGCCCCTCGCCCAGGATGATGCTGTAAAGCAGCGCGACATAAGTCTGCATTGCCGCCAGCCTGGTCGCTACACCAGCCGGCTCTGCTCCACCGCCGCCTCGATGAAACTGGCGAACAGCGGATGCGGGTCGAGCGGCCGGCTTTTCAGTTCCGGGTGATACTGCACGCCGATGAACCAGGGGTGGTCCGGGTACTCGACCGTTTCCGGCAGTACGCCGTCGGGCGACATGCCGGCAAACACCAGGCCGCAATCCTCGAGCCGTTCCTTGTAGTCGACATTGACCTCGTAGCGGTGGCGATGGCGCTCGGAAATCTGCGTGTCGCCATAGATCTCGGCGATCTTGGAGCCCTTGGCGAGCTCGGCTTGATAGGCGCCGAGCCGCATCGTGCCGCCGAGATCGCCGGTTTCGCGGCGCTTCTCCAGCATGTTGCCTTTCAGCCATTCGGTCATCAGGCCGACAACCGGCTCCTCGGTCGGACCGAACTCGGTCGAAGACGCATGCTCGACACCGGCCAGCGACCGCGCCGCCTCGATGCAGGCCATCTGCATGCCGAAGCAGATGCCGAAATACGGCACTTTCCGCTCACGCGCGAATTTCGCCGCCAGGATCTTGCCTTCGGAACCGCGCTCGCCGAAGCCGCCGGGAACCAGGATGCCATGCACCTTTTCCAGCCAGGGCGTTGGATCCTCCTTTTCGAAGATCTCCGATTCGATCCAATCGAGCTTGACCTTGACGTGGTTGGCCAGGCCGCCATGCGAGAGCGCCTCGATCAGCGATTTGTACGCATCCTTGAGGCCGGTATATTTGCCGACCACTGCAATGGTGACCTCGCCTTCCGGATTGTGGATGCGGTTGGATACCGCCTGCCAGGGCTCCATGCGCGGCTTCGGCGCCGGATCAATGCCGAAGGCGGCCAGCACTTCCGAATCGAGCCCTTCCTTGTGGTATGCCATCGGCACATCGTAGATATGCGGCACGTCGAGCGCCTGGATCACGGCACTTTCGCGCACATTGCAGAACAGCGACAGCTTTCTGCGCTCTTCCTTGGGGATGGCTCGGTCGGCGCGGACCAGCAGGATGTCGGGCGCGATGCCGATGCCGCGCAGTTCCTTGACCGAATGCTGGGTCGGCTTGGTCTTCAGTTCGCCCGCCGTCGGGATGTAGGGCATCAGCGTCAGATGGACGTAGACGGCGTTGTTGCGAGGAAGGTCGTTGCCGAGCTGGCGTATAGCTTCCAGGAACGGCATCGCCTCAATGTCGCCGACCGTGCCGCCGATCTCGCACAACACGAAATCATAGTCGTCATTGCCGTTGAGGACGAAATTCTTGATCTCGTCGGTGACGTGCGGAATGACCTGCACGGTGGCGCCGAGATAATCGCCGCGCCGCTCGCGCTCTATGATGTTCTTGTAGATGCGGCCGGTGGTGATGTTGTCCTGCTGATTGGCGGAGCGGCCTGTGAAGCGCTCGTAATGGCCAAGATCAAGATCGGTTTCCGCGCCATCGTCGGTGACGAAGACTTCGCCGTGCTGGTACGGCGACATCGTGCCCGGATCGACATTCAGGTAGGGATCGAGTTTTTTGATGCGTGCGCGATAGCCTCGCGCCTGCAGGAGAGCCCCAAGGGCCGCTGCGGCAATGCCTTTTCCAAGTGAGGAAACCACGCCGCCTGTGATGAATACATATCGCGCCATGGGAGTCATCGCTTAACGCGGCCGGATTGATTCCGCCAGAGAAAAAACCGCCGCAAAGCTTTTTTCCCAAGAAGGCGCTTGGACCATGATCCCGAAAAGTGGAATCCGGTTTGTCTCGGACAAACGGTTTCCGTTTGTCTCGGGGATCACGACCGAACAGGCTCGATCGTGAACAAGGCAAAACAAAAGGGCCGGCTGAGCCGGCCCTTTCGGCAGGATGACGAAAACGTCAGATGATGACGACCTTGGTGCCAACCCTGACGCGGCTATAGAGGTCCATAACGTGCTCGTTGATCATGCGGAAGCAGCCATTAGAGGCGCTGGTTCCGATCGACTGCGGCGCGATGGTGCCGTGGATACGCAAATGCGTGTCCTTCTTGCCGTCATAGAGATAGATGGCGCGCGCGCCGAGCGGATTCTGACCACCGCCGGGCATGCCGTCCTTGTACTGGCCGTAATGCTTCGGCTCGCGCTTCTGCATGTCCAGCGTCGGGATCCAGCGCGGCCATTCCTGCTTGTCGCCAACCGCAACCGTGCCCTTGAACTGCAGGCCTTCACGGCCGACCGCAATTGCGTAGCGCCGCGCGGTGGAGGACGATTCGACGAGGTAGAGGCGCCGTGCGCTGGTGTCGATGACGATCGTGCCCGCCGAGTAACCGCTGAATTCCACGTCCTGCGGCACGAATTCAGGCTTCACCTTGAACTGCTTCTTGGCTTCCCTCTTGGCGAGCACCTGGTCGAGAGCCCGTGTCTCAGGGAGATAGCTTATCGAAGACCCGGACGAGGTCCCACCGAAGAGACCGGCGAACAGACCACCGCTGCTCGGCTGCTTCTGGCCGATGACCTCGCTGCGCAACTCGCCATTGTTGCCGGTCAAGGCGACGTTCATCGCCTCCGCCGGAAGCGGCTCTGCTGATTGGATTGGTGCGATCGGTTCGATTGGCTCGATGATCTTGGCGGCCTGCTTCTTTGCCGGCTTCGCATCGGCCACCTCGGTTGCCGGCGCGCTCTTGCCCTTCTTGGCAAGGAAAGCCTGCCGTTCAGCGTCGGCCTTGGCCTTGGCCGCCTCGCGCATCGCCAGCTTCCTGGCCTCGAGCGCCTTGGCTTTTGCGGCCTCCTTGTCGGCAACGATCTTGGCTTCGATCTTCTTGATTTGAGCCAGGTCGTCCGGTGTCGGGTTTTTCTTTTTCTTGAGAAGCTTCAATTGCGACGCATCACTCTTGACGGCGACATTGATGGTGCCGGTTTTCTCAACTGAAGGTGCGGCCATATTTGCCGGCACGCCGGCGAAGGCTGGGGAACTCATGCCGATTGCGGCGCAAAGTCCCAGGAAAATGAAGCTGCGAAGCTGCATGGCGAAGATCCGATCGTTCTATGCTTGTTGCCCACGGCGTCGCCCAGCACCCCCCAAGGGCGCCGGAAATGCCGCGCGCAATCTATAGTCGAATAAGCGCGGCCGCCTCAAGCGTGGGGCCGCACCTCACCCGGTCGAATCTTCGTGATCCTGCTGCATTTGCCGCGACTGTGTTCAAACGACCACAGATCGCGTCTCAGGCGCCGAAGACTACTGGTTTGGAACCTGCGGGGTCGCCGGTGCGGCGGGAGCCGTGCCGTTGGTCGCCGGCTGCGTCGAGCCGGCGGCAGGGGCAGTCGCCGGAGCCGCGGCGTCGTTGCTGGAAGGCGGCGTCGGCGTGGTGCTGCCGGCGGGCGCCGGGGTGGTCGTGCCGGGCAATTGGTTGAGCACGCCTTTGCCTGCACCGTCCGATGTCGCCGGCACTCGGTCGAGGATGTCGATCGGCTTCTCGCCGTAGCGGGCAACGATCGACAGTGTCAGCGACGTGGCGAAAAAGGCAGCCGCCAGGATTGCCGTCGCACGCGTCAGCGCATTGGCAGCGCCACGCGCGGTCATGAAGCCGGATCCGCCGCCGATGCCGAGGCCACCGCCCTCGGAACGCTGCAGCAGCACCACGCCGACAAGGGCGAGCACGACCATGAGATGGATGACGATCAGTACGGTTTCCATAGTTTATCCTGGCAAGGCCCTGCCCGGCCGCGGACACGACCGGTGAATTGGAGGCGGCTCAATACAATGCTTTGACGGCATTTCCAAGCCCGTGGCCGGAATATGGGAAGCAACCCGTCCTTTGCAACGATTTCCGGCACCGGAGCCCTGTCCGGCGGGGCGAGTGTCTTCAACCGATATTGCGATAGGCCTCGGCGATGGAGAGAAAATCAGCCGCTTTCAGGCTGGCGCCGCCGACCAGGGCGCCATCGACATTCCTGACGCCGAGCAGTTCGACCGCGTTGGAGGGCTTGACCGAGCCGCCATAGAGAATGCGCACTTTCGCCGCGACGCTGCCAAGCTTTTCCGACAGCTTTTCGCGGATATGTGCGTGTGCTTCGGCCACATCGCCGGCGGTCGGCGTCAGGCCGGTACCGATCGCCCATACCGGCTCATAAGCGATGATGGTGTTGGACGGGGTGGCGCTCGGCGGCACCGAGCCATCGACCTGCCGCGACAGCACGTCCAGCGTCGCGCCTGCTTCACGCTGCTCATGCGTCTCGCCGATGCAAATGATGGCCACAAGCCCGGCGCGCCAGGCGGCGGAGGCCTTGGCCTGGACAGTGGCATCATCCTCGCCCCGTTGCTCGCGGCATTCGGAATGGCCAACGATGACATGGCTTGCACCGGCATCCTTGAGCATTTCCGCCGAGATGCAGCCGGTGTAGGCGCCGCTCTCCTTGGTGTGGCAATCCTCGCCGCCGGCATGCACCGGCGTGCGCGACAGGATCTCCGCGGCATGGGCAAGCAAGGTCGCGGGAACGCAAACCAGCGCTTCGGTCTCCGCATCGAGCCCGCTCATGAAACCGTTGCCGATCATCCTGAGCTCGTTGAGCGAGGCGCTGGTGCCGTTCATTTTCCAGTTGCCGGCGACGAGCGGGCGAATTCCTGGTGTCATGGGTTTGCTTCTCCGGGCGATATCGGGCTCTGGCCCTCACTACCAAAATCAGGCCACAAAGCAATCGACAGTGGACCGGAAGGGCGCTATTGCGCTTGTTTCAGACTCGGCGCATGCGAAAATGCGCATAAATCGGAAGTAAAAATGCTTGGTATATTGAGAAGCGCGGCAGGCACCTGGGTCGCGAAGGGACTGTTGGTGCTGCTGGTGCTCAGCTTTTTGGTCTGGGGTGTTTCCGGACGGCTGATGGGCGGTCTTGCCGGCCATGATTCGGTCATAACGGCTGGCGGCACCAAAGTGTCGATCAACGAATACCGTCTCGCCTATGATCGCCAGCTCGCCGTCATGTCGCAGCAGTTCGGCCAGCGTCTCAGCCACGAACAGGCAAAGGCGCTCGGTGTCGACAACCAAGTGCTGGCGCAGCTCGTGTCGGGTGCCGTTCTCGACGAACAGGCCCGCAAGCTGGGCCTCGGACTTTCCAAGGACCGGCTGGCCGAGCTGACGCGCGAGGACCCAGCATTCAAGGGCCCGGGCGGCCAGTTCGACCGCAGAACGTTCGAATATATGCTGCAGCAGATTGGCATGCGGCCCGAGGATTATCTTAAGAACCGTGCCCAGGTGGCGGTGCGCCAGCAGATTGTCGAGGCGGTCTCGGACGGCCTCAAGGCTCCGGACACTTTCTTCAAGGCGGTCGCGCTCTATCGCGGCGAAGACCGCACCATCGACTATTTGACGCTGCCCAAGGCACTGGTCGAGCCGATCGCGGCACCGTCCGATAGCGTGCTCTCAGCCTATTTCGAAGCCAACAAGAAGACATATGCGGCACCCGAATACCGCAAATTCTCCTATGTCCGCCTCGAACCCGTCGACATCATGGATACAACCGCCGTGACCGACAGCCAGGTCAGCGACGACTACAACAAGAACAAGGCGCGTTACACCACGCCGGAACTGCGCACCATCGAGCAGCTCGTGTTCAAGACGCCGGATGCGGCCAAGGCCGCGCTCGATTCGCTCAAGGCCGGCGCTACTTTCGACAAGCTGGTCACGGCGGAAGGCAAGACGCCGGCCGACACGTTGCTCGGCACGCTTGCCAAGGACAAGATCGCCGACAAGGCCGTCGCCGACGCGGCCTTCGCGCTCAACGCCAATGAAGTCAGCCAGGTCGTGCAAGGCGCCTTCGGTCCGGTGCTGCTGCGCGTCACCGAGATCAAGCCCGAGGTGGTGAAGCCGCTGGCCGAGGTGTCCGACCAGATCCGCAAGGATCTGGCACTGGGCGAGGCAAGCCGCATCCTTCTGGACGTACGCGACAATTACGATGATACCCGCGCCGCCGGCAGTTCGCTGGCCGACGCTGCGGCCAAGCTGAAGCTGAAGGTCGTCACCATCGACGCCATCGATCGCAGTGGATTGCGGCCAGATGCAAGCATCGTCAAGGACCTGCCGCAATCGCCGGAGCTGATCAAAGCCGTCTTCGACGCCGAACCCAACACGGAAAACGATGCCTTGACCACAGCCGACAACGGCTTCGTCTTCTATGAGGTGGCGTCTATCACGCCGGCTCGCGACCGCACGCTGGATGAGGTTCGTCAGAAAGTCCTGGCCGACTGGACGGCGGCGGAAACAAGCAAGCGGCTCGCCGCCAAGGCTGACGAGCTGGAAAAGCGGCTCAAGGCCGGTGCAACGCTCGACGTCATCGCCAGCGAACTGAAGCTGGAAAAGCAGACCAAGCGCGGCGTCAAGCGTGAGGCTGACGATGTCGATTTCGGCAAGGAAGGCGCCGCAGCGATGTTCGGAGTCGGCGAAGGCGGTACCGGCCTGATCCCCTCGCCCACCGGCGACGGGCAGATCTTGTACAAGGTCGCCGAAGTGTTCGAGCCCGCCGGAGCCGATGCCAGTTCGGTGCCGGACGACGCGCAGAAATCCTTCACCTCCGGCATGTCGGATGATCTGCTCGACCAGTTGGTGGCGCAGTTGCAGACACAGTACGACGTTCGCATCGACCAGGCCGCCGTTGCCCAAGCCTCGACAAGATGAGCGCGCTGAAAACCCATATCGCCAAGGTCGCGACAGGAAGCGCGCTTTCCTTCGATGAAGCGCGCGAGGCCTTCGACATCATCATGTCGGGTGATGCGACCCCCGGCCAGATCGGCGGCTTCCTGATGGCGCTGCGCGTGCGCGGCGAGACGGTGAGCGAGATTTCAGGCGCCGTTGCAACCATGCGGGCCAAGATGCTGCACGTCGACGCGCCCGCCGACGCCATCGACATCGTCGGCACCGGCGGCGACAATTCTCACAGCGTCAACATTTCCACGGCATCGGCCTTCGTCGTTGCCGGCAGCGGAGTGCCGGTTGCCAAGCACGGCAATCGCGGCCTGTCGTCGCTGACTGGGGCAGCCGACGTGCTTGTTGCGCTCGGCGTCAAGATCGACATCTCGCCCGAATTCATCGGCCGCTGCATCCACGAGGCTGGCGTTGGCTTCATGTTCGCGCCCGCGCACCATCCGGCGATGAAGCATGTCGGCCCGACCCGCGTCGAACTCGGCACCCGCACCATATTCAACCTGCTCGGGCCGCTCTCCAACCCGGCCGGCGTCAAGCGGCAGCTGGTCGGTGTGTTCCTGCCGGAATGGATCCTGCCGGTTGCCGAGACACTGAAGGCGCTGGGTGCCGAGCACGCCTGGGTTGCCCATGGCGATGGCTATGACGAGATCACCACCACCGGCGAGACGCAGGTCGCCGAACTGATCGGCGGCGAGATCCGCAGCTTCACGCTCACCCCTGAAGCGGTTGGGCTGGCGCGCCATAGGAAGGATGAATTGCGCGGCGGCGATGCGGACTACAACGCCAAGGCCTTGCGCGATATGCTGGGCGGCGGCGCCGGCGCCTATCGCGACACCGTGCTGATGAACGCCGGTGCCGGACTGGTCGTTGCGGGCAAGGCGACGACGCTTGGCGACGGCATCGCGCTCGCCACGCAAGCCATCGACGGCGGCCGTGCCCTGCAAGTGCTCGACAGGCTGGTTGAGATTTCGAACGGATAGAGCGTGTCTGACATTCTTCGCAAGATCGAGGCCTACAAGCGCGACGAGATCGCGGCGGCAAAGGCATGCGTGCCGTTGGCCGAAATCAAGGCCCGGGCAAAAGATGCCGACGCTCCGCGCGGCTTTCTTGCCGCACTTGAGGCGAAGCGCAAATCCGGCGCCTTTGCGCTGATCGCCGAGATCAAGAAGGCGAGCCCCTCCAAGGGTCTGATCCGTGCCGATTTCGATCCGCCGGCGCTGGCGCAGGCCTATGCGAAAGGCGGCGCCGCCTGTCTTTCGGTGCTGACCGACGCACCGTCCTTCCAGGGCGCGCCAGAATTTCTGACCAAGGCACGTGCGGCCGTCGCCCTGCCGGCGCTACGCAAGGATTTTCTGTTCGATCCCTACCAGGTCTATGAGGCGCGCGCCTGGGGCGCTGATGCGATCCTGATCATCATGGCCAGCGTCGATGACGCCCTGGCCAGCGAGCTTGAGGCGACGGCGTTCGAACTCGGCATGGATGCGCTGATCGAGGTGCATGACGAGGCCGAGACGCTGCGCGCGGTAAAGCTGTCGTCGCAGCTGATCGGCATCAACAACCGCAATCTGAGAACATTCGAAACCAGCCTTAAAACGTCGGAGCGGCTGGCGCCCATGGTGCCGGGCGGCCGCCTGCTGGTCAGCGAGAGTGGTATCTTCACCCATGATGACTGTCTCAGGATGCAGAAGACCGGCATCGACACCTTCCTCGTCGGCGAGAGCCTGATGCGACAACAGGATGTTACCGCGGCGACGCGCCTGCTTTTGACGGGCAAGGCTTTGGCCGAGGCTATCTGACGATGGTATCAGGCCTTACTCATCTCGGCGCGCAGGGCGAGGCCAACATGGTCGATGTCGGCGACAAGGAAGAAACAACGCGCACGGCGATCGCCGAAGGCTTTGTTGCGATGCGGCCCGAGACCCTGAAGGTGATCCTCGCCGGCAACGCCAAGAAGGGCGATGTGCTCGGCACCGCGCGCATCGCCGGCATCATGGCGGCGAAAAAGAGCCATGAGCTGATCCCGCTCTGCCATCCGCTGCTGCTGACCAAGGTTTCCGTCGACATCGAACCCGACCATGCTTTGCCGGGCCTGAAGGTCACTGCACTGGCGCGCGTCACCGGCAAGACGGGTGTCGAGATGGAAGCGTTGACGGCAGCCTCGGTAGCCTGCCTGACCATCTATGACATGGCCAAAGCAGTAGATCGCGCCATGGTCATCACCGGCATCCGCCTGGTCGAAAAGACCGGTGGCAAGTCGGGTGACTACAAGGCGAGTTCCTGATGGCGCTGGTTCCTATCGCGGAGGCGCTTGAACGCCTGCTCGATGGTGCGGCACCTCTGGCCGGCGAAAGCGTTCCTCTGTTCGAGGCGGTGGATCGTGTTCTGGCCGAACCGGTCGTGGCACTCCGCACCCAACCGCCTTTCAATGCTTCCGCCATGGACGGCTATGCGGCGCGCGCCGCCGACGTGGCGTCGGTTCCATCGAAACTATCGGTGATCGGCATGGCGCCGGCTGGACGTGGTTTTGCCGGTAGGGTCGGGAAGGCACAAGCGGTGCGTATCTTCACCGGCGCGCCGCTGCCCGAAGGCGCCGACACCATCGTCATCCAGGAGAATGTCCGCGAGTTGGGCGGTGGTGAAATCGAAGTGACCGAGCCGACGGCGCAATGGCGCAATATTCGCCGCATTGGGCTCGATTTTTCAACAGGCGATATGTTGCTGGAAAAAGGTCGCCTGCTCGACCCGGCGGCACTGTCGCTGGCAGCATCGGCCAACCATCCCCAGGTCAACGTGGTGAAACGGCCGCTGGTCGCCATTATCGCCACCGGCGACGAATTGCTGCCGCCGGGCAGTGATCTCGGCCCAGACCAGATCATCTCGTCCAATGCCTATGGCGTCGCTGCCACCGCACACTCGGTCGGCGCCCGCGCGCTCGATCTCGGCATTGCCGCCGATCGCAAGGAGGCCATCGCCGCACTGGTCAGACAAGCGGTCGCGGCCGGTGCGGATGTCATCGTGACGCTTGGTGGCGCCTCGGTCGGCGATCACGACCTGATCCACGACGTGCTGACCGGCGAAGGCATGACGCTCGGCTTCTGGAAGATCGCCATGCGGCCCGGCAAGCCGCTGATGTTCGGCCGGCTCGGCGACATCAGGTGCATCGGCCTGCCTGGCAACCCGGTGGCAAGCCTGGTCTGCTCGCAACTGTTCCTGAAGCCGCTGCTGGCGCGGCTCGGCGGCCGCAATTATCGCCAGGATATACGTCCGGCGCGATTGGGTGCCGCAATGCCGGCCAATGATTTGCGCCAGGACTATGTCCGAGCCGTGGTCAGGGAAGATGACGGCGTGCTGGTGGCCACGCCGTTCGGCATCCAGGATTCCTCGATGCTGAGAATGTTGGCCGACGCCAACGGACTGATCGTGCGGGCGCCGTTTGCCCCCGCATCGGCTGCGGGCGAGGCGTGCAGCGTTCTGATGCTGCGCTGAGGAATCCCAGCAAGCTCTTCAAAACAGACGAGAAAATGATCTCTTCCCTATTCCGAGATCAAGGTCCGTGTCAGCGGATGCGTTGGATCGGCGAGGCCGTCGACGATGTCGTAATGATGCCGGTCGGGCTCAACCACGGTGCTGGCGGTGGCGCCAAGGCCGGTCCAGATGTTGGCAAGCAACGCATTCTGGCGAAGGAATTCGGCGCGCTCGCCACCACCGGCCCAGCAGGTGATGCGGGCACCATCCATGGGCCGCAGCAGCGCCGGGCTCTCAGTCAGCGCCTCGTGCTCGTCAATAGCCAGCGCCGCATTCATGCCGGTGCGCATGAGCGGACGCAGGTCATGCAGGCCGGAAATCGAAACGACATGGCGTATGCGCCGCGCCACATCGGCCGCCAGCGGCGTTGTTGTCGTCACCATCCGCGTCACTAGGTGACCGCCGGCCGAATGTCCGGTCAGCATCAGTGGTCCCCCAACTATTGCCGCTGCTTTGCCGATCGCCGTGCCGATTTCCTGGACTATGCCGGCAATGCGTATGTCCGGGCACAGCGTGTAGGACGGCATCGCCACGGCAAAGCCGCTGCCGACCGCGCCATTGGCGAGGTGCGACCACAAGCTCTTGTCGGTCTCCAGCCAGTAACCGCCATGGATGACCACCACGAGCCCCTTGGGCGCGGCCTCGGGAAGGAAAAGATCGAGCCGATTGCGCGGCCCTTCGCCATAGGCGATGTCGAGCCGTGCCCGGCCCTCTGCCGAGAGCGCATCACGGAATGCTTGCGCCGGTTCCGCCCACGCGGCCGGCCAGCGGTCGCTGCCGGCGATGTTCGCGCCGTTGGCATAGGCGCTGTCCCAATCGGCAATGTGACGCTCCAGCATCGGCACCCTCCCCCGGAATGGCATCGTTTCCGCTAGCAATGGCCACCGCCGTGGCGCGCGTCAATGCTCCAGAACAAAACATTTTAGGCTTGAAACAAATTTCGACTGGTGCGATCCTGCCCCGACGAACAGCCGGCAATGGGAGGTCTGCTGTGCTGCCCAAACTGCAAGGTGCACTCTTTCTGGGGGCATCCCCTGAGCAGGTGCGACGGCGGCACGAAGCCTCCTCAAAACAGGACCTTTAGATTAACCACATCCGGCCAGGCGCCTCGCGCACTGGCCGTCCAGCAGATGGGATAGCGGCGACATGCTTGGGCCTTCAGCGCATATCGACACGTTCACGCGCGATCACCTGCCGCCGCCGGAAGAATGGCCCGATATCCTGCTCGAGGGCTTCGACTATCCCGAAAGCCTCAACGCCGGCGTCGAACTGACCGACAGGCTGGTCGAGAAGGGCCTCGGCGACCACACTGCGCTGATCGGCAATGGCCGCCGCCGCACCTACAAGGAACTCTCCGACTGGACGAACAGGCTGGCCCACGCGCTGGTCGAGAATTATGGCGTCAAGCCGGGCAACCGGGTGCTGATCCGCTCGGCCAACAACCCTGCAATGGTCGCCTGCTGGTTGGCTGCCACCAAGGTCGGCGCCGTGGTCGTCAACACCATGCCGATGCTGCGCGCCGGCGAGCTCGCCAAGATCGTCGACAAGGCGGAGATCAGCATCGCGCTCTGCGACACCAGGCTGATGGACGAGATGACCGCCTGCGCCAAGGACAGCGCCTTCCTCAAGCAGGTCATCGGCTTCGATGGCACCGCCAACCATGATGCCGAACTCGATCGTGTCGCCCTCGACAAGCCGGTGACGTTCACTGCCGTCAGCACCGGCCGCGACGATGTCGCCCTGCTCGGCTTCACCTCGGGCACAACAGGCGTGCCGAAGGCGACGATGCATTTCCATCGCGACCTCCTGATAATCGCCGACGCCTACGCCCGCGAAATCCTGGAGGTGACGCCGGACGACATCTTCGTCGGCTCGCCGCCGCTCGCCTTCACATTCGGCCTCGGCGGCCTCGCAATCTTTCCCCTGCGCTTCGGTGCGGCGGCGACGCTGCTGGAGCAGGCCACGCCACCCAACATGATCCATATCATCGAGACCTACAAAGCAACGATCTCCTTCACCGCACCGACTGCCTACCGCGCGATGCTGAAGGCCATGGATGAAGGTGCCGATTTGTCGTCACTGCGCGTTGCCGTTTCGGCCGGCGAAACCTTGCCCGCTCCGGTTTTCGAAGAGTGGACGCAAAAGACCGGCAAGCCGATCCTCGACGGCATCGGCGCCACCGAAATGCTGCACATCTTCATCTCCAACCGCTTTGGCGACATGAAGCCCGCGTCGACCGGCAAGCCGGTGGGCGGCTATGAGGCGCGCATCGTCGATGATGAGATGCGCGAGGTGCCGCGCGGCACGACCGGCAGGCTGGCGGTGCGCGGCCCGACCGGCTGCCGCTACATGGCCGATGACAGGCAGAAGGAATACGTGCGCGACGGCTGGAACATCACCGGCGACACCTTCACGCAGGACGAAGACGGCTTCTTCCATTTCGCCGCGCGCTCCGACGATATGATCGTCAGCGCCGGCTACAACATCGCCGGCCCCGAGGTCGAGGCGGCGTTGCTGTCACATCCCGACGTTGCCGAATGCGCTGTCATCGGCGCAGACGACGCCGAGCGCGGCCAGATCGTCGAGGCGCATGTCGTGCTGGTGCAGGGCGTCGCGCCTGACGCTCTCACCACCAAGCGCCTGCAGGACCACGTCAAAACGACGATCGCCCCTTATAAATATCCACGGTCAATAAAATTCATCGCCGCTCTGCCCAAGACCCAGACCGGCAAGATCCAGCGCTTCCGGCTGCGCACGGAGAAAATCAATTGAGCGATCCCTACAATTCGGCGTCCGAAGGCGCCCAGATGTCGTTCAAGGAGCGCATGTCCTACAGCGACTATCTGCACCTTGAGAAAGTGCTGGAAGCACAGATGCCGCTGTCATCGGCGCATGACGAGATGCTGTTCATCATCCAGCATCAGACCTCCGAGCTCTGGATGAAGCTCGCTCTGCACGAGATTGGCGCCGCGATCCGCTCGATCCGCGCCGACCGGCTCGAGCCGAGCTTCAAGATGCTGTCGCGCGTCGCGCGCATCTTCGAGCAGCTGAACAATGCCTGGGATGTGCTGCGGACGATGACGCCCAGCGAATACACCGAGTTCCGCGACGCGCTCGGCCAGTCCTCGGGTTTCCAGTCCTGGCAGTATCGCGCCATCGAGTTCATGGCCGGCAACCGCAACCTGGCCATGCTCGGGCCGCACAAGCACCGGCCGGACCTGAGCGGAAAGCTGGAAGCCATCCTGGCCGAGCCATCGCTCTACGACGAAGCGCTGCTGCTTCTGGCGCGCAACGGATTCGACATCGGTGCCGATGCCAGGCGCACGGATTGGCGTGAGACGCGAACCGAGAATGAAGAGGTGCTGGTCGCCTGGCAGACCATCTACCGCGATCCGCAGCGCTACTGGATGTTCTACGAACTGGCCGAGAAGCTGGTCGACTTCGAGGATTATTTCCGCCGCTGGCGCTTCAACCACGTCACCACGGTCGAGCGCATCATCGGCCTGAAACGCGGCACCGGCGGCACGTCGGGTGCTTCGTATCTGAAGAAAATGCTCGAGGTCGTGCTGTTCCCGGAGCTGTGGGCGGTCCGCACCCGGCTCTGACATCATCGAAATGAGGACAGGCTCACCGAAGGGACGCTCTGTGGCGGAAAACCCTTCGCTAACAACCGGGGACTGACCGACCATGAGTGGAATTCCTGATCTCGCCGCAATCGAAGCGATGGATGCCACGGATCCGCTGCGGGCCATGCGCGACCGTTTCATTCTGCCGGAGGGGGTGATCTATCTCGACGGCAATTCACTGGGGGCAGCGTCGAATGCCGTTTTCGGCGAGCTGCAGCAGGCGGCGACCCAGGAATGGGCCCAGGATCTTATCCGAGCCTGGAACACGGCGGGATGGTTCGAGATGCCGATCGAACTCGGTGGCCAGATTGGACGCCTGATAGGAGCCGCGGCCGGCCAGACCGTCGTCTGCGACACGACGTCGACCAACATCTACAAGGTGCTGCATGCAGCGCTGGAGATGCGGCCCGGCCGGTTGGCCATCGTCGCCGAGGGTGACAGTTTTCCCACAGACCTTTACATCGCCGAAGGCGTGGCCTCGACCCGGGATGGCGTCCTGCTGCGCCTCGCGGGTATCGACGCGCCGACCATCGAAGAGCTGATCGACGAAAACGTCGCGGTGGTGCTGGTCAACCACGTCAACTACAAATCGGGTGAACTGCGCGACATGGCGGCGCTGACGCGCAAAGCTCATGCGGCCGGAGCGCTGATCGTCTGGGATCTTTGCCACACCGCCGGCGCCCTGCCCGTCGAGCTCGATCACGCAAATGCCGATTTCGCCATCGGCTGCACCTACAAGTACCTCAACGGCGGTCCGGGAGCGCCGGCTTTCATCTATGCCGCGCAGCGCCACCACGGCGATATCACCCAGCCACTTAGCGGCTGGTGGGGCCATGCGCGGCCCTTTGCCTTCGAACGGGGTTATGTCGCCGGCACAGGCATCCGCCGCTTTCTGTGCGGCACGCAGCCGGTCCTGTCGATGCGGGCGCTCAAAGGTGCGCTTGCCATCTGGAACGACGTCGACATGGCGGAACTGCGAAAGAAGAGTGTCGCGCTGACCGAACTGTTCATCCAGCTCGTCGAAGCCAAGTGCGGCGCCTACGGTCTCACGCTGGAGACCACCCGCGACGCGACCAGGCGCGGCAGCCAGGTGTCATTCCTTCACGATCATGGCTATCAAATCATGCGGGCGCTGATCGAGCGCGGGGTGATCGGTGACTTCCGCGCCCCATCAACCATCCGTTTCGGCTTCACGCCCCTCTATGTCGGCTACAAGGATGTGTGGCTGGCGGTTGAGGTGCTGGAAGACATTCTGCGTACGGGCGCATGGAAGGACCAGCGTTTCGCCGTCAAGGAGGCCGTTACCTGACGCACCGATCCCGGCGATCCGCCGTCGCTGCCCTCTCTGCCTGGCAGATGACGGAGAACTGAATTTCCAGCCGCAAATGCCAGCCGAAGTTGGCGTTTTGGCTCCGTTTCGTTCACGGCAAACGAGTGCCCCGAAGGTCGCTATCGTCCCTTGTCGATGTCGATCGACAGGTAATGCCAAGCCTTGCTAGAGGATAAGCCACAGGTCATTAACCATAATAATTTCAATATGAGCAACGCATCGCCGTGGTTGGCGCCCATCGATCGCGACCCGCTGGCAACCGCCAAATAATTTCAGCGGCCTTAACAAATTCATTAAACTTTAAACGGTTGCAGAACACTACTGGAACAGATAGTGTTTGTTCTGGGTTTGTTTTTCGATTCTGGTTTCAGGTAATCTGGGGGCCGCCATGCTGACACGCAAGCAACATGAACTGCTGATGTTCATCCATGAACGCCTGAAAGAGAGCGGCATTCCGCCCTCCTTCGACGAGATGAAGGAGGCACTCGACCTTGCCTCCAAATCCGGGATCCATCGGCTGATCACGGCGCTCGAGGAGCGCGGCTTCATTCGCCGGCTGCCCAATCGGGCACGCGCGCTGGAAGTGCTGCGGTTGCCGGACTCGATCGCGCCCGGCCTCAACGCGGCAAAGAAGTTCTCGCCAAGCGTCATCCAGGGCAGTCTCGGTCAGGGTGGTGCTCTTGGCCGGCAGATCAAGCCGGCGCCTTCGCGGATGCCCTCGCCTGGCAATGACGACGATGCGGTCTCCGCCGTGTCGATACCGGTGATGGGCCGCATCGCCGCCGGCGTGCCGATCGATGCCATCCAGCATCAGACGCATTCGATCTCGGTGCCGCCGGACATGATCATGGGCGGCGCGCACTATGCGCTGGAGGTTAAGGGCGACTCGATGATCGACGCCGGCATCTTCGACGGCGATACCGTCATCATCCGCAATGCCGACACGGCAAGCCCCGGTGAGATCATCGTGGCGCTGGTCGATGAAGAGGAAGCGACGCTGAAGCGGTTCCGCCGCAAGGGCGCCTCGATTGCGCTCGAAGCCGCCAACCCGGCCTATGAAACCCGTATTTTCGGCCCGGACAGGGTCAAGGTGCAAGGCAAGCTCGTTGGCCTGATCCGCCGCTACTGAGGCGGCTGCGGGTTGGCCACTGGCTTCTCGGGTTTCTTGAAGGGTGCCAGCCCCCGCGCCTCGCGAGAGTATTTGCGTTGCGTGTGCCAGGGCCGATATGGGCTGTCCACCGCGAAGCTGATCGTCGCCGGCGTGGTCGCCGATTGGCGATCGAAGAAGATCGCGGCGCTTCCTTTGCGAGCCAGTTGCCGCTTGGTGATGACGAGAACCAGCGGGTTGTGACAGGCGTCATAGGCGGTGGCGTCATTGATGACGATCAACTCGGCGAAGCCGCAGGCTTTCCAGGTGTCCTTGCGGTCCTCGACATAGGCAATGATTGCACCGGACATGTGCCTGGCCACGCAAACGCCTGAGGAGCAATAGAACGGCGATCCCGGCGGTAGCTCAACGGCATCCGCGACGTCGAATTGCCCGTCGCTGTTGTCGAACACCTCCGGAACGACGATGGTTTCTGATGTCAGCGCGCGTTTCCAGTTGTCGACGGTGAATTCGTTCGGCCGTTCCCGGCTGACGGCAAGCTCACCGCCACCGATCGGCAACGCCACCAGCCGGGCGTCTTCCGAGATCAGCACATCCGGCGTGCGCGTATCCGAGACGGTCAGCAGGCCGGCAATCGCGAACGGAAGAGCCGCAAGCCGCAGCCATGTCGTCGTCATCGTCGCAATGACCAGGGCAATCGCCACCAGCAGGACAGACTGCTGCGAAATCAATCCGACCCCATCGACCGGCGAACGCTCGGAAATCCATCCGGACATGGCGATCATCGCCGTCAGGCCCTTGCTCATCACATAGAGAAAGGGTCCATCAGCGCCGAATGGCATTGCCAGCGCGCTGAGCACGGCGAAAGGCATGACAACCAGTGACACGATCGGCATGATGGCCAGGTTGGCGAACAGGCTGAGCGGCGACACCCGCTGAAAATGCCAGATGGCAAACAGCGTCGTGGCGCTTCCGGCGATGATCGAGGTCATGGCAAGGCCGGTTGCCGCCAGCAGGACTTTTCGCGTCAGGAAACCGGGCATGGATCGCTTTGGCGGCGGCGGTCTTGCTTTTCCCGCGCGGTGATCCGACCAGCCGGCATAGGCGCCGACCAGCGCCGCGGTCGCGGCGAACGACATCTGGAAGCTCGGGCCGACAACCTCGTGCGGCGACACCACGATGACGGCGATCGCCGAGATCGCCAGATTGCGCATGGTGAGTGCTGCTCGATCGAACAGCACGGCAATCAGCATCACCGCCAGCATGATAAAGCTGCGCTCGGCGGCAACGACGACGCCAGAAATGATGAGATAGGCGGCGATCGAGAACAGTGCGGCGGCAGCGGCATACTTCTTGACCGGGCGACGCGCGGAAAAGTCGGGAAACAAGGCGAAGGCGCCGCGCAGCAATCCCATGATGGTGCCGGCGACCAGCGCCATGTGCAGTCCCGAAATGGAGATGATGTGGTAGATGCCGGTACGTCGCATCGCCTCATTGATGTCATCGGGAATGCCGGCGCGCACGCCGACGATGAGCGCCGCGGCGATCTCGCCTTCGGCGCCGCCGACGCTCGCCCTGATATGGTCGGCGATGCCTTCACGGGCATTTTCCACGCTAGAGGATATTCGGGCTGACAGCGGCATGTCGCCATCATCGCTGACGACAAGCTTTGGATTGCCGAGAAAGAACCCGCTTCCGCCGATGCCGGCAAAATAGCTGTCGAAGGAGAAATCATAGCTGTCCGGTCGCACCGGCCCGGTCGGCGGCAAAAGCTTGGCATATCCAGTGATGAGGGAGCCGGCGGTCACGTCAGCCGGGATCTTGCGTGCCGAAAGCCGCACCCGTTCCGGCGCATAGCGCAGTTTCGGCCGGGCGGTCGAGGTCACGTCGATGGTCAGCCGGATACGGCCGCTCTCCATACGGTCGAGCGAAACGACGCGGCCGGTCACCTGCGTCGAGATTTCCGAACCGAGCATCTGCGTTCCCGCCCGCCATGTCTCGACCTTTGCAGCGAGCAGGCCGAGCGCGCACAAAAGTGTGGCCATGGCGCACAGATGCGTCTTTGGCCATGAACGCGAGACCAGCGCGCAGATCCCCGTCAGAATGACAACCGCGACAGGTCTCGCAAAGTCAGGTTCCGCCGCCAGCGAAAAATAGCCAATCGCTCCGATCGCCAGGCAGACCGGCACCAGCAGGAAGGCTACACCCCGGTCGAGTTCCAAGCTCGCCGCCATGTTCACGCTGTGGCGCAGGCGAGGCAGTGATGTCAGGCCGATCTGCCGGCGCACGCGCACGATCCTGCCGGTTTCGGCAACAGGAACAGAGGCAGCGACATCCGTTTGCAAGGGCGCCTTGCCGGGATCCGGCACCAGGGGTGACGGCGGCGGCAATGAGGCTGGCAGAGGCACAAACAGGGACCGTTCGCTGACGCCAATGGCAGCGTCCTCGCCCCGATCCGAGCCCCAGCCTCGTCCAGCCATCGGGTCTGCCCCTTGCGCCCTCGACACCCTATGCTACATGAACGCGCAAAGCGCGAAAGTCCGCGCGACCGCACCCCGCTTCAGATGGTTTCCGAGAGTTCCATGTCCGACAAGGTCGTCACCCGTTTTGCCCCTTCGCCCACCGGCTATTTGCACATAGGCGGCGCGCGCACGGCGCTGTTCAACTGGCTGTATGCAAAGCACACCGGCGGCACGATGCTGCTGCGCATCGAGGACACCGACCGCGAACGCTCCAATGAAGCCGCGACGGCTGCCATCCTCGACGGGCTTTCCTGGCTTGGTCTGAGCTGGGACGGCGAGCCGGTCTCGCAGTTCGAGCGTGCGCCGCGCCACCGCGAGGTGGCCGAGGAACTCGTACGCATGGGCAAGGCCTATTATTGCTATGCCACGCCAGCCGAACTGGAGGCCATGCGCGAGGCCGCCAGAGCCAAGGGGTTGCCGCCCCGCTACGACGGCCGCTGGCGTGACCGCGACCCCTCTGAGGCGCCCGCAGGCGCCAAGGGCGCCATCCGTATCAAGGCGCCGACCGAAGGCGAGACCATCGTCCATGACCGTGTCCAGGGCGAGGTGCGCTTTCCCAACAAGGATCTCGACGACTTCATCATCCTGCGTTCGGACGGTAACCCGACCTACATGCATGCCGTCGTCGTCGACGATCATGACATGGCCGTCACCCACATCATTCGCGGCGATGATCATCTGACCAATGCCGCCCGCCAGACCGTCATCTACAACGCCATGGGCTGGAACGTGCCGTCCATGTCGCATATCCCGCTGATCCACGGTGCCGATGGCGCCAAGCTGTCGAAGCGGCACGGCGCGCTTGGCGTCGAGGCCTATCGCGCCATGGGCTACCTTCCGGAGGCGCTGCTCAACTATCTGGCGCGCCTTGGCTGGAGCCATGGCGACGACGAGATCATGTCGATCAAGGACATGATTTCCTGGTTCGATATAGGCGACGTCAACAAGGGCGCGGCGCGCTTCGACTTCGCCAAGCTGGAGGCGATCAACGGCGCGCATATGCGCCGCATGAGCGATGCCGAACTGTTCGACATCTTCATCGCCACCCTGCCCTATCTCGAAGGTGGCCCGGCGATCGCAGCGCGCCTGAACGACAGCACCAAGGCGCAGTTGCTGGCAGCGCTTCCGGGCCTGAAGGAGCGCGCCAAGACGCTGGTCGAGCTCGTCGATGGCGCAGCCTTCCTGTTCGCCACGCGACCGCTGCCGATCGACGACAAGGCGGCCCTTCTGCTGACCGACGATGCCCGCAAGATCCTGCGCAGTGCTCACGAAGCTTTGAACGGGCTTGCGAGTGACTGGACCGCCGCATCGGCGGAGTCGGCGATCCGCGAGGTGGCAGCAGCCGGCAGCCATAAGCTCGGCGCGGTGGCCCAGCCTTTGCGCGCCGCTTTGACCGGCAAAAGCACCTCGCCCGGCGTGTTCGATGTGCTCGCTGTGCTCGGCCGCGACGAAAGCCTGGCGCGCATCTCAGATCAAATCGATTAGGAGCAAACTGGCCCAAGAAGATTGGCATTGAAAGGCGGGTTTCGCAGTGCAACATTAGGCCTTGGCCCAATCTGGCACGCACCTCCTGAAATGCGGTGGCGAATACGCGCATTGCGGTGATTTTCGACGTGTCGCTCTGCAGAATTTTGCCTTTGCCGGCATGAGGAAACAAGAAGGAGTTTGCAATGACCGAAGCTGCGAAAAAACTGGATTTGGGCGGCAAGACCCAGGAGGCCACGGCAACGCTTGAATTCGCCGGCAAGACCCATGAATTCAAGGTGCGAAGCGGTTCGGTCGGACCTGATGTCATCGACATCGCCTCGCTCTACTCCACCACCGGCGCCTTCACCTACGATCCCGGCTTCACCTCGACGGCAAGCTGCGAATCCGAAATCACCTTCATCGATGGAGACGCCGGGATCCTGTTGCACCGCGGCTATCCGATCGACCAGTTGGCCGAACACGGCGACTTCCTCGAGGTCTGCTATCTCCTGCTCTATGGTGAATTGCCGACCAAGGCGCAGAAGGATGATTTCGATTACCGCGTGACGCGCCACACCATGGTGCATGAGCAGATGTCGCGCTTTTTCACCGGCTTCCGCCGCGACGCGCACCCGATGGCGGTGATGTGCGGCGTGGTCGGCGCGCTGTCGGCCTTCTACCACGACTCCACCGACATCTCCGACCCCTACCAGCGCATGGTTGCCTCCATGCGGCTGATCGCCAAGATGCCGACGATCGCGGCGATGGCCTACAAATACCACATCGGCCAGCCCTTCATTTACCCGAAGAACGAGCTGAACTTTGCCGCCAACTTCCTGCACATGTGCTTTGCCGTGCCGTGCGAAGAATACAAGATCAACCCGGTGCTGGCGCGCGCCATGGAGCGCATCTTCATCCTGCATGCCGACCACGAGCAGAATGCTTCGACCTCGACCGTTCGTCTCGCTGGCTCGTCGGGCGCCAACCCGTTTGCGTGCATCGCCGCCGGCATAGCCTGCCTGTGGGGACCCGCGCATGGCGGCGCCAATGAAGCGGCGCTCAACATGCTTGGCGAGATCGGCCATGTCGATCACATCCCCGAATTCATCGCCCGCGCCAAGGACAAGGACGACCCGTTCCGCTTGATGGGCTTCGGCCATCGCGTCTACAAGAACTACGATCCGCGCGCCAAGATCATGCAGAAGACGGCACATGAGGTTCTGGGCGAGCTCGGCATCAAGGACGATCCGCTGCTCGACATCGCCATGGAGCTGGAAAAGATCGCGCTGACCGATTCCTATTTCATCGAGAAGAAGCTCTACCCGAACGTCGACTTCTATTCCGGCATTACGCTGAAGGCGCTGGGCTTCCCCACCACCATGTTCACCGTGCTGTTCGCGGTCGCCCGCACCGTCGGCTGGATCGCCCAGTGGAAAGAGATGATCGAGGATCCGCGCCAGAAGATCGGCCGCCCGCGCCAGCTCTATACCGGTGCGCCGGAACGTGATTACGTGCCGATCGCCAAGCGGTGATCGAGACTGTCTGGACTGAAAAAGGCGCCCTCAGGGCGCTTTTTTTATGTGACGAAGCACAACGCCTGCCGCTGTCTCACCGGAAGGCTTGTCGGTCGCCATACGCTGCGTGATTTCGGCAAAGCCTTGCTTCTGCCAGGCGCGATAGGCGGTGTCTGAAAACAGCGCCTCGAGCTGTCGCGCCAGATAGCGCGGCCGCACATATTGGTTGTAGTGCTCCGGCACGAGCGGCTGGTCCGCAATCAGGTTGGGCAACGCAGCACTCCACACCGTGACCAGCCCCTGGACCATCCGCATGACTGGATCAAGCCTGTAGCAAGAGATCATCGGCACGCCCGACAGGGCCAACTCCAGCGACACCGTTCCCGATGCTATCAGCGCCGCATCCGCCTTGCCGAAGGTCTGCCATTTGCGCTCGGGGTCAAGGATGATCTCTGGTTTTTCATCCCAGCGCGCGACCGAGATCCTGACCACGTCGGCGACATGCGGCACCGTCGGCAGAAGCAGGCGCAAGCGGTGTCCGCGCGCACGCAGGATCGACACTGTCTCGCCGAACGGACCGATAAGCCTGCTCACCTCGCTGCGCCGCGAGCCGGGCAGGACAAGCAGTGTCTTGACGCGATCCCCCGACAGGTCGCGCGGCAGGCTTTGCGCCTTGGCAGCACCCAGCACGCCTGGATCATGCGCAAGGCGATGTCCCACATAAGTGCCGGGCGGGCCGCCCAGGCGGCTCAGTTCCTTCACTTCGAAAGGCAGTATGCAGAGAACATGATCAACATAGGGCTTCATTGCCACCGCCCTGCCCGGTCGCCACGCCCAGACACTTGGGCAGACATAGTGGATGATCGGTATCGCCGGATCCGTGGCGCGGACCTTCCTGGCCACACGTAGCGAAAAATCCGGGCTGTCGATGGTGATGAGACAGTCGGGTTTTTCAGCCGCGACAGCACTTGCCGTCTGGCTGATCCGCCGCATCAGACGCGGCAGATCACGCAGGATGGCGCTGAACCCCATCAGCGCGATATCAGCTCCGTCGAATAGCGGGACCAGTCCAAGCGCCTGCAAATGACGCCCGCCAATGCCGACAAGCCTGATATCGCGACCGGTTGCACGCTTCAACGCCCCGATAACGTCGGCGCCGAGCAGGTCGCCGGATTCCTCTCCGGCGACGATGGCGATCTTCAGTGGGGTTTCACCGGCCATGCGCACGCTCCATGGCAGGCAGACCGATCACGAACAGGCCAAGCGCATCGGCGCGCGCAATGACGACAGGACCTTCCAGAACAAGTGAGCGGCCGGCTTCGACGGCAATGCCGACCAGTCCGGCAGAATGCGCTGCCTCGACCGTTTGCGGACCTATCGAAGGCAGATCGGCTCGCAATTCCTGCCCAGGCTTCGCGCATTTGACAAGGACGCCACGCGTCCTGCCGGCAAGCCTGCCATGGCTGCGCAGTTCCTTTGTTCGCTGGAGCAGCCCATCAGTCCCCTCGATGCCCTCCAGAGCGATGGCGCGACCACCAATAGCGATCGCTGCCTGACCAATATCGAGCGCGCCGATGGCTTTCGCCGCCGCATAAGCGGCTTCGATGTCACGTCGATCCGATTTCAGAGGCGCAGCCTTGGTCAGCACACCCTCGACAGCGACAAGATCCGGCACGACCTGATGGGCGCCGACGACCTTGATACCGCGAGCCTCGAGACCGCGTGTCAGGAGCTTCAGCAAGCCGTCGTCGCCGCGGGCGAGCGCCACCATCAGTGTGGGTATCAGCGAAAGCAGGCCGAAGCTCAACCGCATGTCGGTCAGTTTCGGCCGGCGTCTGATCTCACCGGCCAGCACAAGGTGGGTGATCTTCCGGCGTTTCAGCAATGAAGCCAGCGCGCCGATCTGTTCGAGAGCAAGGCTCTCATGCTCATATCTGTAAAGTTCCGATCCACGGTCGACCTCGCCTTCGACCATGACGATGAAAGGTGAATGTCGATGCCTCTCAAGACCTTCGGCGACTTCCACCGGGAGATGGCCACCGCCGGCGATGACGCCTACCCTGGCGCCTGGTGCGAGAACGAGACCAGCGGTCTCAGTCTTCGTCATCGACATCGCCGCCATCGCCGCCCTTGAGCGACGGCACAGCATAGTGCCGCTTGCCGCGACTGGTGATGAAATCGATGATCTTCATGGCGGTCGGCGACGACGCGAACTCCGCCTTGGCGAACTCGATGTTCTCTCCAACAGTGCGGGAACGATCGAAGATCATCCTGTAAGCCTTGCGCAGCACAAGGATTTCGGACCTCGGCAGGCCGGAGCGCTTGAGGCCGATGATGTTGAGACCGCGCAAACTGGCGCGGTTGCCGACCGCTATGGCAAAGGGGATCACATCGCCGACGATCGCGGAGCAACCGCCCAGAAAGGCGTTGTCGCCGATGCGGACAAACTGATGCACTGCGGTCAGGCCGCCTATATAGACATTGTTGCCGACCTCGCAGTGGCCGCCCAGGGTCGCGCCATTGGCGAACGTCGCATTGTTGCCGACGACGCAATCATGAGCGATATGGGCGTAGGCGAGGAAATTGCCATTGTCGCCGACCGTCGTCTCGCCGCGGCTGGAATCGGTACCAAGATGCATGGTCACGCCTTCGCGGATCGTGCAGTTCCTGCCGATGACCAGGGTGGTGCGGCCGCCCTTGTGCTTGGTGTTCTGCGGCGGCGCGCCCAATGTCGCCATCGGGTAGACCTTGGTCGAGGCACCGATTGACGTCGCCCCCGTCACCGAGACATGACTGACCAGTTCGACGTCGTCGCCGATCACCACATCGGCGCCGACATGGCAGAACGGCCCGATGCGCACACCTTGGCCGATTTGGGCGCCTTCCTCGACAATGGAGGAAGCATGGATGGATGTCTTGATTTTCATAAGCACTCGATCGTCAGTCGCTGGTGACCATCATGGCTGAAATCTCGGCCTCGGCCGCCTTGGCACCGTCGACCATGGCTTCACAAGCGAATTTGAGCAGGTTGCCGCGTTTCTTGATTTTCTTGACATGGATCTTCAACTGGTCGCCGGGCACGACCGGTTTGCGGAATTTGGCGTTGTCGATGGTCAGGAAATAGACCAGTGAAGGCTTTTCGGTACCCAGGCTGCGGATACAGATGGCGCCGGCCGTCTGCGCCATCGCCTCCACGATGAGCACACCCGGCATGACCGGCTGCTCAGGGAAATGGCCCTGAAAATGCGGCTCGTTTATGGTCACGTTCTTGATGCCGACGGCGGATTCGTCGCCATCGATGTCGACGATACGATCGATCATCAGAAACGGATAGCGGTGCGGCAGGAGCTTCATCAACCCCATGATGTCGACCGCTTCCAGCGTCGTCGACGCGATCATGTCAGCCATTGCCTCCCTCGCCCTGTTTGCGGGTCCTGGCGAGCTTGCGCAGCATGGCTATCTCCCGCATGGCTTCCGCCATCGGCTGTGCCGGATAGCCGCCCCAGATCTCGCCTGCAGGGACATTGCTCATAAATCCACTTCTGGCGGCAAGCTTGGCCCCTGTCCCTATGGTCAGGTGATCCGCAAGCCCGACGCCGCCGCCCATGGTGACATTGTCACCCACGACCACAGAACCCGAAATACCCGAAAGCCCGGCTATTATGCAATTGCGGCCGATGCGGACGTTATGGGCGATCTGCACGAGATTGTCGATCTTGGTGCCTTGGCCGATGATCGTATCGGACATGGCGCCACGATCAACGGTGGTGTTGGAGCCGATCTCGACGTCGTCCTGGATAACGACGCGACCGATCTGCGGCACGCGCTCAGGACCCTTGGCCCCACCGACGAACCCAAAACCATCCTGGCCTATCCTGGCGCCGCCATGAATGATGACGCGATTGCCGATCAAGGCATACTGGATGCTGGCGCCTGGACCGACATAGCCGTCGCGGCCGATCTGGCAGGATTGCCCGATGACCGCGTTGGGCGCGATGACGGTACCGCTGCCGATCGAAGCACCCCGCCCGATGACAGCACCTGCCTCGATGACGGCACCGGCCTCGACATGCGCGGTCGCATCGACATGAGCGTGCGGCGAGACACCGGTTTCACTGGTCATCGGCCCTGGTGTCGCCGCCCTCGGAAACAGCAGACGCCCGATCAGCGCGAAGGCCTGTTGCGGACGCGGATGAACCAGAACAGCAACGCTTGCCGGCGCCTTGCCGGCAAATTCCGCCGGGCACAGGACCGCGGCTGCCCGCAGCGCCGGCATCAGCGCGGAATTACGCTTGCCGTCGACAAAGACGAGCGCATTCTCGCCGCCCTCGCTGGCCGGCGCGAGTGCTTCGATCGAAATATTGGAGTGGCCGGAATCGACGAGCACCGAGCCGGTCAGATTCGCGACTTCGCCCGCCGTATACCGGCGTGATGGCGCGAAGAACACCGGATCGGTCATTCCAGAAGCTATATCCAGCTAGGTCGGAACATTTCTCCCGGACCCTGAAGACCCGGGAGCATCGTTGGCCGCCGGTCAGAAGCGGGTCGATATGCCGAAGTTGAATTCCTGCACGTCGTCGCGCGCTTCCTTCTTGACCGGAATCGCATAGTCGATACGGATCGGACCGAACGGCGACGCCCACATCAAGCCGATACCAACAGAGGCACGCAGCTGCATGTCCGTTGACTCCTGAGCGACGCTTGTAACCTTGCTGCCATAGAGAGTGGCCGCGTCAGCAAACACAGCACCGCGAAGGCCGAAGCTTTCCGGAACGACTGGCAGCGGGAACTGGGCTTCGGCAGAGGCATTGAAGTAGGTCGTACCACCGAGATGGTCACCGGTGAGAGGATCCACAGGACCGATGCCGCCATAGGCGAAGCCACGGATCATGCGATCGGTGCTCTGGAACTGATCGAAGATACGCAGGCCGTCACTGCCATAACCCTCGACATGGCCGGCGCCGCCCGAAATAAGGCCGACAAGATCAAGCGACTCGGACAGCGTCTGATAGACGCTGCCGCGTCCCGTGATCTTCACGAACTTGGCGTCACCGCCGAGACCGGCCACTTCGACGGTCGTGTTGGCATAGATACCCTCATGTGGGTTCTTCATGTCGTCGATGGTGTTGTAGACCAGCCCGAGACTGACCGACGACTTGATCCAAGGACTCTGCTCTATACCATCAAGGATTGCGGTCGAGATATTGCAGGTACCGCTGGGGTCTGAATCAGTGGGATTGCAGCCGTCGTCAACTTTATATTTTTCCTGCGAGATGTTGTACGCCAACTGGGTCGTGATGCTGTCGGTGATCGGCAGGCCGAAACGAATCGTCGCACCTGTGGTATCACTGTCATAGTTGTTGTTGTATTCCCGCGTCGACTTATAGATGTCGAAGCCGGCGGCGATGCGCCGCCCGAGGAAATAAGGCTCTGTGAAGGACAGGCTGTAGTCGCGAGAATTCTTGCCGCCGCCCGCCGACACCTTGATGAACTGGCCACGGCCGAGGAAGTTGCGCTCGGTCACCGATCCTTCGACCGATGGTCCGGCCGTGTCGCCACCGGTCGAATAACCAGCGCCCACCGAGAACTCGCCGGTCGACTTCTCAACCACATCGACCACCAGAACGACCTGGTCGGGCTGCGAGCCCGGCACGGTCGAGATGTCGACTTTCTCAAAGTAATTCAGGTTTTCCAGGCGCTTTTTCGCGCGCTGGATGAGCACCTGGTTGAAGGCGTCGCCTTCGCTGACGTCGAACTCGCGGCGAATGACATAGTCACGCGTGCGATCGTTCCCGCGGATCTCGATGCGCTCGATATAGGCCTTGGTGCCTTGGTCGATCGTATAGACCACCG
This sequence comes from Mesorhizobium sp. CO1-1-8, assembly GCF_020164875.1. Taxonomy (NCBI): domain Bacteria; kingdom Pseudomonadati; phylum Pseudomonadota; class Alphaproteobacteria; order Hyphomicrobiales; family Phyllobacteriaceae; genus Mesorhizobium; species Mesorhizobium sp. CO1-1-8. The sequence continues at coordinate 164,674 of NZ_JAIUGZ010000010.1, read as the reverse complement.
AAATGGTGTGGTTCTCGAAATTGCGGTCGCCGCGCGGAGTAACCTGCGCGAAGGCATAGCCGGAACCGGCCACCTTCTCGGTCAGCGCGATGATGGAATCCTCGACGTTCTTGGCGTTGTAGACGTCACCCTTGTGGGTCTCGATCACCGATTCCAGCGACTTGCCGTCGACTTCAGGGATCGTGCTCTCGACGCTGACATCGCCGAACGTGTAGCGGTCGCCTTCCTGGACGGTGATGGTGACCGTGTACTTGTTCGTCGCGCTGTCGAGCTCGCCGACGGCGGACACGACCTGGAAGTCGGCATAGCCGTGATTGTAGTAGAAACGGCGCAGCAACTCCTGGTCCGCGCGCAGCTTGTCATCGTCGTAGACGTCGTCGCGCAGGACGAAGGACAGCCAGGACGAGCGCTTGGTGTTGATGATATCCGCCAGGCGGCGACTGGAATAGGCGCTGTTGCCGACGAAATTGACCGCTGCGATCTGCGTGCGATCGCCTTCAGCGATGTTAAAGACAACATTTACGCGGTTGTCGCCAAGCTGCATGACCTGCGTGGTCACGGTCACATCGTCGCGACCAATACGCCGGTAGGCAGCCTTGACCGATTCCACGTCGGCATCGAGCGTCGCCTGCGAGAACGTTCCGCGCGGCTTCAGCTGCACCGCGGCCGCAAGCGCATTGTCCTTGAGCTTCTTGTTGTTCTGGAACAGCACCTGGTTGACAACCTGGTACTCGGCAACCTTGACCACCAGCGTCGAGCCGACCTGGTTGATCTGCACGTCCGAAAACAGGCCTGTACCGAACAGTGCCTTGACCGCACCGTCAATGTCGGAACTGGAGAAAGCCTTGCCCGGCTTGATGGTGATGTAATTGCGGATGGTCTCAGCGTCGATACGCTGATTGCCGCTCACTTCCACTCTGCTGACGACAGCGGCTTCAGCCGCCGATGTGGCAACGAACTGCACTGCGAGCGCGCCCGGCACGACCATGGCCGCGGACAGGGTCACCGCGGACGCGGCGCTTAGAAACTTGGATGCTGCCTTCATCGGGCTTAATAACCTTTTCTCGTAGTCCCCACGGCGAGAAAACCGGACGTGCGGTAATTTCCCCTACCGTATTAACCGGATTTTCCCTACACGCAAGGCTTCTGGTTAATTTGTATTTACTTAACCCTGCGGCGTGGCTTTCGCGTCACTCATATCCCCTGGCATGGTAAATGGCGTCTCAACATCGCCCACGCAGAGGCCAAATTTCTTCATGATTTCAGCACCCAAACAGATCGTTCCAAAAAACGAACCCCATAAAGCACAGCACCAGAAGTAACCCGGCCCGATAGGCCATTTCCATCATCCGTTCCGACACCGGACGGCGAATGACAGCCTCCACCCCGTAGAACAAGAGGTGACCGCCGTCGAGGGGGGGAATCGGCAAAAGGTTCAGAATTCCGATGCCAACGGATAGCAGTGCAACCAGCTGCACGAGCCATTCGAATCCCAGTTTCGCAGCCCTGCCCGCCATGTCGGCGATCTTCACCGGACCGCCCAGCTGACATTTGTCTTCGCGCCCGACAACAAAGCGCTGCAGGAACTGGCCGGTGCGCTGGATGACGTGACCGGTTTCCTCGACAGCCGCCGCGACCGCTCCGACCGGCGTGTAAGTGATGAGCCTCGGCTGGCCGAGTTCCTTGTTGTTGACGACACCGATCACGGCGACCTTGACCTTGTTGCCGAGCGCGTCTTCCTGTTCCATCAGCCGCGGCGCCGCGGTCACGGTGACCTCCCGGCCGTCGCGCAGCATGACGAAGGTGATTGCGTCGTCGGCACGGCCCGAGACCAGGCGTTGGACGTCGCCAAAGGTTTCGACCTTGTTGCCGTCGACGCTGACGAATCGGTCGCCGGGGAGAATGCCGGCCTTCGCCGCCGGGCTGTCGGCGGTCACCTCGGCCACCATGGGCTCGGCGATATAGCGGCCATAGGCGGTGAACAGCACGGAAAAGACGACGATCGTCAGCAGGAAATTGAACAACGGTCCGGCCACCACCGTTGCGGCGCGCTTCCAGATCGGCTGCGTGTGGAAGGCGACCTTGCGCTCTTCCTCGGTCAGCGTTTCAATTTCTTCCGACGTGGGCTGGCTCGATGTGGCGTTCATGTCGCCGACAAATTTGACATAGCCGCCAAGCGGTATCGCACACAGTTTCCAGCGCGTGCCGTGGCTGTCGTTGAAGCCGAAGAGTTCCGGGCCGAAGCCGATCGAGAAGGCCCTGACGCCGATGCCGCACCAGCGCCCGACAAGGTAATGGCCCATTTCGTGGACGAACACGACCACGGTCAGCACGAACAGGAATGGCACCAGCGTGCCGAGGACAAAGCCTTGTGTGCTGAAAAGCGCGTGAAGAATCTCGTTCAAGACAAACCCTCAAATTCTTCCACGGCGCAGACTGCGCCGCGACTGTGACACCAATCCGGGCGAATCCAAGGCGCACCGCGCAAAGGACCTGAAATGACACCACTCAAACGGGAAACAGCCCCTGCGCCGGATGATCGGCGTTCGCCGAAATCCAGCCGATGACGTATAGGGCGAATGCCGCTGCGACAAGCCCATCGACACGATCCATGACGCCGCCATGACCCGGGATGAGCGCGCCTGAGTCCTTGCAGCCATGGCGGCGCTTGACCCAGGATTCAAACAGGTCGCCTGCCTGCGAGACAATCGACAGCACGAGCGCCACCAGGCCGAGCAATGCCAGATGGCCGACACCGGCAGCTACGGCGAGGATCAGCCCCGCGACGACCCCGCCGACAGCGCCGCCCAGCGCGCCGCTGCGTGTCTTGCCGGGCGAGATCGCCGGCGCCAGTTTCGGGCCGCCGACGGCGCGCCCCACGAAATAGGCAAGGATATCGGTGGCCCAGACGACCGCGAACAGGAACAGGATGGCAATGAGGCCTGAACGATCGCCATCGCGCAGCAAGGCGAGCGACAGACCTGAAACCGCGGCATAGGCAAGGCCGCTCGCATCCCATTGTCCGGTCTTGCGCACCGAGGCGGCTATCGCCGTTGCGGCAACAATGGCCGCCACAAGCGGCAGCAGCCAGGGGGCGGCCAGGCCGCCAATCAAGGCGCCGATGAAGACAACAAGCAGCGCTTTCGGCAGGAAGCCGAGGCCCGTGGCCCCGGTCGGGCGCGACATGCGGGTCCATTCATAAAAGATCGCCGCCGATATTACGGCGCACAGCAGCCGGAACGGCAGACCGCCGATCCAGGTCAAGCCGAGAGTGATGATGGCGAGCACGATCGCCGAAACGACACGCAGCTGGAGATTGCTCATCCCGCGGCCGGTCGCGAAGCGACGTCCTGGCCTCCAAGTCCGCCGAAACGGCGTTCGCGGCCAGCAAACTCACGCAGGGCTTCGGCAAGGTGCTCGCGGCTGAAGTCGGGCCAGTAGCAAGGCAGGAAGACGAGCTCGCTATAGGCGGCTTGCCACAGAAGGAAATTCGACAGCCGAAGCTCGCCGCTGGTGCGGATGACCAGTTCCGGGTCGGGAATGCCTTGCGTATCGAGCGCGCCGGCAAAGCTTTCGGCTGATATCGCCTCGGCGTCGAGTTCGCCACGCGCCACGGCCGCCGCAAGCTTTTGTGCCGTGCGAACGATTTCGTCGCGTCCGCCATAGTTGAAGGCAATCACCAGCGTCAGCGATTCGTTTGCGGCCGTCAGCGTTTCGGCCTCGTCGAGCAGTCCCCTGATATCGGACTGCAGCCCTGCCCGGTCACCGATGATTCTAACCCGCACACCGCTCTGGTGCAGTTCGGCAAGGTCACGGCGGATGAACATTTTCAAGAGGCCCATCAGGTCGCTGACCTCGGACTTCGGCCGCGACCAGTTCTCCGATGAGAAAGCATAGACGGTCAGGTAGGAGATGCCGAGCCCGGGTGCCGCGCGCACCGTCTTGCGCAACGCCTCGACACCGGCACGGTGGCCCGCAAGACGGGGCATGCCGCGCGCCTTGGCCCAGCGTCCGTTTCCGTCCATGATGATCGCGACATGCGCGGGCGTTGCCATGTTCTCGCTTTCGGGTCAGCCGGCGGCCAAGACCCTAAACCTGCATGATTTCAGCTTCCTTATCGGAAAGCAGGTGGTCGATGGTGCTGATCGTCTCATCGGTAAGTTTCTGGACCTGGTCCGAGCGCTTGCGCTGATCGTCTTCGCTGATGTCGCCGTCCTTCTCCGCCTTCTTCAGGAAGTCCATGCCGTCGCGACGCACATGGCGCGCGGCGACACGGGCGTTCTCGGCGTAGGTGTGCGAGATCTTGACCAGTTCCTTGCGGCGCTGTTCGTTGAGTTCGGGAAGCGGAATCCTGAGGTTGGTGCCGTCTACGATCGGGTTGAACCCCAAATTGGATTCGCGAATCGCACGGTCGACCGCGCCGACCATCGACTTGTCCCAGACCGACACCGAGATCATGCGCGGCTCCGGAACCGAGACGTTGGCGACCTGATTGATCGGCATGGTGGTGCCATAGGCCTGCACCTGGATCGCATCGAGCAGATTGCTGGAGGCGCGACCGGTCCGCAGCGAGGCCAGATCATGCTTGAACGCGGCAATAGCCCCATCCATGCGCCGCTTGAGATCGTCGTACTCACCACTCATCTTTATCTCCTCGACCCGTCTAATGCGGGTTCACTGCTTCGGGGCGGCTTATCGAACCGGATTTTCGAAAGCCGGCTTCCCCTTTTGGGGTCAGACCGCCGATCAATCGTCCGCGACGACCGTGCAGCGGCCGCCGCCCCTTAGAATATCGCCGAAACCACCTTTTTCGTGGATCGAATAGACGATTATCGGAATGTTGTTTTCGCGCGCAAGTGCAATCGCTGCGGTATCCATGATGGAAAGGCCGCGATTTATGACTTCGCCATGGCTGATGCGCTCGAAACGCGTCGCATTCGGATCCTTTTTCGGGTCCGCCGAGTAGACGCCGTCGACCTGAGTGCCCTTGAACAGAGCGTCGGCGCCGATTTCAGCCGCGCGGAGGGCGGCGGCCGAATCAGTGGTGAAGAACGGATTGCCGGTGCCGCCGGCAAAGATCACTACCTTGCCCTGGTTCATGTAGGCGGTCGCCTGGCGCTGCGAAAAGCTCTCGCAAAGTTCGGGCATGGCGATCGCCGAAAGCACCACGGCGTCGACGCCGATCTTGTTCAATGACGTGCGCAGCGCCAACGAATTGATCACCGTGGCAAGCATGCCCATGTGGTCGCCCGTGACACGGTCGCCGCCCTTGGAGGCAACGGCCACGCCGCGAAAAATGTTGCCGCCGCCGATGACAACGCCGACCTCGATGCCCAATGCACGCGCCTCGGCGATGTCGCCGGCGATGCGATCCACCACTGAAACGTCGATGCCGAAATGCTGCTCGCCCATCAATGCTTCGCCCGACGCTTTCAGCAAGACACGTCGGTAGAGGGGCTTCACCGTCATCTGGGCCTCGTCATTTTTGCGTGTGGCGCGTTCCAGGAGGCTACCCTCACGCAGGTGCCGCCTCGAAACAATGGCGTTCCGATACACGAAGGGCGCCGCGATGTCACGCGGCGCCCAAACGGCAAATTCGCCGGTTTCCTGTCCCATCAATCAATTGGTGGACACGCTGGCCGACTCTCCTTCGATGAGCACCGGTGACGCGTAGTTGGAGGGCTTGTCGCCGGTTGTAGCGCCGCCGGTAACGCGCGCCTGTATCTGCGAGCCGAAATAGGAATAGGGAAACGGCGCTGGAATTCTGCTGACTCTCTCCAGCCGGTCGCGATGCGCTTTCGGAATCTCGAAATCCAGCGCGCCAAGATTGTCATGCATTTGGCTGAGTGTCGTCGCGCCGAGGATGACGGTTGCGATCCCCGGCTGCGTCGCCGCCCAGTTGAGCGCGACCTGAGGCATGCTGCGGCCGATCTCGGATGCGACCTTCTCGAGTTCGGCCACGATAGCCCAGTTGCGTTGCGTGAACTTTTGGAAACCCGGATGTGTCGAGTTGCGAAATCCGTCGAGCCGGCCCGCGTTTCCGGCCTGAGCCGGCCGATACTTGCCGCTCAGCAGTCCGCTGGCCAGCGGGCTCCACACCATGATGCCGGCGCCATGGCGTGTGCCGAATGGCACGAACTCGTTCTCGATCGCGCGTTCGGCCAACGAATATTCGAGCTGTAGCGTCGAAACCGGCTCATATCCGCGTAATTCGGCGATCGCCTGTGCCCGGCCCGCATACCAGGCGGGCACATCGGAAAGGCCGACATGGCGCACCTTGCCCATCCGAACCAGGTCGTCCAGCGTGCGCATGACCTCTTCAGCCGGGGTCAGCCTGTCCCAGACATGCATGAGATAGAGATCGATATAGTCGGTCCCCAACCGTTTCAGCGAAGCATCGACGGCCCGCATGATGTTCTTGCGGCCGTTACCGCCAGCATTCGGATTGCCGGGCTGCATGTTCATGCTGAACTTGCTGGCGATCACCGCCCTGTCGCGCAGCCCGCGCTCGGCGATGAATTCACCAAGCCAGGCTTCGGCCGTGCCGTCTGTGTAGAGATCCGCCGTGTCGAAGACATTGCCGCCCGCCTCGACATAGGCGTCGAAAATCGCCCGCGCCGTATCCCTGTCGGCTCCCCAGCCCCATTCCTTGCCGAAAGTCATCGTGCCCAGTGCCAGCCGGCTTACCCTGAGGCCGCTGTTGCCAAGAGTGTAGTAGGTCATGGTCATAATCGTCTTCCAATGCTTGGTGATAGATATCCCGCGCGTCACTGGCCCGGAGTGTTCTTGACCCAGGGATTGCCGCGCTCGTGTGTCATGCGGAACACGAAGCCATCGACCTTCCAACCATCCGCAAAACGCGTCAGGTGATGTTCATAGGTGCCCCAGACCTCCCAAAGCGGGTCGCCATTGCCCTCCATCCGGTTCCAGGCATAGCCGTTCGATAGGACAGTCGCCGTGTCCGCCTCGAGAACGACCTCGTGATTGGTGCGCAGATGCAGGCTTGTCTTGCTGCCCTTGAGATTGGCCGCCCAAGCGCCAATCAGATCGTCGGAGGCGATGTTGGCCGCCGGCTGTCCGGAGAGACTGCTGAAGTCGGCGGTGATCCGATCCGCAAATAGCCGCGTGCAAGTTTCCAGTCCTGGGCGTCGACGGCCCGGTCGATGGCATCGGCAATGCGAATGACCGCGCGTTCGTCTGCGAGGGCCCGCCAGTCTGATGGCTCCGCCCCGCCGGCATCCATCGGCGCCAACGCCATGCCTGCCGCGAAAGTTACGTGCTTTAACGTGTTCATGTCTCGTCTCCTCAGTGCCATCAGCCGATCGCCGATGAGTTGGCGCCAATGTGGACCACCGCCCCGGCATCGATAAGGTTGCATTGTTGGCAAAGACCATGCGATATCATTCATGAATGGATCGCGATCTCCTCAGCCATCTTCCTGTCGTGGTCGCAGTTGCCCGGCGTGGCGGCTTCGCGCTTGCCGCCGCCGAACTCGGCATGAGCCCTTCGGCGGTCAGCCATGCGGTGCGTATTGTCGAAGAGCGGATCGGCCAGCCCTTATTCGCCCGCACGACGCGCAGCGTTTCGCTCACCGAGGCCGGCAAGGCGCTGGTGGAAACGGCGGCTCCGGCCCTCCAGGATATTGCCGAGCGAATGGACCGCATCCGCAGCGTCAAAGGCAGGCCGTCTGGCCTGCTCAGGATCAACGCCTCCAACATCGCGATGCCATTGGCGGTGACGCCGGTGGTCGCGGCAATGGCCGAGCGCTATCCGGAGGTTACGGTCGAGGTCTTCGCTGACCAGGGTCTGGTTGATATCGTCGGCGAAGGCTTCGATGCCGGCATCCGGCTTGGCGAGATGATCGCCCAGGACATGATCGCGGTCAGGCTGACGCCGCCATTCTCCGTCGTCATCGTCGCCTCGCCGGCCTATATCGGAAGGCACGGCCGTCCCGGCGGCGTTGCCGACCTGGCGAACCATAATTGTATTGGCTACCGGCTCGTCCGCTCCGGTGCGCTCTATCGCTGGGATTTGATCGAGGATGGCAAGGACATCGCGATGGAGACGCGGGGCAGCGTTGTCGTGACGGATTCGCTCGCGGCAATCGATCTTGCGCTTGCAGGCGTCGGGCTTGCCTATGTGTTCGAGCCGCTGGCGCGCGCCGATCTTGCCGCGGGCCGCCTCGTCCAGGTGCTGCAGCAGACGGCGATCGAGGAACCGGGGCTATTCCTCTATTTTCCGCGCCGGGCGGCGATGGCGCCGAAGCTCAGGGCCTTTATCGACACCGCACAAGAAATCGGCCGGGCCTCCTTGCGGACACCCGGCCGAGTTGCCTGAGTTCGTGAGCCCTGGAAAGGGCTATTTCTTGACCGCTGCAGCGACTTCCGCGGCAAAATCGGTCTCTTCCTTCTCGATGCCCTCGCCCAGCGCAAAGCGCAGGTAGGCGGTGATCTTGGCCGGCGCACCGATCTCCTTCTCGGCATCCTTCAGCGCCTTCTCGACAGTGATGTCGGGATTGAGCACGAAAGCCTGCTTCAGGAGCACGACTTCCTCGTAGAACTTGCGCAGACGGCCCTCGACCATCTTCTCGATGATCGCTTCCGGCTTGCCCGACTGGCGCGCCTGGTCGGAGAAGATCGCCTTCTCGCGTTCGACCGCGGCCGGATCGATCTGCTCTGCGGTCAGCGCCAGAGGGTTGGTGGCGGCAACATGCATGGCCACCTGGCGGCCAAAGGCGTTGGCGGCATGCTCATTGCCCGTGGTCTCGATCGCGACCAGCACGCCGAGTTTGCCAAGGCCGTCGGCAACTGCGTTGTGGACGTAGGTAGCGACAGCGCCGTACGGAACGGTGAGCTTGGCCGAGCGGCGGAAGCCCATGTTTTCGCCGATGGTGCCGACAGCGTCCTTGATGGTGTCGGCAACAGACTTGTCGGAACCCGGATACTTTGCGGCGGCCACAGCTTCGGTCGTGCCATAGGCCAGGGCAACCTTGGCAACGTTGGCGACGATTTCCTGAAACGCGGCGTTGCGGGCAACGAAGTCGGTCTCGGAATTGACCTCGACGACGGCAGCCTCGCGCACGCCATTGTCGACGCCGATCAGGCCTTCAGCCGCGGTGCGGCCGGCCTTCTTGTCGGCCTTGGAGATACCCTTCTTGCGCAGCCAGTCGACGGCCTCTTCCATGTTGCCGTTGGTCTCGGTCAACGCCGCCTTGCAATCCATCATGCCCGCGCCGGTCAAGTCGCGGAGTTCTTTGACCTGTGCAGCCGAAATGCTCATTGTCGCCTCTTTGTTTTAAATGCACCGACGCACCATCGGTGTTCGATGGTGCGTCTGTTTAGCGTGCCAAAATATGAGAAAGATGAAGGCCGCAACCGGCCTTCGCTTATCAAGCTTCGGGGGCTTCCGACGCCGGAGCCGGGTCGAGCGCGGGTTCGACCGGAGCTTCGACCGAAGCGCCGATGTCGACGCCGAGCGCGCCCTGCTGGCGGGCGATGCCGTCGATCGCAGCCTTGGCGATCAGATCGCAATAGAGCTGGATGGCGCGGGCCGCGTCGTCATTGCCGGGGATCGGGAAGTCGATCTTGTCCGGATCGCAGTTCGAATCGATGATGGCAACGACCGGGATGCCGAGGCGCTTGGCCTCGAGGATGGCGATCGCTTCCTTGTTGGTGTCGATCACGAACATCAGGTCGGGCGTCGAGCCCATGTCCTTGATGCCGCCCAGCGCCTTGTCGAGCTTCTCGCGCTCGCGGTCGAGGTTCAGGCGTTCCTTCTTGGTCAACCCTTGCGCCTCGCCGGCCAGCATCTCGTCGAGCTTGCGCAGGCGCTGGATCGAGTTCGAGATCGTCTTCCAGTTGGTCAGCATACCGCCGAGCCAACGCGAGTTGACATAATACTGAGCCGAACGCTGTGCCGCATCGGCGACGATGTCGGACGCCTGGCGCTTGGTGCCGACGAACAACACGCGGCCGCCCTTGGCGACAGTGTCGGAAACCTGCTTCAACGCCTGGTGCAGCAAAGGCACCGTCTGCGACAGGTCGATGATGTGGATGTTGTTGCGGGCGCCATAGATGTAGGGCGCCATCTTCGGGTTCCAGCGGTGGGTCTGGTGGCCGAAGTGAATGCCAGCTTCCAAAAGCTGGCGCATGCTGAAATCAGGCAGTGCCATTCAAAGTTCCTTTCCGGTTAGCCTCCACGGACACAGGCATTTTTGGACTTTGTCCTCGAACGCCACCGGAGGTTTCAGCCGGATTTCTCCCGGGCAGACACCAAAGTCCGTGTGTGGAATGAGCGCGCATATAAAGGGGATGCGCGATAAACGCAAGCGCGGCAGGATCTGTGGTGCGGCGTGCGACGATCCGCGCCCTGCCGTCAGCGCTTTATCTTCCCGTTCGGCACCCGCACCCGCCGGAAGACCGCGACGATCTCCTCGCGGCTGCATTCGATGGCGCCGAGCCGCACCGCTCGGTCGCGCTCGAAGCCGGTTATGTCATAATGCGGCGCCGATGTCTTGGGCGGCCCCTGGTAGGATGAGCGCTTGACCCCGAGCCGGGCGGCAAAGCGATGCAACTCGTCGGTGTCGTCGGCCAACAGATGGCACCAGCGATGGCCGGCCCAGTTCCAGATCGCTGCGTCGACATAGACCGCCATGAAGCTTGCTGTTTGCCTTCCATCCTTCACCCCAGCCGGCCGCATGGCCCGCCAGGATGTCAGGGACGATAGAATGGATTCGGATAGAAAATGAAGCCGCCCTTGGCCGCAAGCTCGGCCACAATGTTGGTGACGGTATCCTGCATGCGACGGCGCAGCTCGGCAACCGCATCGTTGATCGAGCCCGCATATTCATGCAGGCCCAGCGCCTCCGGCACCCGGATGTGGCCGCAACGCGGTCCGGCCGGCTGCGGAACGAACCGGTTCATCGTGTCGCGCAGTCCGCCCCGACAATAGTCGTTGCGGATCCGCTTCAGATGTTCGGCGATCTCCTCCTGAGTGATGCGCGGATTGGCCGAGGCCCAAGGTCCGACGCGTTGCAGCCTCTGAACCCTATCGGCGAGCGCGCGGACCTGCCTTTGCCGTTCCGCATCGCCAGTGTTTTCGCGCTGCCAGCGACGCGCACGTCGCAGAACCTCCGCGGTGTCGGTGACATCAATGTCGGCTGAGATGCTTTTGCCGAGCTGGCCGCCGAGCTCGGCGGCCAAAACCCTCTGGCGCCGGGCATGGGAAGCGCCTTGGTCGAACGGCATGCCGCTGGCGGCTTCATCGCGGGCCAGCAGCGTCGAATAGATGTGGTGAACGCGCTGCGGCAGCGTGTCGATCGCGCGGCGTTCTATTTTCAGGCATTTCTCGACATAGGCGCATTCCTTCGCCAGCGCCGCTTCGACATTCCCGGTGAAGGCGAGCTTCCAGACGACTGGCGCGATCCAGACCTTGAAATCGGGATCCGTGGCCCGGCCGCGCTTGAGGGCCTCCAGCCCCATCTCGACGGCACCCGGCAGCAACGGCGCAACGATGTTGGCATGCCAGCCGACGCCGCCTTCGGGATGAAGCAGCACACCATGGCCTTTCAAGGCCCAGGCGACGGAGTGTTCCTTGGCTGCCCCGCTGTTGCCGGGAATCTGGGCGATCAGATTGTTGGCCAGCCAGAACTTCTGCATCAGCCGGCCAAGGCCGTTGACGACACCATTGGTTGCCCATGAGGCCGTGAGCGGGCTGACCTGCGACACGATTTCCTTGTCGATCATCCAGTCGGTGAAGAACTCGGGATGATTGGGCGTGATGAAGGTCGCCTTCCCTGCCCCGCAACTGGCCCTCAGCCGCTCAAGATCGGCGTCGGGAAAATCGATGTGACGGACATTGGCGACACCGCGCAGACCGGCCAGTCGATTGAACGGCAACAGATCCCGAAATCCGGGAATGCCGCGCAGCATGACGATCCGGTTGACGGATGTCATGGCCCTGATCAGTGCCGGGTTGGGCCGCGGCGCCACGAATGTATCGATCCTGCTCAAGCTGATCCCCCTCGCGCCTGGACGCTGGGAAGCAGGTTGGGAGACGATTGCGGCAAGCTCAAGTCGTTCGTTACGACCGCGCCGTGTCGTGGTAAATCAACTGCCTAGACAGGCACTATTTGGCGGGACAAGGTTTAGTCTGGTCGAACAGAGACAGGTTGACCAGCTTGCCGGTCATCGAGAAGTCGCCATAGTCCATGACGAGATCTCGGGTGATGCCGTTCTCATGCAGCTTGAAGCTGATACGGTATTCCGGAACCTCTTCGCCCGTCTTGTTGGTGTCGTCGAAATAGGCGATGTCGACCGGCCAGTATTTGTCGGCGGCGAGCTTTGCCAGTGCGGGAGCCTCCGGGTCGGCCTTGTCGGCATCCGTTTTCTTGCCGACGACGACGGTGGTGGTCATCACCTTGTTGGCGTCTTCGGAACCATCGAACAGGTTGGTTTCGTAAAAATTTTCGCCCTTTTCGGCCTTGCCGATCAGTTCGACCAGATGCTGGGTCGGGAATTGGGTTGTCGCGAGCTCGACGCTGTTCTTTTCAGGCTTGTCGATGTCGACCTTCAGGCCCTTGGTTTCTTTCGTGGCGATGCCCTTGACCTCCTTGTCGAGATTCTGGTCGACGAAGGATTTTGTCACGAACGAAAAGGTCTTGCCCTCGGCGTCCTCGAAAGTGGTGGTCTGCTGGTCGGTCAACCTGGTGTTGTCGGCGGTGACGATCTGGGTGACGAAGCGGAATTTCACCGTATACCCTTCGCAGGCCGAGCCATTGAACTCATAGACCATGCGGCCGGATATGCCCGTGATGCCGGACTGATCGGAAGCCTTTTTCAGGGTAAGATCGTAGACGGCGCGGTGGGCTTGCAGCGCCGGCGCTGCGAAGGCAGGGCCTATAGAGAAGGCGCCCGACAACAGGACGGCATGGAATGCGAGGCGCGTTGCGCGCATGAGGTACTCCGATCGTCGCGACTGATGGCAGGCCGCAGGGAAAGATGGTCCAGCTTAAAAAAAGTCGTGGCGGAAGCGAGGCAAAAATAGCAATTTCGGCCCGGCCGGCGCGGCGTCACCAAGCAATAGGGAAATACCATGAGTGAAACAATCGAAAAGCGGCTAAGCGATCTGGGTGTGACGCTTCCCGTCGCCGCCGCGCCCGCCGCCAACTACGTGCCCTATTGCAGGACCGGCAACTTGCTGTTCACTGCCGGGCAATTGCCGCTCAAGGACGGCAAGCTGCAGGCTAGCGGGCAGCTAGGCCGCGATCTCGATACCGCAGGCGGCAAGGAGGCGGCAAAATACTGCGCGATCAACATCCTGGCGCAGGCCAAGACAGCACTCGGCGACCTCGAGAAGATTAGCCGTCTGGTGAAGATCACCGTTTTCGTTGCCTCGACACCTGAGTTCGTCGAGCAGCATCTGGTTGCCAACGGCGCCTCCGATTTCCTGGTCGCGGCCCTTGGCGAGCGCGGCAAGCATGCACGCTCCGCCGTCGGCACGGCCTGCCTGCCGCTTAATGCCGCAGTGGAAATCGAAGCCATCTTCGAAGTCGAATGAGCCAGGGGACAGATATGACCGACCTATCCTGGCTGACCGCCCGGCCCGTCGCCCATCGCGGCTTCCACGACATGAACAAGACTCGCTGGGAAAACACGCTGTCGGCCTTCGCCGCGGCCGCCGAGCGCGGCTATGCCATCGAATGCGACGTGCACCTGTCGTCCGACCGTGTTCCCGTCATCATCCATGACGGCGATCTCAAGCGCCTGACCGGCCAGGATGGTTTTATCTGGCAGCGTACCGCAGCTGAACTCGCGGCGCTCAGGGTCGGTGGCACGGCGGACCATGTGCCGACGCTGCAGGAAGCGCTCGACCTGGTCGACGGCCGCGTGCCGCTGGTCGTCGAGTTGAAAGGCACACCCGGCTATGACGACGGCCTGGTGGCAAGCGTCGGCAAGATGCTCAAGCGCTACAAGGGCAAAGCGGCGATCATGTCGTTCGACCATTGGCTGGTCCGCGATTTTCCGAAGGACGCGCCGGGTATCCCAGGGGGTCTCACCGCCTACGGCAAGGACGTCAAGCTGATCGAGGCGCATTTCGCCATGCTGGCGCATGAGATCGCCTTCACCTCCTACGCCGCCGGCGACCTGCCAAACCCATTTGTCAGCTTCGTGCGTGAGAGGCTGAAAATGCCTGTTATCACCTGGACGGTGCATGACCAGCCGGCGGTCGACCTGACCTTCAGATATGCCGACCAGATGACGTTCGAAGGGTTCGAACCCGATCTGGTCAAAGTCGCCTGAGTGTCTGAAACGTGACTTGTACCAAGCCGGACGGAGCTTAAATAAGCCTCATGGATCAGGGCGACGAGGGTGACGGACAAACGGCCAATGCGGACTATTCGATCCGCGTCGCCGCCGGCATCGGCGCCTTCACCTGTGATGAATGGAACGGCTTGGCCGGAACCGCGCGCGGCGATGTAGAAACCAGTTACAATCCTTTGGTTTCCTTTGCTTTTCTGATCGCGCTTGAGGATTCCGGATGCGCCGTGCGGCGCACCGGTTGGCAGGGCCACCACCTCAGGCTGGAGGATGGGCAAGGCAGATTGCTGGGCGCGGTGCCCTGTTATCTCAAATCGCACAGCCAGGGCGAATATGTGTTCGACCATGGCTGGTCGGATGCGTTCGAGCGCGCCGGTGGCCGTTACTATCCCAAACTGCAAAGTGCCGTGCCGTTCTCCCCGGTCACCGGCCCTCGCCTGCTGGTCACCAGGGGCGAGGACAGTGCCAGGGTGAAGGCCGGTCTCGCGGCGGGCCTGAAGGCGGTGACGCAAAAGTTAGGTGTCTCTTCCGCGCATGTCACCTTCGCGCAGGAGAGCGATGTGGAGGTGCTGGAAGCGGCCGGTTTCCTGCACCGCACCGACCAGCAATTCCATTTCTTCAACGAAGGCTTTTCAACCTATGACGACTTCCTCGCTACCCTTGCCTCGCGCAAGCGAAAGGCGATGAAGAAGGAAAGGCGCGAAGCGCTTGGCAATGGCATTTCGATCGACCGGCTGACCGGCAAGGACCTTACCGAGAAGGCCTGGGACGATTTCTTCGCCTTCTACATGGACACCGGCAGCCGCAAATGGGGCCGGCCCTATCTCAACCGCCAATTCTTCTCGTTGATCGGCGAACGCATGGCAGACGACATCCTGCTGGTGATGGCCAAACGCAATGGGCGCTATATTGCCGGCGCCATCAATTTCATCGGCTCCGATGCACTCTATGGCCGCAACTGGGGCTGCATCGAGGACCACCCCTTCCTGCATTTCGAGGTCTGCTACCATCAGGCGATCGACTTCGCCATCGAGCGCAAGCTGAAGGTGGTCGAGGCGGGCGCACAGGGCGAGCACAAGCTGGCGCGCGGCTATCGGCCGGTGACCATGCATTCCGCGCACTACATTGCGCACCCCGGCCTGCGCAACGCCGTCGCCGACTATCTCAGGCGCGAGCGGCAAGAGGTGGAGCGGATGAGCGAATATCTGGAAGAGCACACCCCGTTCCGCAAGGATCTGGAGGAGTAGCAACAGGGCTGCCCTGATGAGCGGGGCGACTTCGCCCCATCGTCTTGCCGACTTCTCATGCCTTCGCTACACGAAAGGCACAATCCGGAGCGTTCGCCATGGCCGAGGCCGCCTATGACACCGACAACATTTTCGCAAAGATCCTGCGCGGCGAAATTCCCTCGCACCGCGTTTACGAGGACGAAACGGTCATAGCCTTCATGGATGTGATGCCGCAGGGTCCCGGCCATACGCTCGTGGTGCCGAAGGCGCCGTCGCGCAACCTGCTCGATGCCGAACCGTCAATTTTCGGCCCGCTCTTCACCGTCGTTCAGAAAGTGGCGCTGGCGGTGAAAAAGGCCTTCGGCGCCGATGGCGTCACCGTCATGCAGTTCAATGAGCCGGCCTCGGGGCAGACCGTCTATCATCTGCATGTGCATGTCATTCCGCGCTTCGATGGCATTCCCCTGAAACCGCACACGGGCGGAATGGAGAAGCCT
The DNA here is from genome assembly GCF_020164875.1 of Mesorhizobium sp. CO1-1-8. Classification (NCBI taxonomy): domain Bacteria; kingdom Pseudomonadati; phylum Pseudomonadota; class Alphaproteobacteria; order Hyphomicrobiales; family Phyllobacteriaceae; genus Mesorhizobium; species Mesorhizobium sp. CO1-1-8. The sequence goes on along the minus strand of NZ_JAIUGZ010000010.1, from coordinate 148,630 downwards.
GAAATCTTGGCCGAGAACGCCAAAAAGATACGGGCGGCGCTGCAAAGCTGACGCAGGAATTAGCTGGCCGACATATCGGCCAATTGCTCGATGGCACTAGGTCGTGCGACGCCTTGCTCCAGCCGCCGGCGGATCGTATCAGCGCATTGCTCTGGGCTCAGAAGCGAAGTGTCGACTTCCAGATCGTACACGCCTGGGCGGTGCACCTCTTCCTGCCACAGACGCACAGGCAATGGCGCGGGATCGTCAGGCGAGGCGGTCACATATCCCTTGTCCGCCGCGCTGGCCGCACGCCTCTCCATGATGATTTCGATCGGGCAGCAAACGCCGACCAGCAGCACCGGCAGACCGACGAGACGGCGGGCGCAATCGACGAGGCAGTCGAGTGGTTTCGAATAGGCATCGTGATGACCGACATCCGCGACGACATTCAGCCCCAGTCGGCTATGAGCGGCTATCGATTCGTAGAGCGCGGCGTATAATTCGGGCACGACGCTTTCAAGGTCCGGGCACTCGCCGCCTGGCCGCAATCCTATCCCAGGCCGATAACGTGCCGGCGTAGCCTGCTCGTAAACGTCGACGCCGAGATTGATCCAGATGCCATCGAAGCTCTCCTGAATAGCCTTGGCGATGCTTGATTTTCCCGATCGCGGCGCACCGTTCAGGACGATGACCTGGCCGGCCATGTGTTCCTCGTGTTCCAATGAAAAAGCCCCGTTTCCGGGGCTTTTCGACTTTCGTAAAGCTCAGTTCTTTCGGGGCAGTTGCGGCACCAGGCTGCGCTTGCCGCCGTCCTTGCCCTTGGCTTCGGGCTTCGGCGCCAGCAGCTTCTTGGCCGCCGGCTTCTTCGCCACGGCCTTTCTGGGTTTCGGCGTTTCTTCCGGCTCTTCCTTTTTCGGCTTCACCGGCGCCTCGTCGGCGAGCGATTCGAGCTTCAGGCCGGTCTCCCCGGTTTCCTTCTTCTCGACGGTGACACGCACCGTGCCGCCCCTCTTGAGCTTGCCGAACAGCACCTCGTCGGCCAACGGCTTCTTGATGTGCTCCTGGATCACACGGCCAAGCGGCCGCGCTCCCATGCGCTCATCATAGCCCTTGTCGGCAAGCCAGGCGATCGCATCCGCCGACAGATCGAAGGTGACGCCACGCTCGGAAAGCTGGGCCTCCAACTGCATGACGAACTTCTGCACCACCTGATGGATAACCGGCACCGGCAGCGAGCCGAACGGGATGATCGCATCGAGACGGTTGCGGAACTCCGGCGTGAACAGCCGGTTGATCGCCTCGACATCGTCGCCTTCGCGCTTGGTCGAGCCGAAGCCGATCGCCGCGCGCTGCGCGTCCGACGCACCCGCATTGGTGGTCATGATCAGGATCACATTGCGGAAGTCGATCTGCTTGCCGTTGTGATCGGTCAGCTTGCCATGGTCCATAACCTGCAACAGAATGTTGAACAGGTCCGGATGCGCCTTCTCGACCTCATCGAGCAACAGCACGCAATGCGGATGCTGGTCGACGCCGTCGGTCAAAAGACCGCCCTGGTCGAAGCCGACATAGCCGGGAGGCGCGCCGATCAGCCGCGAGACGGTGTGGCGTTCCATATATTCCGACATGTCGAAGCGGATCAGCTCGACGCCCAGCGACGCGGCCAACTGCTTGGCCACTTCGGTCTTGCCGACGCCGGTCGGGCCGGAGAACAGGTAGGAGCCGATCGGCTTCTCCGGTTCGCGCAGACCGGCACGTGCCAGCTTGATCGCGGAGGTCAGCGCGGTGATCGCGGTGTCCTGGCCATAGACGACGCGCTTCAGCTCGATGTCGAGGCCTTGGAGCACCTTCTCGTCATCGGCCGAAACCGTCTTCGGCGGGATGCGGGCCATGGTGGCGATCGTCGCCTCGATCTCCTTGATGCCGATGGTCTTCTTGCGCTTGGCTTCCGGCACCAGCATCTGCGAGGCGCCGGTCTCGTCGATCACGTCGATCGCCTTGTCCGGCAGCTTGCGGTCGTTGATGTAGCGCGCCGACAGCTCCACCGAGGCCTTGATCGCCTCGTTGGTGAACTTCACCTTGTGGAATTCCTCATAATAAGGCTTGAGGCCCTTCATGATCTCGATGGCGTCCTCGATGGTCGGCTCGTTGACGTCGATCTTCTGGAAGCGCCGCACCAAGGCACGGTCCTTCTCGAAGAACTGGCGGAATTCCTTGTAGGTGGTCGAGCCGATGCAGCGGATCGCACCCGACGACAGCGCCGGCTTCAACAGGTTGGACGCATCCATGGCGCCGCCTGATGTAGCCCCTGCCCCGATGACCGTGTGGATCTCATCGATGAACAGCACGGCGCCAGGATAATCCTCAAGTTCCTTGACGACCTGCTTCAGCCGTTCCTCGAAATCGCCGCGATAGCGCGTGCCGGCGAGCAGCGTGCCCATGTCGAGCGCGAAGATGGTGGCATTGTGCAGCACTTCGGGAACGTCGCCCTCGACGATGCGCTTGGCCAGGCCCTCGGCGATCGCTGTCTTGCCGACCCCGGGATCACCGACATAGAGCGGGTTGTTCTTGGAGCGGCGGCACAGCACCTGGATGGTGCGGTTGATCTCGGACTCGCGGCCGATCAGCGGGTCGATCTTGCCGGCCTTGGCCTTGTTGTTGAGATTGACGCAATAAGCTGTTAGCGCGTCCTGCTGCTGCTTCTTCTTGCCGCCTTCCTCTTGCGGCTCGGCGCCGTTCTGGCCGCCCTGCTCGTCGTCAGCGCCGCGCGGCGAGCGTGTCTCCGACGCGCCCGGACGCTTGGCAATACCGTGCGAGATGTAGTTGACCGCATCGTAGCGGGTCATCTGCTGTTCCTGCAGGAAATAGGCGGCATGGCTCTCGCGCTCGGCGAAGATGGCAACGAGCACGTTGGCGCCCGACACTTCCTCGCGGCCAGACGACTGTACGTGGATCACCGCGCGCTGGATGACGCGCTGGAAACCGGCCGTCGGCTTGGAGTCCTCGTCGTAACCGGTGACAAGGTTGTCCAGCTCGGTGTCGATATAGGTGAGAACCGTATGCTTGAGCTCATCGAGATCGACATTGCAGGCGCGCATGACGGCGGCCGCCTCGGTGTCGTCGATGAGCGCGAGCAGCAGATGTTCTAGGGTTGCATATTCATGGTGCCGCTCATTGGCGAGCGTCAGCGCCTGGTGAAGCGCCTTTTCCAGGCCTTGGGAGAAAGCCGGCATGTTACCTCACTTCTTCTCCATCACGCATTGCAGCGGATGCTGATTCTGTCGGGCGAAATCCATGACCTGGGACACTTTGGTCTCGGCCACCTCGAATGTATAGACCCCGCACTCGCCCACTCCATGATTGTGAACATGAAGCATGATGCGTGTGGCGGCTTCGCGATCCTTCTGGAAAAAACGCTCCAGCACGTGAACCACGAACTCCATCGGAGTGTAGTCGTCGTTGAGGATGAGGACCCGATAAAGGCTGGGCTTCTTGGTCTTGGTTTTGGTGCGCGTGATGACGGCCGTCCCACGGCCGGCCCCATTGCCGTTACCGTCGCCGTCTTGCATCCGCACCACTCGTCTCGTGGCAGTCAAACCGATCGTCACGTATTCCTGCCTCTTTCGATTCCCCATGCGAGTTCGACATGTAGGTGTTCGATGTACGATTTTAAGCCCTTCTGGTTAGCTGACAATATGGCTAGGTCACCAAACTTGGACGATTTTCGCAATCGTGAAGGGGCGAGAGGCTCTGGAACGGAAATTGACACGAAAAAAGCCCGGCCGCGTTTCCACGGCCGGGCTTTTCTCGGGGTTCAAAGGCTCAATCTGAATCCCGTCAGGCGAAATTAGTCCGCCCGGGCGAAATTACTTCGCCTTGGCAACGATCGATTCGAATGGCTTGTAAGCTTCCTTGGCGAGTTCGGCATAGAGATCGCCAATTTTGGTGGCCTCGGCGACGAACGCCTCATAGGACTGCTTGGCGTAGTCCGACTGGATCTCGATCGCCTTTTCAAGCGACTTGGCTGAAAACAGCTTCTCCACAGTGGCGCTGCCGGTTTCAAAACTCTTCTTGGTGTATTCACCAGCCTCGGTGGCTATCGCCTGCGCGCCCTTGGAGAGCGACGCGAAGCTCTTCAATCCGGTGTCGGCGAACTCTTTGCCGTATTTGCTGAAGTCCTCATAGGTCTGGGTCATTTCACGATTCCCTTGACGGTTGAGACGTCCTTCTTCGGGGCGCCCTTGTGCAATGCAAGATAATATATTGTGCGCCGCACAAAAGTCAAGATTTCGCGGGCTTGCGGACCCGCCTGCGCAGCCAAAGGCTAAAAATCGAATAAAGAGAGCTTCAAGCCCGAAGAAAATGGTGAACGCGGCGGTTACCATAAACGGATTGGTAACGCTGCGCCGGTAGCTTGACCGGAAGCGAGGCAGGACCCTTTGCCGCCTCCAACGCAACGAAGAAATCCAAGGGAAGTACCAGTGCGTAAGGCGTTGTTGGGCATCGTTTCCAAATCCACCTCCCCTCTCAAAACGATGATGATCATCGCCTTGGCGATGACATTCGTTTTTGGCGACGTTGCCTCGTCGCTGGCGGCCAGGCAGGCGGCCATCGTCGTGGATGCCAAGACTGGCAAGGTGCTTTACTCCGCAGATGCCAATGGCAGGCGCTATCCGGCTTCGCTGACCAAGATGATGACGCTGTACCTGACCTTCGAAGCGATGGCGAAGGGCAAGATCAGCCGGAACACGCCAGTGGTGTTTTCCGCCAAGGCCTCCGCCGAGGCGCCGACGAAACTCGGCGTGAAGCCGGGCGGTTCGGTCACGGTCGAGACCGCGATCCTGTCGATCGTCACCAAGTCGGCGAATGACTCGGCCACCGCGCTCGGCGAAATGCTCGGCGGCAATGAAACCACCTTTGCCCGTATGATGACCGCCAAGGCGCGTGCGCTGGGCATGAACGGCACCGTGTTCCGCAACGCCAATGGCCTGCCCGACCCCGGCCAGTTCACCACCGCACGCGACATGGCGACGCTCGGCATCGCGCTGCGCGAGCATTTTCCCCAGTATTACGGCTATTTCTCGCAGCGCTCCTTTCTCTACGGGCGCCAGCGCATCAATGGCCACAACCGTCTGCTCGGACGCATCAAGGGCGTCGACGGCATCAAGACGGGCTACACCCGCGCTTCCGGCTTCAACCTCGTCTCGTCGGTTTCCGACGGCAATCGCCGCATCGTCGGCGTGGTCATGGGCGGCACCTCCGGCGGCAGCCGCGACAATCAGATGGCCAGCTTGATCAATACCTATCTGCCGAGGGCTTCGACGCGTGGCGGTGGCGACCTTGTGGCCAAGGCCGGCGGCAACAACCCGATCACAGCCCTTGCCAAGGTGCTGCTGCCCAAGCACGACGCGCCGACGCCGGACGACAAGCCGATGGTCGAAGACGATGCCGTGGCGTCCAACGACGATCCGACGGCCACCGACGCAGCGGCCGACGAGCAGACAACAGCTGCTGTCGAGGAGACAGCGCCCGTCGTCAAGACCAGGAAGGTCAAGACCGTGATAGTGTCGGCCCCCCAGGTCGCCACTGCCCAGGTCGTCGCTGCCTATGCCGAGCCAACGCCGACGGCCGTCGACCCGGTCAATACGGCGTCGGTGCCGTCGGGCTGGGCCATTCAGGTCGCCTCGTCGCCAAAGCAGTCCGAGGCACAGGCCTTCCTCGACAAGACCACCAAGCAGGCACCCAAGGTGCTGGCCGACGCGTCCGGCTTCACCGTCGCCTTCGACAAGGACGGCGTCACCTACTACCGCGCCCGCTTCGGCGGCTTTGGTTCGAAGACCGCGGCCTGGAAGGCCTGCACCGCTTTGAAGAAGAAGAACATCGAGTGCTACGCCGTCCAGCAGTAGGACGGCGTGGAAGTCATCTCCCGGAAAAGTTCTGCATCGAAGGAGACTAGTTGTGATTGGAGAGCAAGACGTCCTTGGCTTCGTTAATCCGCGCCGCCAGGAAAGACGTGCCGCCGATATCGGGGTGCAGGCGCTGCATCAGGCGGCGGTGCGCCTTGCGGACATCCGCCGCGGCGGCCCCCGCTTCAAGACCAAGGACCTTGTAGGCCTCCTCCTTAGTCATGGCGCCCGAACCTGGCGCAACACCCAGCCCTTCGCCACCGTCCGTCTCAGTGTTTTTGCGCCAGACGGGAAATCTGCCGTCAAGATACGTCTCTAGCAGCTGCCGGCTCTCCGGATCGCCGGAGAGTTCCCGGTAGAGATGCTGCAACTCCGTCAGCCCCATTGCACCAAGCATCTTGCCTTCGTGGCGGCCAGCCAGGATCAGTCCTTCGAGGCCGCCGGTATCGTGATCAAGCTCCATTTCCAATGCCGCTGTGCGTACCGTCGAACGTTTGCCCGGTGCCAGCCCGGCCGGCTGGCGTTTCATGCGCGTGGACCCATACCAGGCAATTGCCGCGGTGAGGATCATGCCGCCGATGCCTTCACGGCCGACCACAAGCACGGCGACGCCGACAACTGCCAGAAGAGCCGGCCCGAGCGTTCGCAGCGTGCCCGCCAGTTTCGCTGGCTCGGCGCGCAGAAAGATCGTCACCGCGCCGAGAAGCAGCAGAAGCAACGCGACAAAAGCGATGATTGCGCCCATTATTTTCCGCCGCCCCGCAGATGCTCGATCATCAGCCGGTCTTCCGGCCTGCCCCTGGCTTCGAGGGCCTTCAACCCGCCGGTCGCAAACACGGCGACGGCCGAAAGCAGTCCTGCCAGGGTCGCGGCAGCCTGCCGATCAAATCGGAACCATGCCCCTTTGGACAGCCGTGCAACCTCCTTGAACGCCTTTTCCGCGCTGGAATCATGGCCTTCCTGAAAGACGAAGACAGGAACGCCATGCAGGCCGAGGCTGCCGGCCTTTTCGGCCAGATCGTCGATATTCTCTTCCATCGCATCGCCGATATAGACCAGCGCATTGACCTTGGCGGCCGCCGTCTGTTTCAGCGCATGCGCCAGCACCTTGCCGATCTGGGTGTGGCCGCTGCGGCATTCGATCCGCGTCATCAGCTGCTTCAAGGCATTGGTGTCGCTCACGAAAGCGGACGAACGGCACTCGCCGAGACCGCGAAAATAAACCAGTTGCACGCTGAGGGTTCCGGCCTTGCCGACGGCGTCGAACATCTGGCCCTGCAGCGTGCAAGCCAGATCCCAGGTCGGCTGGCGGCTCATCGTCGCGTCGAGGGCAAGGATCAGCCTGCCCGAACCGGTCGCCGACGCGGCAAGCGTCCTCGCCTGACGAATGAAGGCGTCGATCTCGCCGGCGTTGGATTGAGGCTTGATCGGCGCAGGATTGGCCCTCGCGGGCACGGGCTGCTTCTTGTCGTTCATAAAAGCAAGATGTGGCGTTGTTACATCGCTTGCAAGCCCCACATCGGGTGGCACGAAGGGCCAGACGGTGATGCCACCTGGGGTCAGAGCAGGCCGAGATCGGCAAGCTCGCGCCTGAGTTTCGGCGGCATCTCGATCAGTCCGGCCTTGCCCTTGCCGAGATCGAGCGGCGCGTCCGCCGGTTTCAAATAGCGCCAGCCCTGAAAAGCCCGGCGCGGCTGCCAGTCGGTTCGAACAACCTCGGGGTCGAGAATCAGGCGACAGCGGCCGATGCCCTCACTGTCGGTGAACGGCCGGATCTCGGTGATCAGTTGGCGGCACTGCACATTGCCTTTGATCACCCAATAGAGCGAACCGCCATCGGTGACCTCGGCGCCGCGCGTCGGCATCATGCGGGTGGTGTGATACTGCTCGACCGGCTCACCGGCGCGCCGCCGCTCGTCGAGGCGGAAGGCGATCCACTCTTCGAGATCCTCGACGCTGTCGCAGCCGACACAGAGTTTTATGAGACTGAGAGACATCGCATAAGGTTAGTCCCGCACGCGGACGCGTCAACGACCGGATCGACTTCTCCACAGTGGCAGTTTAGGCCAGCCCTCAGCACTCCACGACATTGACGGCAAGCCCGCCAAGGCTGGTTTCCTTGTACTTCTCGTTCATGTCGAGGCCGGTCTGGCGCATGGTCTCGATCGCCGCGTCGAGTGGTACGAAATGGGTGCCGTCGCCCTTGATGGCCAATGATGCCGCCGTCACCGCCTTGACCGCACCCAGCGCATTGCGCTCGATGCATGGCACCTGAACCAGCCCGCCAACCGGATCGCAGGTCATGCCGAGATGATGTTCGAGCGCGATCTCGGCGGCATTCTCGACCTGCTCGGGCGTGCCGCCCATGACGGCGCACAGGCCGGCCGCCGCCATCGCCGACGCCGACCCGACCTCGCCCTGACAGCCGACCTCGGCGCCGGAGATCGAAGCATTGGTCTTGATGATGCCGCCGACGGCAGCAGCCGTCAGCAGGAAATCACGAATGCTCGGCTGGTCCGCCTCGGGATGGAAATGCAGCCAGTAGCGCAGCACCGCCGGCAGCGTGCCGGCCGCACCGTTAGTGGGCGCTGTGACGACCCGGCCACCGGCGGCGTTTTCCTCGTTCACCGCCATGGCGTAGATCGACAGCCAGTCATTGGCGAGCAGGGGATTGGGCTTGTTCTGCTGCCATTGCTCCTGCAGCTTGTCGTGCAGCATGCGGGCACGGCGGCGCACCTTCAACCCGCCCGGCATGATGCCGTCCTGAGACAGGCCTCGGTCGATGCAGCCTTTCATGGCGCTCCAGATGCCGTCGAGGCCGGCGTCGAGCTCCTCGCGCGTCATCTGCGTCTCCTCGTTGACGCGTTTCATGTCGGCGATGGAAAGGCCGCTTTTGCCGGCCATGGCCAGCATCTCGACCGCATTCTTGAACGGATAAGGCACTTTCTTGCCTTCTGTCGTTACCGATCCCTTGGCTTTCATCCGCTGCAGTTCTTCTTCCGAAACCACGAAGCCGCCGCCGATCGAATAATAGATGCGCTTGAGCAGCAGGCGGCCGCCGGAATCATAGGCGTAGAACGCCATGCCGTTGGCGTGGCCGGTGAGCGGCGTCTTGCGGTCCAGCACCAGGTCAGTGGCCGGATCGAAGCGATAGGCGGGATGGCCGGGCGGCGAAATGCGCTTTTCGGCGGCGATGCGGCTGGCAATGCCATCGGCTTGGTCGGGATCGACCGTCTGCGGCGTAAGGCCGGCAAGGCCGAGCATGACGGCGCGATCACTGCCGTGGCCGATGCCGGTGTAGGCGAGTGATCCGTGCAGGCTGGCGCCAAGCCGGTCGACCTTCACACCCGCCGGGCGCGGCCAGTCATTTCCCGCGACCTCGTCGAGAAACCGCGCAGCAGCAGTCATCGGCCCCATCGTATGAGAGCTCGACGGTCCGATGCCGATCTTGAACAGGTCGAAAACCGAAAGGAACACGCGGCGTAGTCTCCTGGAGTCAGGGCGAGGATTTATATATAGGAATTCCCACGATGTTTCCGCTCTTTTGGAAATCGCGGCGCTGCACCCGCCGACCTTGTTTGCTCCGGCAGCGACATTGGTACGATCGCTGTATGCGGACATCGAAGCGATCGCGCTGAATGTGATAAATTCAGGCCATGGGCGATTCCCTCGATCTTTCGACAGCCGATCTCGCGGCGCTGGCCTTCTTCCTCGTCGCGTGGCTGCTGCACACGTTTGCCTCCGACGGCAAGCTGGTCAGCCGCGTGTCGCTGACGACGGCGATGAATGCACAGCGGCAAGCCTGGATGCGGACCATGGCCGAGCGCGAGATCCGCATCGTCGACACCGCCATCATGAGCGGGCTGCAGCAAGGCACCGCCTTCTTCGCCTCCAGCTCGCTGATCGCCATCGGCGGCTGCTTTGCCCTGCTCGGTGCGTCCGACCGGGTTCTTGAAGTGCTCAGCGACTTGCCCCTGGGTGGCGCGCCGTCGCGCGCGGCCTTTCAGATAAAGGTGTTCGGACTGGTGCTGATCCTGGCGTTTTCGTTCTTCAAATTCGGCTGGGCATACCGGCTGTTCAACTATTGCACGATCTTGATCGGCGCCGTGCCGATCCCGCATGGCGAAGCCTCACGCAATCCGGTCACCGAAACGGCGGTGTGGCGGGCGGCACAGATGAACATGCTCGCCGGAAAGCACTTCAATTCCGGCCTGCGCGGCGTGTTCTTCTCGATCGGTTATCTTGGCTGGTTCGTCGACCCGATGGTGTTCGTGTTGTCGACGCTGTTGCTGCTGGCCGTGCTGGTGCGGCGCCAGTTCTTCTCGGCCGCCAGGCAGGCGGTGATCGGTCAGCCGCCCGGAAAAGGCTGATCGATCCGGCCTGACAGCCAGTAGGCAAAAAGCCCGATCCATTCGCGGATGGCCATGCTGGTGGCCTGCAGCGAATCGGCTGGATTGTCGCGGAACAGGCCAATGCCTTCTTTGCCCGAGGTGCGATAGTCGACCGGCCAGGGAACCGTCGCAAAGCCGGCCTTGTCGAACAGCGCCTTGGCGCGCGGCATATGGAAGGCCGAGGTGACCAGCAGCCAGGTCTCACCGGGCTTCGGCGTTACCAGCTCCTTGGTGAAGACCGCGTTCTCATAGGTGTTGCGGGACTTGTTCTCCAGGATCAGACGATCGGCGGCCACGCCAAGCGCGGTGAGCAGGCGCGGCGCGGTTGCCGCATCGCCCTCGCCATCAAGAAACAACGCGCCGGTGCCGCCGGACACGACCACCTTGGCGGTGGGAAAGCGCCGGGCGAGAATCGCGGTCTCGACCATCCGATCGCCGCTGCTGTTCAACTCATAGCCGCCGCGCACCAGATTGATGGCGCCCTCGAAACCGCCGCCGAGCACGATGATGCCGTCGACTTTTTCCGGCAGCGGCGGGCGCGCGAAGCGCTCTTCGAGCGGATTGAGCATCATGGCGCCGAGCGACGTCCAGGCTGACAGCGCAAGGACCAGAAATGCCAGCACGCTACCGGTGGCCGCCAGCCGCCGGCGGCCGATCATGGCTGAGAGCAGTCCCGCCAGCAGCAGGAAGATCGCCAGGTTGAGCGGCTGGATGAAGAACCAGAAAATCTTGGAAAGGTAGAAGAACATTGGCTGCCTATCGTCGGCTCGAATTCTCACGACCGATGAAGTGCTCAACGGCACTCGTCACAGCCTCGGCCTCGGGCCGACTCAACTCCCTGCCGAAAACAAGGACGCCGTTGGTGTTGGTCAACCTGATGACTTCCGACAGACCCGCTTCATCCGTTGGATAGGTATGGTCGAGGATTTCGGCCTCAAGGTGCCCTTTCAAAGGCAATGACGAACGATTTCGCAAAAACCCCCTGACGTCGCGCACGGCTGCGGCGTTGGTTAGCCGCAGGGTTTCCTTGCCGAATACCAGCCAGATGAAATCCTTGCCGAGGAAATAGGTGAAGAGGGCAATGATCGCCGTGAACGACAGCAGTCCGAGAGTGCCGCTGGCGACGGTTGCGGGCGACGTGTCGGTCAATCCCATGTAGCCGGTGTAGGCAACGATCCCGGCCCCAATCAGGGCGAAGGCCGTCCTGAAATCCGACGTGCGTGGTGGGTTGGTTATCAGCAGTTCGTCTCCCGTCTCGACGATGAAAATGCGAGACGGGGGCGGCATGCTACCACCACTTCTCCGGCTGGAATGTGCCCGCGGCCTGCTCGATGACGGCAGCGGTCTGGAACAGGGTTTCCTCATCGAACGGCCGGCCGATCAGTTGCAGGCCGAGCGGCAGGCCCTTGGCGTCGAGCCCAGCGGGCACGGCAATGCCCGGCAGGCCGGCCATGTTCACGGTGACCGTGAAGATGTCATTCAGGTACATCTTGACCGGATCGGCAGCCATGTCCTCGTCGGCGATGCCGAAGGCGGCGGACGGCGTTGCCGGGGTCAGGATGACGTCGACGCCGGCGGCGAAGACAGTCTCGAAATCCCGCTTGATCAGATTGCGCACCTTCTGCGCCTGCAGATAGTAGGCGTCATAGTAGCCGGCCGACAGCACATAGGTGCCGATCATGATGCGGCGCTTGACCTCGCGGCCGAAACCGGCGGCACGGGTCTTCTCATACATGTCGACGATATCCTTGCCCGGCACGCGCAATCCGTAACGGACGCCATCGTAGCGGGCGAGGTTGGACGAAGCCTCGGCCGGCGCCACGATATAGTAGGCCGGCAGCGCATATTTGGTATGCGGCAGGGAAATGTCGACGATCTCGGCGCCGGCGTCCTTCAGCCAGGCAATGCCCTTCTGCCACAGCGCCTCGATCTCCTCGGGCATGCCGTCGACGCGGTACTCCCTGGGAATGCCTACCTTCATGCCCTTGATCGGCTTGCCGATCACCGCCTCATAATCCGGCACCGGCCGGTCGACCGACGTCGTGTCCTTCGGATCGACGGAGGCCATCGACTTCAGCAGGATCGCGGCGTCGCGCACGTCCCGCGCGATCGGTCCGGCCTGATCGAGCGACGAGGCGAAGGCGACGATGCCCCAGCGCGAGCAGCGGCCATAGGTCGGCTTGATGCCGACCGTGCCGGTGAAGGCGGCCGGCTGGCGGATCGAACCGCCAGTATCCGTCGCGGTCGCGCCGGCACACAGGAAGGCGGAGACTGCGGTTGCCGAACCGCCGGAAGAACCGCCCGGCACCAGCTGCGCATTGTCCAGGCTGCGCGCGGTCCTTGTGCCACCGGCCGAGACGAAGCCGCCGTCGCCTTGATGCGTCGTCGGCATCACCACCGTGTCGAGGCGCGAACGCCGCCACGGATTGATGACCGGCCCATAATAGGACGTCTCGTTGGACGAGCCCATGGCGAACTCGTCCATGTTGAGCTTGCCCAGCATGACCGCGCCGTCGGCCCACAGATTTGACGTAACGGTCGATTCGTAGCGCGGCTTGAACCCGTCGAGCACATGGCTGCAGGCCTGCGTATGGACGCCTTCGGTGCCGAACAGGTCCTTGATCCCGAGCGGGATGCCTTCCAGCGCACCGCCCTCGCCCTTGACCAGCCTTGCGTCGGACGCCTTGGCCATGTCGCGCGCCTTGTCGCCGGTCACAGCGACATAGGCATTGAGCGCAGGATTGGCGCGATCGATGGCCGAGAGGTAGGCCTCGGTGATCTCGGTCGCGGTGATTTCCTTGCCACGCAGCTTGGCGCGGGCCTGTGAAATCGTCAGCTGGGTCAGGTCGCTCATCAAAGGCTCTTTTCGTAAAACACCGACCACTCGGAATCGGGATAATCCAGCACCGGGCCGCAGCGCGAGAACCCAGCACGTTCATAGACGGTCCACGCCGCGGGATGACGATCGCCTGTCTCCAGCACCAAGCGCTTCAGCCCCTCATTTCGCGCCAGCGCCTCGACCCGCTCTACGATGCTAGCGCCAATCTTGCGGCCGCGATGCGAAGGCCGCGTGTACATGCGCTTGACCTCGCCGATGGCGCCATCATGGCGCTTCAGCGCGCCGCAGCCGATGGCCATGCCATTGTCGCGGGCGATGAAAACGGTCGTATCCACACCGGCCATCTGCTCGACCGTCAAATGGTAGCAATGCTCCGGCGGCGTCAGTTCGAGCAAGGTCGCGTTGAGTTCCTCGACCAGACCGCGCACATCGTCCTGCAGTGGCGTTTCAATGGCGATCTCGATTGCCATCGGCCGGCTACTCCACGACCTTCGGCACGAGGAAGAAATTCTCTTCGGTCGCCGGCGCGTTGGCGACGATGTCGCCTGCCTTGCCGCCGTCGGTGACGACATCCCTGCGCTTCTTCATCTCCATCGGCGTCACTGAGGTCATCGGTTCGACGCCGGAAACATCGACCTCGTTCAGCTGTTCGACGAAGCCCAGAATGGCGTTCAGCTCGCCGGTCATCCGGTCGGCATCTTCTTCGCTCACCGCGATACGGGCGAGATGCGCGACGCGCTTCACTGTCTGAAGATCTACGGACATGTTTTTGCCTCGGGGAAAACCAGCTCGGGCTATAGCGGCGCCGCGCGCGCTGCGCAACATGCATCGTGCGGCAGGCCGTGTGGCGGCCCGGCTCTTCGGTCAGCGGTCTACAGGGTGCTGTCTATGGCAGGGCAACGCCTTCGCATAGATAGTAGCTGCCGCTGTTGCCGCTTGCTTCGCTTTCGTCGTCGACGGGCCGGACCGACACGAGATCGATCTGCTTCGCGTTCATTTGCGTCACCGAGAGGACATCCGGGAAGACATAGCCCGGTTCCTGGCAGATGGCCGTCACCGCCCAGCTCGGCGAAGCCGTCGCCTTGCTGATTTGCAGAAACTCGCAATTGTATTCGACGCTCTGCAGGCCGTGCGGCGAAAGCACGATGTTGCCGGCGTCGATCAGCGTTTGCAGCGTGTCCTTTTTGGCCCGTTTGCAAAGCTCTTCGGACTGCAAGTAGACGCCTTCGATGAAATCATCCGCGGCGAGCGCGGGCGACGCCGCGACCAGCATCGATACACAAAGAGATTGCCTCAAAGCCATGGTTTTATTCCACTTTAGCTACGCCTAGATCCTAATCGTCTCACCGATGCCAGGCAATGCCACCTTTACGCCGGACCCTTCCATACCGGCCTCGAACTTGTCGGCGGTCGGGTCGATCATCGGAAACGTGCCGAAGTGACAGGGAACCACGGTGTCGAACTTGAAGAAGCGGCGGCAGGCAAGTGCCGCCACCGCGCCGCCCATGGTGAAGCGGTCGCCGATCGGCACCAGGCCAATCTTCGGCTCATGCAACTCGTTGATCAGCGCCATGTCGGAGAAGATGTCGGTGTCGCCCATGTGATAGAGCGTTTTGTCTTCCGGGAAATGCAGGACGAGGCCGCCCGGATTGCCGAGATAGGTGTTCTGGCCGCCCTCGCCCGGGAACGAGGACGAGTGCAGCGCCTGAACGAAAGTGGTGGTGAAGCCGCCGCAATCGACGGTGCCGCCGATGTTGCCGGGGTTGATCTTCTTGTCGCTGGCGCCCTTGCCGACCAGATACATGCAGATCTCGAAATTGGCGACCAGTTGGGCGCCGCTTTTGCCGAGCACTTCCAGTGCGCCGCTGATGTGGTCGCTGTGGCCATGCGTCAGGAGAACATGCGTGATCCCCTCGGCTGGGCCCTCCCAGCCACCCGTCCAGGACGGATTGCCGATCAGATAGGGATCGACAAGGATCTTGGCATCAGCGGTCTCGATGCGAAAGGCCGAGTGGCCGTACCAGGTCAGTTTCATGAATGCATTCCTCGATTTTTGGCTTGCCAAAGGATAGAACGCCGATGGCCCCGAGATCAAAGGGTTACTTGTCCGCCACGCGTTTGACAAAACACCTGGTGGTGAAAGGCGAAGGACGGCCGGTGGGGATTATCACGATCGAGGAATTGCCGGCGCGGCTAACCGGCGGCAAGACGCTGGCGGGGCTTGACCTCGGCGACAAGACGATCGGCGTCGCGGTCTCGGACCAGAGGTTTTCCTTCGCCCATCCGCGTCCGGTCATCATGCGAAGGAAATTCTCGCTCGATGCGGCGGTGCTGCTCGCCTTGCTGCGGAAAGAGAATGCCGGCGCGGTGGTGATTGGGCTGCCGATCAACATGGACGGCTCGGAAGGTCCGCGTGCGCAGAAATCGCGCGCCTTCGTCCGCAACATGGCACAGATGAGCGACCTGCCGTTCGTGCTCTGGGATGAAAGACTATCGACGGTCGCGGCCGAAAGGACGCTGATCGAGATGGATTTCTCGCGCCGCAAGCGCGCCGGCAAGATCGATTCGGCGGCAGCCGCGTTTATTCTGCAGGGAGTTTTGGACCGGCTTCAGTCGCTCCACGCATCCGCTCGAACGGAACCCTACCCGCCGAGCGCTGTCTGACCCAGCCGGCGATTGCGCGGCGACGGCGGAAGGCCCAAAGCGCCATCAGCAGAAACCCGTCGAAGACACACGTCTTCGCCACCATGCCGGGGATGATCGCCGGGTCGATGCCGAGCATCTGACCATACAGCTGGAAGAAGAAGTCGTGCATCTGTCGGCTGAGCATCGTGTAGCCGAAATTGATGTCATTGGCCGACAGATAGAACCAGCCCCAGAAAATCGCCATCGGCGCCGCCCAGAATCCGAAGATGTAGCGCATCAGCGGCCTCCCCTGGGATGGGAGCCGGTCTTGGACACCGTTCGGCCTGATATAAGTGAAAGCAGTGAATTGTGGGCTGCGGCTTTTGCCATGCCGTGCGCGATGGCATGGATCTCGCCTTCGCCCGAAGCCGCTGTCGCAACCACGGATCGCCGTTCGGCAAGGATGGCGACATAGGACGCCAGAAGTGCTGTCAGCTGCACGGCGACAGCCATGAACAGCCCGTTGATGCCTTGTGCGGCGCCACCGATGATGATCAGCGACAACACGCCGGACGCGCAGATGAAGGCCATGCGGGCAACGCTGTCGGCGCCCGCGCTGGTCGCGTCGTTGACCAGGGCTTCGACAAAGGCCCAGAAAAACAGAACCGCGACGACAAGCAATGCGGTGGCTAGCGGCGCCACGACAACGAAATTGTCGAGGTCGATGAAGCGGGTACCCTCGATTGTGGCACCCAGCACGCCGAGCGCCGCCGCCACACCACGGTTTCCGTCGATGCAGATGAGCGCAAGCAGGGCGAAAACGATCGCCCAGTGCAAGGCCAGAAAAGAGGTCAGTACCTGTCGCATCGGTGTTCCTGCTTCGCCAAGCAAGGGACGGCCAATTTGAACCATCCATGCTTTCGCCGGGACAGTGGGCTTTGCCGCCCGCCGCCGCAACGGAAACCATTTGTTAAGGTTAACAGCGATTAGCCATACGCGTGAGGGTACCCCACCAACGCCTCAAAACTGTGGATGGCGCCGGTTTTTGCGACGATCGCGGCTCAATTCACCGGCGGATAGAGCGTGTCGATGATCATGCGCGCATCGTGGCGCGAATCGAGCATGCCATAGGTGTTGCGCCACTGACCGGCCAATCGCGTCTCGACGAAAGCGTCGGCGATCCGCCCTGCCCCCAGCCGGCGCAACTCCGCTGCCGCAGCCGACAGTGCCAGTTGCTCGGTCAGCAGCCGGGCCGAACCTTCGTCGGTTGAAGCGACCTGCATCGCCGCCTTCAGAACGCCGATCGTGCCGCGTCCGCCGGCGCCAAGATCACGGTCGATGCCGGCCAGCACATCTTCGAACAGGCCGGGCGCGCGGCCAAGAACGCGCAGCACGTCGAGCGCCATGACATTGCCCGAGCCTTCCCAGATCGCGTTGACCGGCGCCTCGCGATAGTAGCGGGCGAGTGGCGCCTCCTCGACATAGCCATTGCCGCCGAGGCACTCCATCGCCTCATAGAGCAGCGGGGGGGCGGTCTTGCAGACCCAGTATTTGACGACCGGCGTCATGGCGCGGGCAAACGCCGCCTCGCCGCGATCGCTGGCCGCCTCGTCGAAGGAGCGCGCCAGCCGGAACGACAGCGCGGTGGCGGCGGCGACATCGAGCGCCATGTCGGCCAGCACGCGCTGCATCAACGGCTGCTCGATCAGGGTTGAACCGAACACCTGACGATGGCGGGCGTGATGAACGGCCTCGGCGAGGCCCGCGCGCATGATCGCCGACGAGGCGATGGCACAATCGAGCCGGGTCAGGGTGACCATGTCCATGATCGTCTTCACACCGGCACCGGGCTCGCCGACCATCTCGCCGATGGCATTGACGAATTCGACTTCGGAGGATGCGTTGGATCGGTTGCCGAGCTTGTCCTTCAGCCGCTGGAAGCGGAAACCGTTGCCCGAGCCGTCACCGAGAACGCGCGGCACGAGGAAGCACGACAGCCCCTCCGGCGCCTGCGCCAGCACCAGGAAGGCATCCGACATCGGCGCCGACATGAACCATTTGTGCCCGGTCAACCGATAAAAACCGCTGCCGGCGCGTTCCGCCCTCGTCACATTGGCGCGCACATCGGTGCCGCCTTGTTTCTCCGTCATGCCCATGCCGAGCGTCAGCCCCGTCTTCTCGACGGGCGGCTTCTGGCTCTGGTCGTATTTGCGCGTCGTCACGCGCGGCGCCCATTCGCGAAACAGCTTTGGGCTGGCCATCAGGGCGGCGAGCGAAGCGTTGGTCATGGTGATGGGGCACAGATGCCCTGTCTCGAGCTCAGCCGTCAGATAAAACCGGGCGGCACGGACCTGATGGCGGCGGCCGATCTCGGTGTCGCCGTTCTCCCACACCGAGGAATGCAGCCCGTTGGCCACCGAGCGGCGCATCAAGGCGTGATAGGCGGGATGGAACTCGACCACGTCGATGCGCCGTCCCTGGCGATCATGGGTCCTCAGCTTCGGGGTCTCGACATTGGCGAGGCGCGCCAGTTCCTGCGCCTCCTGCGTCAGCACGAAACGGCCGAGACCGTCGAGTTCCTTGCGCACCGGATCGGAAAAACGCTCCGCGAGCTGGATCAGCAACGGATCGCCCCGCCAGGCGTTGCCGCCCGTCAGCGGCGGCGGCTGGTTCGTCACGTCGTCGGTCACGCCCAATCCTTCTATCGTCAGGAAGCCACGAATCCGAGGCTGTCGGCTAGATATAGCCAAGCCATGCAGCGCGCGCGACGAAAATACCGGCCGATGTAATCGACCATCTACGCGAAAAAATAGAGGAGAACGGCTCCAATGCAAAGCTGGCGCTTGCAGCCGCAAGGTCTCCACCCTATAGCAGCGCCTTGAGATGACCGACGCTTCGTCCCTGCCACTCTACCCTCACCGCCATCTTCTGGGCATCCGCGATCTTTCGCCCGCCGACATCGAGCTGTTGCTCGACAGGGCGGATCGAGCGGTCGCCATCTCGCGGCAGTCAGAGAAAAAAACCTCGACGCTGCGCGGCCGCACCCAGATCAACCTCTTCTATGAAGCATCGACGCGCACGCAGTCGTCGTTCGAGTTGGCCGGAAAGCGGCTTGGCGCCGATGTCATGAACATGTCGGTTGCGAGTTCCTCGGTGAAGAAGGGCGAAACGCTCATCGACACGGCGATGACGCTGAACGCCATGCGCCCCGACATTCTGATCATCCGCCACCAATCGGCCGGTGCGGCCGCGCTTCTGGCGCAGAAGGTCGGTTGCTCCGTGGTCAATGCCGGCGACGGCGCGCATGAACACCCGACACAGGCGCTGCTCGATGCGCTGACCATCCGCCGCGCCAAGGGTCCGCTGTTGAAGCTCATCGTGGCTATCTGCGGCGACATCCTGCATTCGCGCGTGGCGCGTTCCAACATCATGCTGCTCAACGCGCTCGGCGCGCAGGTGCGCGTCGTCGCGCCGTCGACGCTGCTGCCCACCGGCATCGAGAAGATGGGCGTCATCGTCACCCGATCGATGGCCGAGGGCCTCAAGGACGCCGACGTGGTGATGATGCTGCGCCTGCAGCGCGAGCGGATGGAAGGCGCCTTCGTGCCGTCGGTGCGCGAATATTTCCGCTATTTCGGCCTCGATGCCGAGAAACTGAAGGCAGCCAAGGACGACGCGCTGGTGATGCATCCCGGGCCGATGAACCGCGGCGTCGAGATCGCCTCGGAAATCGCTGACGGTCCGCAAAGCGTCATCCAAGAACAGGTCGAGATGGGCGTCGCCGTGCGCATGGCGGTCATGGAAGCGCTGCTCGACCCCCGTCGCAATCAAGAGGGCCGCAACCATGAGGGCCGCGGCGCATGAGCATAACGGTTTTTGGGCGCGCCCGCATCGTCGACCCTTCGCGCGGCATCGATGAAGTCGGCGCCGTCATCATCGATGGCCGCGAGATCGTTGCCGCCGGCAAGGCAGCGCTAAACCAGGGCGCCCCCGAGGGCGCAACCGTCATCGACTGCGCCGGTAAGGCGATCATTCCAGGCCTGATCGATGGCCGCGTCTTCATCGGCGAACCGGGCGGCGAGCATCGCGAGACTATCGCGTCGGCAAGTGTTGCGGCGGCGGCCGGCGGCGTCACCTCTATCGTCATGATGCCCGATACCGATCCGGTGATCGACAATGTGGCACTGGTCGAATTCGTGCTGCGCACCGCCAAGGACACGGCAAGCGTCAACGTCTTTCCAGCCGCGGCGATCACCAAGGGCCTCGACGGGCGCGAAATGACCGAGTTCGGCCTGCTGCGCGAAGCCGGCGCTGTCGCCTTCACCGACGGCCGCCACACCATATCGAGTGCACTGGTGATGCGCCGCGCGCTGACCTATGCGCGCGACTTCGGCGCCACCATCGTGCACGAGACGCAGGATGCGGACCTCGGTTCATCCGGCGTGATGAACGAGGGGCTCTACGCAAGCTGGCTCGGCCTTTCCGGCATTCCGCGTGAAGCCGAATCCATCCCGCTGGAACGCGATCTGGCCTTGGCGCGGCTGACGCGCGGTTCGTACCACGCGGCAAAGATCTCGACGGCGATGGCGGCAAACGCCGTCACGCGTGCGAAGGCCGATGGCGCGGCCGTCACATCGGGCGTGGCGATCCACAATCTGTCGCTCAATGAAAACGACGTCGGCGAATACCGCACCTTTTTCCGCCTGACGCCGCCTTTGCGCGCCGAGGAAGATCGGCTGGCGATGATAGAGGCGGTCAGGGACGGCACGATCGACATCATTGTCTCCTCGCACGATCCGCAGGACGTCGACACCAAGCGCCTGCCCTTCGCCGATGCGGCGGCTGGCGCCATCGGGTTGGAGACGCTGCTGGGCGCCGCATTGCGGCTCTACCACAATGGCGACGTGCCGTTGCTCCGGCTGATCGAGACCTTGTCCACCGCTCCCGCAAAACTGTTCGGACTGCCCGGCGGCACGCTGAAGCCCGGCGCTGTCGCCGATCTTGCCCTTGTCGACCTCGACGAACCCTGGATCGTCAGCGAAAGCGGCATTCGTTCGCGCTCGAAAAACACCTGTTTCGAAGGCGCGCGGCTGCAAGGCAAGGTCTTGCAAACGCTGGTTGCGGGCCGCACAGTGTTCTCCGAGCCGGCCACCGCGCATCGCGCCTGACCCGGCCCGTCAGGGGGAATGCGGGGGGAAACAATGACTTACAGCCTCATCCCAGCGCTCGTGTTTGGCTATCTCCTGGGCTCGATTCCTTTCGGACTCCTGCTCACCCGCGCCGCCGGCCTTGGCGATGTGCGCAAGATCGGCTCCGGCAATATCGGCGCCACCAATGTTCTGCGAACCGGCAACAAGGGCCTTGCCGCAGCGACGCTGCTGCTCGATGCGCTGAAGGGCACGGCCGCCGTGCTGATAGCAGGCCATTTCGCGCCTGACCTGGCGATCTGGGCCGGTCTCGGCGCCTTTCTCGGCCATCTCTTCCCGGTCTGGCTCGGGTTCAAGGGCGGCAAGGGCGTCGCAACCTATCTCGGCGTACTGATCGGCCTTGCGTGGCAGGTGGCGCTGATCTTCGCCGTCGTCTGGCTGGTGATGGCTTTCCTGTTCCGGTATTCCTCGCTGGCGGCGCTGACGGCAGCCGTCATCGTGCCGATCGCTATCTATGTCCTTAGCACGCCGCAGATTGCTGCCCTGTTCGTGGTGATGAGCATCATCGTTTTCCTCAAACACAGGGAAAATATCTCACGCCTGCTTGCCGGCACCGAGGGCAAGATCGGAGCCAAGGGATGAGCGAGCGCGCCACCGAGGTGAGCGATCGCGCCACCGCGGTGAGCGAGCCGGCCGCCGGGCCGCGCCTCAGCGACCGGCAGCGGCTGAGCTGGCTTCGGCTGATCCGCACCCAGAATGTCGGCCCCGCTTCCTTTCGCGACCTAATCAACCGCTTCGGGTCGGCCGAGGTGGCGCTGGAAATGCTGCCGGAACTGATGATCTCGGGCGGCGCCCGCCGGATCGCCCGCATCCCTTCGGTCGCCGAAGCCGAGGCCGAATTGGAGACCGCCCGAAAAGCCCGTGCGCGCTTCGTCGGTATCGGCGAACCCGACTATCCGCCGCTCTTGCGCAACATGGACCATCCCCCGCCACTGCTGGCGGTCAAGGGCAATGCCGCTGTCTTCCGACTGCCAGGGGTCGCTATTGTCGGCGCCCGCAACGCATCGCTGGCCGGCATCAAGATGGCGCGTATGCTGGCCGCCGATCTTGGCCGCGACGGCTACGCAATCGTCTCCGGGCTGGCGCGCGGCATCGACACAGCGGCGCATCAGGGCAGTCTGGCGACCGGCACCATCGGCGTCCTGGCCGGCGGCCTCGACCTGCCCTACCCGCCTGAAAATGCCGGCCTGTGCGAGGAAATTGCCGAGCGCGGCGCCATCGTTTCGGAAATGCCCTTCGGCTGGCAGCCGCGCGCCCAGGATTTCCCGCGCCGCAACCGTCTTGTCGCGGGTGCGGCCCTTGGGCTGGTGGTGATCGAGGCAGCGCAACGCTCTGGATCACTGATCAGCGCCAGGCTTGCCGGCGAAATGGGCCGGCTGGTCTTCGCCGTACCGGGCTCACCGCTCGATCCACGTGCCGCCGGCACCAACGGACTGCTCAAGGATGGCGCCACCCTGGTCACCGAGGCCTCTGACATTTCGCGGGCTATCGCCCCGCTGACCGGCATGCGGGCGCCCGACGTGCCTCCATTCGAAGAGCCGCCCGACTTCTTGGCCACGCCACCGCCCGGCGAAAGCGACCGCACCCGCGTCATCGAGGCGCTCGGCCCAACGCCAGTGTCGGTCGACGAGATCATCCGCCATACCGGCCTGCACCCGGCCCAGGTCTTCATGGTGCTGCTGGAACTCGACCTCGCCGGCCGCATCGAGCGCCATGCGGGCGGACATGTTTCATTGGTGTTTGGGGAGCCTTCCGTCTGACGCTGTTCGCATTTCGCGCCGCCGAACTGCTTCGAGAAGCTCGGCGAGGATAGCCTTTTCAGCCGGTCTTCCGCTTTGCCGCGCCTGCGCTCATCCGTTCGCCGCCAAGACCGGTAGGCGATTGTGGGCAAAGATCTCAGATCCCGACGCGAAGGCCTCAAGCGGCGGTTTGCTCTTGCCACTCGCGTTCGTTGGCGGCAATCTTCGCCCAAGGAGCCGCTATCGGTTGGATGCTGGCGTCCCAGGATTTCGCCATGACACGCGATCAGATGCTCGCCCACCTTCGATCCGCCGACGCGGTCGCGCGCGAGGCGGCGGCGCATGGGCATCATCCGTTCGGTTGCGTTCTGGTCGGGCCGGACGGCCGCGTGCTGATGCGGCAGGGCAATCTCGACACGGTGCGCCATGCCGAGACGGAGCTCGCCCGACGCGCGGCGGCTGCCTACGAGCCGGAGTTCCTGTGGCAATGCACGCTGGTCTCAACCTTCGAGCCGTGCGCCATGTGCGCCGGCACGATGTATTGGGCCAATATCGGGCGGCTGGTTTACGGGGTCGAAGAGACCGAGCTCCTGGCGCTCACCGGGGATCACGCGGACAATCCGACGATGAGCCTCTCTTCGCGCACCGTCCTCGACTCCGGCCAGAAAAAGATCGAGGTCTTTGGCCCCTTCCCAGAAATTGCCGACGAGATGCTCGCACCGCACCGCGATTTCTGGAAGCGCTGATGGTTTCGAGCCAGCCGATAAATGGCAGCAGTGACTGTCGGATCGGTCGGAGCCTCACTACCGCTGCCGTTTAACAAAATCAAAGACTTACAGAATCGACGATCCCAAGTCCGAGGATCTTGTCGTGTCGTTGCCCGTGGCGAGATCTTTAAGAAGTCGCACGGGCCGCGAAAAGTCGCACAATGATGCTTTTCCCAAAAGACTAAAAAGCCCTAAGCCGCTGATATTTAACGTTAAAGATGTGGTGAGCGCGTCGGGGTTCGAACCCGAGACCTACTGATTAAAAGTCAGTTGCTCTACCGGCTGAGCTACGCGCTCCCGCGGGCGAAAGGCGGCCCTCGAAATTGCGCGGAACATAGGGAGAGTGCCTCGACCGGTCAACCGGAAAAAGAGGGCTCGCAACCACGGGGGCTTCGCCCTGTTGTGATACTTGCCCGCCGCGCCGCCGGTGGGAGAACTGCCAAGGAAAACTGCCATTTCTTCCCGACAGCGGCATCCAGTCTGGGGAACAATTGTATGCGCCGCTCGTTTTCTCGGCACAGGGACGTCCGCCAACCATCGAGGAGAAGACCAATGAACAGAATCACAACGAGCCTGCTGGCGGCCACACTCTCCGTCACATTCGTTGCGGCGGAGGCGGTGTCGGTTAACGCCCAACCGAACTATGTGCCGCAGCCCCAGGTCGCGGTGCCGGATGTTCAGACAGTCCAGTACCGGGAGTGGCGCAAGGACCGCTACAATCGCAATTTTTCGCGTGACCGCAGTTTTTCCCGCAATCGCGGAGCGTATTGGAACGGCCATCGCGGCTATCGAGAATATCGCCGCGGCTATCGCCGCCATGGCGATTATTGGTTCCCGCTGGCGGCGTTCGCGACTGGCGCCCTGATCACCGGCGCGATCATCAACAACGAAAACAACCGCGTCTACGGAGGCAACTCGCATGTGCAGTGGTGCTACGACCACTATCGCAGCTACCGCGCTTCGGACAACACGTTCCAGCCGAATTACGGCCCTCGCAAGGAGTGCCGTTCGCCTTACTGATCCATAGTGTGAGTGCTGAGTAAAAAGCCCGCGTCGGAAACAGCGCGGGCTTTTCTATCGCGGAAGGTCGTTGTCAGATCGCCCAGCTGAAGCTCTTAAAAATCAAATACAGCGCTCCACCCTCACCACGCGGTGAACGGTACGCCCCAAGAGCATCGCAAATTCGAGCCATCGCTCCAGTCAATTCCCAGCCCAGCGCTTCCAGGTCATTGTCGGCGTCGGTCACGTAGGCCTGCGTCAACTCATCTATGCTGTTCTTCTCGCCGAAGGAGCGAACCAGCTTGGCGTCGCTGAGAAGCTCGCCGGGCAAATTCGAATTTGACCAAGCCCACAGCCAGTTGCTGGCCTTGGCGCTCGTAGAGCCCGCAATTTGGATTTCGGTGACGATCTTGACGCCTCCTTATCCGAGAAAAGGAGCTTTCCGGCCGTAAGGTCATAATCATAACGCGACCAGCTGCCGAGGTGGAAATCTTTGTTCAAGCGTGCATTCTTGGCATTCAGCTGTTCGATAGCCTCCTCGCGCCACGCAGGATACCAGTCTGGTTTCAATCCCTCGCCCCCATTATTTACCACCTGTTGGCTGCTTATTGCACGCTCAGCGTCCTTCGCACAGCATCGCGCCAACCAGCGAGCTTAGCTGCGCGCTTTAGGGCATCCATGTCAGGCTGGAAGCGCCGTTCGAGTGCCCAGCTTTTCGCGAACTTTTTGGCATCCGGCCACACACCTGCCTTCGAGCCAGCCAGCCAGGCGGCACCGAGCGCCGTCGTCTCCAGAATGGTCGGGCGGTCGACCGGCGCATCGAGGATGTCGGCCAGACGCTGCATGGTCCAGTCCGACGCCACCATGCCGCCGTCGACCCGCAGCACGGTCTTGGCCGAAGCGCTCTTCCAGTCCTTGCGCATGGCGTCGAGCAGGTCACGCGTCTGGTAGGCGACGGCTTCCAGGGCGGCGCGGGCAAACTCCGCCGGACCGGAATTGCGGGTCAGCCCGAAAATGGCGCCACGTGCCTCGGCATCCCAGTGCGGTGCGCCGAGCCCGACGAAGGCCGGCACCAGATAAACGTTTTGGGTCGGATCGGCTTCATCAGCCAGTTTGCCGCTCTGCTCGGCCTTGCCGATCACCTTGATGCCATCGCGCAGCCATTGCACGGCAGCACCGGCAATGAAGATCGAACCTTCCAGCGCATAGGTCGTCTTGCCGTTCAGCCGGTAGGCGATGGTGGTCAAGAGCCGGTTCTTCGAACGCACCAGGTCGCTGCCGGTGTTCAGCAGTGCAAAACAGCCGGTGCCATAGGTCGATTTCATCATGCCCGGCTCAAAACAGGCCTGGCCAATGGTCGCCGCATGCTGGTCGCCGGCAACGCCGAGGATCATTATCTCTGCGCCAAAAAGATTTTTCTCCGTGATTCCATAGTCATCGGCGCAATCTTTTACCTCAGGGAGCATCTTTGCCGGGATGTTGAGAATCGACAGCAGCTCGTCGTCCCAGGCATTGTCAGCGATGTTATAGACCAACGTGCGCGAGGCGTTGGTGGCGTCCGTGGCGTGAACCTTGCCGCCGGTCAGGCGCCAGATCAAAAAGCTATCGATGGTGCCGGCAAGCAGTTCGCCCTTCTCGGCGCGTTTTCTCGCGCCTTTCACCTTGTCGAGCATCCAGGCGATCTTGGTGCCGGAGAAATAGGGATCGAGCAACAGCCCGGTCTTGCGGGTGAACTTCTTCTCCAACCCCTGCTTCTTGAGTTTCTGGCACAGCGGCGCGGTGCGCCGGTCCTGCCAGACAATGGCATTGTGGATCGGCTTGCCGGTCGCCCTGTCCCAGATGACGACGGTTTCGCGCTGGTTGGTGATGCCGAGCGCGGCGACATCTGAGGCATTCCGGCCGGCGTTCTTCAGCGCCGCCTTCACGGTCGTCACCACGCTCGCCCAGATATCCTCGGGATCGTGCTCGACCCAGCCGGAGGCCGGATAGTGCTGGGTGAATTCCTTCTGCCCGCTGCCGGCAACCTTCATATCGCCGTCGAACAGGATCGCCCGGGTCGATGTCGTGCCCTGGTCGATGGCAAGGATGTATCCGGTCATTCTGCCTCCCCGCTTAGTCTTTTACACAAACAGGGGAGACGGCAAGATGCCGCCTCCCCCTATTCTCATGATGCGGGCGCGAACGCCAACACCAAGGTTATTTCTGCCAGCTCTTCACCAGTTCGTCGTAGTTGATGGTGATCGGCTTTTCCTTCTCGTTCTCGATCTTCAACTGAGGAGCGAGATTGCCTTTCTTGACCGCGTCGGCGTTCCAGTAGGCGAGGTCATGCTCTTCGGCCATCTTCGGGCCGATATCGCCCTGGACGCCCGACTTCTCGATGCGGCTCATCACCTTTTCCTGCTCGCCGCAGAGCGAGTCCATCGCTTCCTGCGCCGTCTTGGCACCCGACGACGCATCGCCGATCGCCTGCCACCAAAGCTGCGCCAGCTTCGGATAGTCAGGCACGTTGGTGCCGGTTGGCGACCACTGCACGCGCGCCGGCGAGCGGTAGAACTCGATCAGGCCGCCGAGCTTCGGAGCGCGCTCGGTGAAGCTCTTGTCGTCGATCGTGCTCTGCCGGATGAAGGTCAAGCCGACATGGCTCTTCTTCACGTCGACGGTCTTCGAGGTCACGAACTGCGCGTAGAGCCAGGCGGCCTTGGCGCGGTCGGTCGGTGTCGACTTCATCAGTGTCCAGGAACCGACGTCCTGATAGCCGAGCTTCATGCCGTCCTTCCAGTAGACACCATGCGGCGACGGCGCCATACGCCACTTCGGCGTACCGTCGTCGTTCAGAACTGCCTTTGCGCCGGCATCGACCATCGAGGCGGTGAAGGCGGTGTACCAGAAGATCTGCTGGGCAACCGCGCCCTGAGCCGGAACCGGGCCGGATTCAGAGAAGGTCATGCCCTGCGCTTCGGCCGGAGCGTAGGCCTTCAGCCAGTCGAGGTACTTCTGGATCGAGTAGACGGCGGCAGGGCCATTGGTGTCGCCGCCGCGCGCCGTGCAGGAGCCGACGGGCCGAGAATTCTCGTCGACCTTGATGCCCCATTCGTCGACCGGCAGACCGTTCGGCAGGCCCTTGTCGCCATTGCCGGCCATGGACAGCCAGGCGTCGGTGAACCGCCAGCCGAGCGACGGGTCCTTCTTGCCGTAGTCCATGTGGCCATAGACCTTCTTGCCGTCGATCTCACGGCCGGTGAAGAATTCGGCGATGTCTTCGTAGGCCGACCAGTTGACGGGAACGCCGAGGTCGTAGCCGTATTTGGCCTTGAAGTCCGCCTTGTTCTTCTCGTCGTTGAACCAGTCATAACGGAACCAGTAGAGGTTCGCGAACTGCTGGTCGGGAAGCTGGTAGAGCTTCTTATCCGGAGCCGTCGTGAACGAGGTGCCGATAAAGTCCTTCAGGTCGAGGTTCGGGTTGGTGACATCCTTGCCCTCGCCCGCCATCCAGTCTGTCAGGTTGCGCACCTGCTGGTAGCGCCAGTGGGTGCCGATCAGGTCGGAATCGTTGACCCAGCCGTCATAGAGGTTCTGGCCGGTCTGCATCTGGGTCTGGATCTTCTCGACGACGTCGCCTTCCTGGATGACGTCATGCGTGATCTTGATGCCGGTGATGGCGGTAAAGGCCGGGGCCAGCACCTGCGATTCATACTGGTGGGTGGCGATGGTTTCCGAAACGACCTTGATGTCCATGCCGGCGAAAGGCTTCGCGGCATCGATGAACCACTGCATTTCGGCTTCCTGGCCGGCGCGGTCGAGCGTCGAAAGCGGGCCGATTTCCTTGTCCAGGAAGGCTTTTGCCTCGTCCATCCCGGCATAGGCATTGCCGACCCCGAGCAACAGGACAAGGGCGGTCGTTGATGTTAAAAATTGCCGTCGCATGTGTTTCCTCCACGTTACAGGTTTCAAGTGCGATCTGGAGCGGCCGCCGGCACGCGGTCGCTCCAACAGTTTCCCCCTCTATACGTAGCGGAACACGCCAACGGCGTAGACCACGGAGAGAGCGAGAGCCCACCACAAATTGGATCCGACAAGACCCAACCAAGCGAGATGGATAAAGGCGCTGCCAAGCAGCGACAGGAAAAGACGATCGCCGCGCGTCGTCTCGAAGCGCAGCACGCCGACGCGCGGATTGCCGCCCGGCGAGGCGTATTCCCACGCCGCCATGCCGCACAGCAGCAGAAGAATGGTCCCGAAAAAGGCCGCCGTCGGCCAGGTCCACGCCATCCAGGTGAGGTCGAAATTCATGGTCATACCCTCCCCAGGGCGAAGCCCTTGGCGATGGTGTTGCGGATGAACTCGTGCGTTTGTTTCATCATACCCTCCCCAGGGCGAAGCCCTTGGCGATGTAGTTGCGCACGAACCAGATGACGAGTGCACCTGGGATCAGCGTCAGCACGCCGGCGGCGGCGAGCAGGCCCCAGTCCATGCCGGCGGCCGAAACGGTGCGGGTCATTGTGGCGGCGATCGGCTTGGCATCGGTGGTGGTCAGCGTGCGGGCGATCAGCAGTTCCACCCACGAGAACATGAAACAGAAGAAGCAGGCGACGCCGATGCCGCTTGCGATCAGCGGCATGAATATCCTGACGAAGAAGCGCGGGAACGAATAGCCGTCAATATAGGCGGTCTCGTCGATTTCCTTCGGCACACCCGACATGAAACCTTCGAGGATCCACACAGCCAGCGGCACGTTGAACAGGCAGTGCGCCAGCGCCACCGCGATATGGGTGTCGATCAGGCCGAATGCCGAATAGAGCTGGAAGAACGGCAGCGCGAACACCGCCGGCGGCGCCATGCGGTTGGTCAGCAGCCAGAAGAACAAATGCTTGTCGCCTAGGAAGCGGTAGCGCGAGAAAGCGTAGGCCGCCGGCAGCGCCGCTGCCACCGAGATCACCATGTTCATCACCACATAGGTGATCGAGTTGATATAACCCGAATACCAGGACGCATCGGTGAAGATGGTGACGTAGTTGGCGATCGTAGGCGCATGCGGATAGAGCGTCAGCGAGGAGACAATCTCCGCATTGGTCTTGAAGCTCATGTTGATGAGCCAGTAGATCGGCAGCAAAAGCACGATGATGTAGACCGTCGGCACGATCCACCACCAACGCGATTCCTCGCCGCGACGGCGCATCAGCCGCGCGATCTGGTCCTGCGACATTGCGCTGGCAAGTCCTTCCGAAGCCGTCGTTTCGCTCACTCTGTCCTGCCCCGTCGTTCTTTCATTGGCGCCGCTCATCTCAGCGCTCCGCGTCGTAGTTGGTCATCACGGTGTAGAAGACCCATGACAGCAGAAGGACGATGAGGAAGTAGACCAGCGACATGGCCGCGGCCGGACCGAGGTCGAACTGGCCAAGCGCGGTCTTAACGAGGTCGATCGACAGGAACGTCGTCGAGTTGCCGGGGCCGCCGCCCGTCACCACGAACGGCTCGGTGTAGATCATGAATGAGTCCATGAAGCGCAGCAGCACGGCGATCAGCAGCACCCGGTTCATCTTCGGCAGCTGGATGTAGCGGAACACTGCCCAGCGTGAGGCGCCGTCGATCTTGGCTGCCTGATAAAAGGCGTCCGGAATGGAGACCAGGCCGGCATAGCAGAGCAGCACGACCAGGCTGGTCCAGTGCCAGACATCCATGATGATGACAGTGACCCAGGCGTCGAACGGGTCCTGCACGTAGTTGTAGTCGATGCCGAGCGCGTTGACGTAGTAGCCGAGCAGGCCGATGTCGTTGCGCCCGAAGACCTGCCAGATGGTGCCGACGACGTTCCACGGGATCAACAGCGGCAGCGCCATCAGCACCAGGCAGACCGGCACGCCCCAGCCCTTTTTCGGCATGTTGAGGGCGATGAAGATCCCGAGCGGCACTTCGATGGCGAGGATGATGAAGGAGAAGATCAGGTTGCGGACCATCGCCTCCCAGAAGCGGCTGGAAGAGAGCAGTTCCTCGAACCACTCGGTGCCGGCCCAGAAGAAGACGTTGTTGCCGAAAGTGTCCTGCACTGAATAGTTGACGACGGTCATCAGCGGGATGACCGCCGAGAACGCCACCAACACCAGCACCGGCAGCACCAGGAACCAGGCCTTGTTGTTCCAGGTCTTTTCCATCTATGCCCCCATCTCGACGCGCCAGGAATCGGCATAGATGTTGATGCCGGCCGGATCGAACCGCACCTTTGGGTCGGTCGGCACCGCCTCGTCCTCGCCGATGACGGCCGCGATGTCGCGGCCTTCGAGTTTGGCGCGCACCACCTTGTGGCGGCCGAGATCCTCGACCTTGCTGACCTGCACGGCCATGCCGTCGCGGCCAAGCCGGACGTATTCGGGACGGATACCGAGCTCGATGGCGCCGCTGCCTGCCTTGGGTGCGCCCGGCAGTTCGATCCGCTGCGACCCGAGCGTCGCCGTCTTGCCGTCGATCGCCACCGGCATGACGTTCATGCCGGGCGAGCCGATGAAATAACCGACAAAAGTATGGCGCGGCCGCTCGAACAGTTCGGCCGGTGTGCCGATCTGCACAATGCCGCCGTCATACATGACCACGACCTGGTCGGCGAAGGTCAGCGCCTCGGTCTGGTCGTGGGTCACATAGACCATGGTGTAGCCGAAGCGGCGGTGCAGCTGCTTCAGTTGCGAACGCAGCACCCATTTCATATGCGGGTCGATGACGGTCAGCGGCTCGTCGAACAGGATGGCGTTGACGTCGGAGCGCACCAGCCCGCGGCCGAGCGATATCTTCTGTTTCTGGTCGGCGGTCAGGCCCCTCGCCTTCTTCTTCGCCCAAGACGCCAGGTCGATCATCTCCAGCGTCTCGCGCACCTTGCGGTCGACATCGGCTTCCGGCACACCGCGGTTGCGCAGCGGAAAGGCCAGATTGTCGTAGACGGTCATGGTGTCGTAGATGACCGGGAACTGGAACACCTGCGCGATGTTGCGTTCCTGCGTCGACAAATTGGTCACGTCCTTGCCGTTGAACAGCAGCTGGCCATGCGAGGGATGCAGCAATCCCGAAATGATGTTGAGCAGTGTGGTCTTGCCGCAGCCCGACGGCCCGAGCAGCGCATAGGCGCCACCGTCCTCGAAGGTGTGATGCACTTCCCGCAGCGCGAAATCGGAATCCTTCTGCGGGTTGGGCAGATAGGAATGCCTGACATGGTTGACGTCGATGCGCGCCATCTCTTTCCCCTCAAGCCGCCAGCTTCGGCGCGCTCACGGCGCGGCCGTGCTCGTCGAAAACCATGATGTGGCGCGGATCGATGAACACCTCGACCACTTCGTCAGGCTCGAAATGCCTGATACCGTGGGTCAGCATGACCCAGCGCGCATCGGCGAAATCGAGATGGATGAAACTCTCCGACCCGGTGATCTCGGTGATCGTCACCTTGGCCCGCACCGGCACCGCCGCCGCGTTGGGCCGATCGAGCGACAGGTGATGCGGCTGAAAGCCGACCGTATAGATGGCGTCGGCAATGCCGGACAGTTCGGCCGGCACCGGCAGGTTCACGCCCCCCTCCAGCAGGAAGTCCCGGCCCTTCTTGGCGAGCACGATGGTGTTGAGCGGTGGATCGGAAAACGTCCGGGCTGTCACCAGGTCGGCAGGCTTGCGGAACACTTCGATGGTCGGTCCGAACTGGGTGATGCGCCCTTCAGAAAGCGTCGCCGTGTTGCCACCAAGCAGCAGAGCCTCGTGCGGCTCGGTCGTGGCATAGACGAAGATGGTGCCGGCAGCGGCGAAAATCCTGGGCAATTCGGCGCGCAGCTCTTCGCGCAACTTGTAGTCGAGATTGGCGAGCGGCTCGTCGAGCAGGACCAGGCTGGCGTTCTTGACAATAGCGCGCGCCAGCGCGGTGCGCTGCTGCTGGCCGCCGGACAGGTTGAGCGGCGTGCGGTCGAGATAGGGTGTCAGCTTGAGAAGTGCGGCGGCATTGCGCACTTCCTTGTCGATTGTCGCCTGATCGGTGCCGGCCACCCTGAGCGGCGAAGCGATGTTCTCATAGACGGTCATCGCCGGATAATTGATGAATTGCTGGTAGACCATGGCGATCTTGCGCCTCTGCACCGGCACGCCGGTGACATTCTGGCCGTCGAACCAGATCGAACCGGATGTCGGCACATCGAGGCCGGCCATCAGCCGCATGAGGCTGGTCTTGCCGGACAGCGTAGGTCCGAGCAGGACGTTGAGCGAGCCGTGCTGGAGCGTCAGCGACACGTCGCTTATATGCGCGACCGCACCGACCGTCTTGGTGACGTTTCTCAGTTCCAGCATGACGCCTCCTCCCAGGCTTTCTGCATCAGCTCAAACCCCTCTTCATTCGGCAGCCGCGACATGTCGCCGGCTTAGGCCGCGCATGAATTCATCGAGAGCCGCCACCTGCTCGCGGCTGAGATGCAGACCGCGCTTGGTCCGGCGCCACAATACATCTTCTGATGTGACAGCCCATTCGTTTTGAACGAGATAGCGCACCTCGGCCTCATAGAGATCGGCGCCGAAGTTGCGGCCGAGATCGACGTTCGATTTGGCCAGCCCCAACAGCATCCTTGCGCGGGTGCCATACAGCCGGGTCAGCCGGCGGGCGAGGCGCGCGTCGAGGAATGGATAGGCGGTCTTCAGTTTCGCCACTTCGGCATCGAAACCGGTGGCCGGGAAATCTCCGCCCGGCAACGGCGCGTTCGCCGTCCACGGCTTGCCGCGTTTGCCGAGAAAACCCTCGATCTTGTCCAGCATCGATTCCGACAGCCGGCGATAGGTGGTGATCTTGCCACCAAAGGCGTTGACGATCGGGGCCGCGCCCTCGCCCCCATCGGCCTTGAGCACATAGTCGCGCGTCGCTTCCTGCGCCTTGGAGGCTCCGTCGTCATAGAGCGGACGGACGGCCGAATAGGTCCAGACAATGTCCGAGCGCTTGACCGGTTGCGCGAAATATTCGCTTGCCGCGGCGCAGAGGTAATCGATCTCGGTGTCGCTGATCTTCACGTCATGCGGATCGCCGGGATAATCCTGATCGGTGGTGCCGATCAGCGTGAACTCTTCCTCATAGGGAATGGCGAAGATGATGCGGCCATCCCTGTTCTGGAAGAAATAGGCGCGCGGATCGTCGAACTTCTTGGGGATCACGATGTGGCTGCCCTGCACGAGGCGGACATTGTGCACATCGTTGAGGCCGACGACGCCGGAAAGCACATGATCGACCCAGGGGCCGGCGGCATTGACCAGCAGGCGCGCCTTGATCTCCTCGGTCTCGCCGGTTTGCAGGTCCTCGATCTGGATCGTCCACAGACCGTTTTCGCGGCGCGCGCCGGTCACTTTCGTACGGGTGCGGATCGTCGCGCCGCGGTCGGCGGCATCACGCGCGTTCAGCGCCACCAGCCGCGCATCATTGACCCAGCCATCCGAATATTCGAAGGCCTTTTTAAACAGCGGCTTCAAAGGCTTGCCGGCCGGATCCCTGGCCATGTCCAGCGTCCGGGTCGCCGGCAGCAATTTGCGTCCGCCAATGTGGTCGTAGAGGAAGAGACCGAGCCTGATCAGCCAGGCCGGGCGCAGGCCCTTGGCATAGGGCAGCACGAAGCGCATCGGCCAGATGATGTGCGGCGCGTTCTTCCACAGAACCTCGCGCTCCATCAGCGCCTCGCGCACCAGGCGGAATTCGTAGAATTCGAGATAGCGCAGGCCACCATGGATCAATTTGGTCGAGCCCGAGGAGGTCCCGCTGGCAAGATCGTTCATCTCGGCGAGAAAGACGGAAAAGCCACGCCCAACGGCATCACGGGCGATACCGCAGCCATTGATGCCGCCACCTATGACGAAAATGTCACGGATCGGAGATGCGTCCACAAATTCCTCCAGCGATTTCGCATTGCACCATTTTTGTGCTTTTACGAAACCGTGTCGGAATTATTTCGAAATGATAACGAATGTCAAACGAAATATCACGAGCGCGTGATATCAGGTGAAAACCGCCTAGGCGAGCGACGTCTCGATCAGTTGAACCTCAGCCTCCTGGCAAATCTTGCGCACCGACGGGATGTCGCAACGATCGGTGATGAAGGTGTTGACCTGCGACAGATGGCCGATGCGCACCGGTGCGGTTCGCTCGAATTTGGTCTGGTCTGAAACCAGGATGACATGCCTTGCATTGGCGATGATCGCCTGCGCCACCTTGACCTCGCGAAAATCGAAGTCGAGCAAGGCGCCGTCATGGTCGATGGCGGATGCGCCGATCACCGCGTAATCAACCTTGAACTGCCTGATGAAGTCGACCGCCGCCTCGCCCACCACACCGCCATCGGAACCGCGCACAACCCCGCCGGCAATCACCACCTCGATCGACGGATATATCCGCATCCTATTGGCAACATTGATGTTATTGGTGATGACCATAAGCCCGTTATGATCGAGCAGCGCCTTGCTGACCGACTCGGTCGTGGTGCCGATGTTGATGAACAGCGAGGCGTTGTCGGGGATCAGCCTGGCGGCCGCGCGGCCGATCGCTTCCTTCTCGTCGGCGGCGATCTTGCGTCTCGCCTCATACTCCATGTTTTCGATTCCGGAGGGGTACAGCGCGCCGCCATGGATGCGCGAGAGCAGCCGCTGGTCGCATAAATCGTTGAGGTCCTTGCGTATGGTCTGCGGCGTGACATTGAAGTGGGTGGCCAGATCATCGACCAGCACGCGGCCATGATCCTTGGCCATCTGAATAATCTCGGCATGGCGCGGCGACAGATACATGGGCAACCTCCCGTTTTCGTTTTTCTTGTCTATAGTCGAAAACGAAACCGATGAAAAGGCATGAGCCGGCTAACGAAATCAGCGATCCAGGCCACGTGCGATTTCAGCAATCACAACAAAAGCCGTTTCGACATCGGCGGCGGTCGCCTCGAACTGTCCGACCTGGAACCGGATTGCGATCCTGCCATCGACCCTCGTCTGCGTCAGGTAGATGCGGCCATCGTCGTTGATCGCATTGACAAGGCGCAGGTTGTGCTCGTCCGCGTCGGTTGCGGTCTTGTGCCGGAACGAGAACAACGACAGCATCGGTTCGCTGACGATCTCGAAATCCGGCTCCCTTGCCAGCCGCGCTGCCAGCCCTTCGCTCCAGGCGACATGATTGCGGATCATCGTGCGCAGGCGTTCCAGGCCATGGGCGCGCAGCAGGAACCATAATTTCAGCGCGCGAAATCGCCTGCCGAGCGGTACCGACCATTCGGAATAGTTGATGATACCGTCATGACCGTGCGTCTTCAGATAGTCCGGTTTGATGGCCAGCGTCCTGACATGGCTCTCGGGATCGCGCAGGAACTGGATCGAGCAGTCGAACTGTGCGCCCAGCCATTTGTGCGGATTGAAAACGATCGAATCGGCGCCTTCGACGCCTGTCCAGAAATGCCGATACTCCGGACAGATCATCGCCGATCCCGCCCAGGCGGCGTCGACATGGAGATAAAGCCCATGCCGCCGCGCCACCTCTGCCACCGCCGCGATGTCGTCAGTGCCGCCGGTGCTGGTGCCGCCGACGCAAGCGATGACGCCCGCCGGCAGCATGCCGGCTTCCCGGTCGGCGGTGATTGCCGCATCGAGCGCTGCCGTGTCCATGGCGCGAAAGCGGCCGCCCACCGGAATGCGCACGAGATTGTCCTCGCCGATGCCTGACACCCAGATCGCCCGGTCGATCGAAGTGTGGACCTGGTCGGAGGAATAAATGCGAAGCCGCGCCTGCCCCGCCAAGCCCTGTTTGTTGCCTTGCCAGTCGAGTGCCCGTTCGCGCATGGTCAGCACCGCGGCCAACGTCGCCGATGAGGCTGAATCCTGGATCACGCCCGAGAAACCTTCCGGCAGGCCGAGCGCCTGGCGCATCCAGTCGACGGTGCGCGTTTCGAGTTCGGTCGCCGCAGGTGACGTCTGCCAGAGCATGCATTGCGCGGCCATCGCCGAAACCAGATATTCCGCCACCACCGAGACCGGCGCCGCATTGGCCGGGAAATAGGCGAAGAAGCGCGGATGCTGCCAATGAGTCATTCCCGGCAGGATCTTGTCTTCGAAGTCGGCGAAGATCCGGTCCATCGGTTCGGCGTCTTCGGGCGGCGAAACCTCAATGCTTCTAGAAATGGCGCCGGGTTCTACCAGTGGCCGCACGGGGCGGTCGCGCAGATTGTTGCGATAGTCAGCGCCCCAGTCGGCGGCGCGCCGCGACCAGTGCCGGAAATCATCGTTGTTCATCCTGTCCTCCCGACATGATCCATCGCCACCATCCATCGCGGCCGGTCTCGTTATTAATTAACGCGTGAAATATATGCAACCAGCAAAGGATGCCGCACGCCTCAGCCAGGGAAATCCGGCAGGCTGGCAAAGGCCGTCTTCAGCGCATTCGACCAGCCGTCGGAGATCGTGCGGTAATACTGGTCGTCCTGGCCGATCCGCTTCTTCAATCCGACCTTGAAGGCGTCCTTCTCCAGGAAGAGCAGGTCGAGCGGCAAGCCGACGGACAGGTTCGACTTCAACGTCGAATCGAACGACACTAAAAGCAGTTTCACCGTCTCGGCTAGGCTCATCGTTTTTTCATAGGCGCGGATGATGATCGGCTTGCCGTATTTGGTCTCGCCGATCTGGAAAAACGGCGTGTCATCGGTCGACTCGATGAAATTGCCTTCGGGATAGATCATGAACAGGCGCGGCTCGCTGCCCTTGATCTGGCCGCCTAGGATAAAGGACGCATTGAAATAGGAATCCGCCTTCTCGCCAGCGGGTGACGAATTGGCGATGACCTCCTTGACCGTGTCGCCAACAATGCGGACCGTTTGGTACATCGACGGCGTTTCGAGCAGCGTGGAATGTCTTTCGGAGATCGCCTTGGTGCGCTCGTCAAGCAGGCTGACCACGGCCTGCGTCGTCGCCAGATTGCCCGCCGACATCAAAACGATGACACGCTCGCCCGGTTCTTCCCAGACATGCATCTTGCGAAAGGTGGAGATGGAATCCATGCCTGCATTGGTTCGCGTGTCCGACATGAACACGAGCCCGCGATCGATCTTCAGGCCAACGCAATAAGTCATGGAATCTCTTCTAACGGCAAATGCTGGCGGATTACTGCTCCACCGTGACGGTGACCGCAAGCTGTTCTTCCGCCTGTCCCAGCCGAATTCCCGACACCGGCGTGGCATCGCGGTAATCGCGGCCCGTTGCCACCTTTACATAACGCTCGTCGGGTGAAATGCCATTGGCGGCATCAAAGGCAACCCAGCCGAGACCCGAAACATGCGCTTCGGCCCAGGCATGGCTGGCTGCCTGCTCGACCGTGGCATCCAGCATCAGATAGCCGCTGACATAGCGAGCCGGAAAGCCCATGGCGCGCGCCGCGGCGGCAAAGATATGGGTGTGATCCTGGCAGACACCGGTTTTCAGCGCCAAGGCTTCCTCCGCCGGCGTCGTCGCATTGGTGGTGCCGGGCGTGTAGGCGACGCGTTCGCCAATGATGGCCATCAGCCGGTGCAGCCTTTCAATGTCGCTGCCCTTGCCGACCGATGCGGCGATATCGCGAACACCGCTGCCGATCGTCGTCAATAGCGTTTCATGGCTGTACAGCCAGAGCGGCGTAAAGCCCTGATGTGGCCCGGAGATGCCCGCGGTGTCGCGCGTCACCACCTCGCCCGACGCCTCCACCGTGATGAAGTCGCGCTCGCCCTCGACGCTCAACAGCCTTGTGTCGTTGCCGAAATGGTCGACGAAGCGGACCTCCTCGCGCGCGCCTTCGATCGCCAGAGCCCAGGACAGAACGGTCTGCGTTGACCCGCTGACTGGGAGCAGCCGCAGCCGCTGCAACAGATAGTGCACCGGCGCATCGTAACGGTACTCGGTCCGGTGGGTAATCTTCAGCCGCATGCTTCTATTCCGTTTGTGAGCACGATCTCCGGACAAACGGCTTCGTTTGTCTGAGAAAACCGGCTCCCACCTGTCGGGACCATGCTCAATTGAACCGATAATCTTGTGCGATCTCTTCGCCCAGCTTGGTGTTGTCGCGAATGAAATTGGCCAGGAACTCATGCAGGCCCGCGTCGAATATGCCCTTGATCGACCCGGCTCTCAGCATTGTCTGCGTCTTCTCGGCCGTTGCGTGGCAGGCATGCCGTTCGCCGTAATCGTCGCCGAGGAATTTCAGATGCTCCGACAGGAAGCGATAGCAGAACATCAGCGAACGCGGCATGCGGACATTGAGGATCAGATAATCGGCAATGTTGGTCGGCTTGTAATCGGCGTCGTAGACCCAGCGATAGGAGCGATGGGCCGAGACCGAACGCAGGATCGATTCCCACTGATAATTGTCGAGTGTCGAGCCGACCCAGGAGATCGACGGCAGCAGCACATAATATTTCACGTCGAGGATGCGCGCCGTGTTGTCCGCTCGCTCGACATAAGTGCCGAGCTGCGAGAAGTCGAAGATCTCGTTGCGCAGCATGGTGCCGTAGAATGAGCCGCGGATCAGCGCCGTCTCGCGCTTGATGGCGTCTAGCACGCTGGGCAGGTCGCGCTCGTCGATCGGCTTGGCCAGCATCCGCTTCAGCGACATCCAGGCTTCGTT
This sequence comes from Mesorhizobium sp. CO1-1-8, assembly GCF_020164875.1. Taxonomy (NCBI): domain Bacteria; kingdom Pseudomonadati; phylum Pseudomonadota; class Alphaproteobacteria; order Hyphomicrobiales; family Phyllobacteriaceae; genus Mesorhizobium; species Mesorhizobium sp. CO1-1-8. Next base: position 109,561 of record NZ_JAIUGZ010000010.1, on the reverse strand, counting down.
GATGCTTTCCCAGGTTTCGCGCGTCAGCGCGGTACGCACCATGCGGGCATTGTTGCGGGCCGTCTCGATCGACGCCATCGTGCTCGACGGGTTCGACGTGTCGCGCAACAGGAAGTCGGAGACGTTGGCGGCGGTATAGTCAGAATATTTCTGGCTGAAGGTGACGTCGGAACCAGCGCTGAGCAGCACCGAATTCCACTCTTCCGAGGCGCTCTGGGTACGAGTCAGCGCCATGCGCAGGCCGGCATCGACCAGCCGCGCCATATTCTCGGCCCGCTCGATGTAGCGGTTCATCCAGTAGAGCCCGTTGGCGGTGCGGCCGAGAAGCATGTCAACGTGCCCCGATTTTGAGCGAGTAGCGAATAGGGAGTAGCGAATAGGGAAGAATGCGTCTCATGATGCTGCGTCCCCCCTGCTCGTCTCAATCATCCAACACCCAAGTATCTTTCGTCCCGCCACCCTGCGACGAGTTTACAACCAGCGAACCTTCCTTCAGCGCAACGCGGGTCAGCCCGCCCGGCACGATCTGGATACGATCGGAGACCAGCACATAAGGCCTGAGATCGACATGGCGCGGCGCCAACCCTTTTTCCGTCAGGATCGGACATGTCGACAGCGCCAGCGTCGGCTGGGCTATATAATTCGAGGGTTTTGCCTGGAGTTTCTTGGCAAATGTCTCGCATTCCTTCTTGGTGGCCGCCGGTCCGACCAGCATGCCGTAGCCGCCGGAACCGTGGACTTCCTTGATCACCAGTTCGTCGATGTGTTCGAGCACGTATTTCAGACTGTCCGGCTCAGAGCAGCGCCAGGTCGGAATGTTGCCGAGGATCGCCTTGCGGCCGGTGTAGAATTCGATGATCTCGGGCATGTAGGAATAGATCGCCTTGTCGTCGGCAATGCCCGTGCCCGGCGCATTGGCGATGGTGATGTTGCCGGCGCGATAGACATCCATGATGCCGGGTATTCCAAGAGCGGAGTCCGGACGGAACGTCAGCGGGTCGAGGAAAGAATCATCGACGCGGCGGTAAAGCACATCGATCTGCTTGTAGCCTTCGGTCGTGCGCATCGCGACATGGCCGTCAACCACGCGCAGGTCCTGGCCCTCGACCAACTGCACGCCCATCTGGTCGGCGAGGAAGGCGTGTTCGAAATAGGCGGAGTTGAAACTGCCGGGCGTCAGCACCGCAATGGTCGGCGCGCCTTTGGTGCTTTGCGGCCGCACCGCCGCCAGCGACTGGCGCAGAAGCTGCGGGTAGTTTTCCACCGGCCGCACCTTGATCTTCTGGAACAGCTCGGGGAACAGCTGCATCATCGTCTCGCGGTTCTCCAGCATGTAGGAGACGCCCGATGGCGTGCGCGCATTGTCCTCCAGCACGTAGAATTCGTCCTCCGAGATGCGGACGATGTCGACGCCGATGATGTGGGTGTAGACGCCGGCCGGCGGCCTTACCCCGATCATCTCCGGCAGGAATGCCTCGTTTCTGGCGATCAATTCCCAGGGGACGCGCCCTGCCCGCAGGATTTCCTGGCGATGGTAGATGTCGTCGAGAAAGGCGTTCAGCGCCTGCACGCGCTGCTCGATGCCTTGCGTGAGGCGCCGCCATTCATTGCCTGAAATGATGCGCGGAACGATATCGAACGGGATCAGCCGCTCGGAAGCCTCCTGCTCGCCATAGACGGCGAAGGTGATGCCGGTCTTGCGGAAGACGCGTTCGGCGTCCTGCATCTTCTCGGTCAACCTGGCTGGGTCCTGCTCCTTCAGCCAGCGATCATAAGCCGAATACGGTCTTCTCAATCCGGAGACTTCCGGAAGCATTTCATCGAACGCTGCCAATCGCATACTCCCCTGTGACGCCATTTCACTGGCGTCGCCGGAGAAAATCAAGCGCAATCGGTGATTTGGGAGATACGGGCGATCAGTATGTTGCGCCTGCCTAAAATTGAGGCAGCTGAAATATGACCTTGGTCAGGCTTTGCCTCGTGCCCGGGCAAATGGGTTTACCAGCTAGAATGCGCGGAACGTGACGACGGTGAACGTGTCCTTGATGCCGGGGAGAATCTGCACCCTTTCGTTGACGAAATGGCCGACGTCTTCCTCGTCGTCGACATAGAATTTGGCGAGCAGGTCGTAGTTGCCGGCGGTGGAGTAGATTTCCGAGGCGATCTCGGCATCGGCAAGCGCGCTGGCAACCTCATAGGATTTACCCAGCTCGCATTTGATCTGCACGAAAAACGCCTTCATGGCTTCGTCCCGCTAAACGTCCAAGTCCAGCGGCCCTTCTGGCAGACTGGAGGCGGGCTTTCAAGCGCTGGAATGAATGCTCAGTCGACCCGGGACGTGGGCTACGACCTCCCGCAGCTCTGCACCAGCATGCAACCTGCCGCCGATCGCCAACGAGTATTCGCAATCGCTGAAACCGCGATGCGCTGCCAAGCGTATGTTATGATGCGCCTTCGGACAGCGCCATTTCGAGGGAAGATATTTCGCGGGACAACGGAGACAGGCCATGCGCCGCGCCTTTTTCGCAATCGCAGTCGTTCCATTCCTCTTTGTGTCGTCGGCATTGGCCGGCGATGCCGAGATCAAGGCAAGCCAGTCTGTCATCGACGGTCAGCTAAAGGCCCTCATCGCCAATGACGGCGCCACCGCCTACAGCTTCGCCGCTCCGAATGTGAAACGGATCTTCCCGACCGTCGATGCCTTCATGAACATGGTGACCAATGGCTACCCGCCGGTGCGCAAGCCGCAAACCTATTCCTTCGGCAAGGTCGAGGAGACGGCTCCGGGTTCGATCGTCCAGCAGGTGCTGATCGTCGGCCCCGACGGCAAGGACTACGAAGCGGTCTATACGTTGCAGCAACAGCCCGACGGCACGTTCCAGATCACCGGCTGCAGCCTGCGCGCGTCGAATTCATTGAGCACCTGAAGCCCTCACAGCAACGGAATATCGCCCCTCGCCCAGCCCTCGGTGATTTCCGCGCCGCGCGTCTCGAAGGTGCCGGCCTCGATGGCGGCGCGGATGTCCTGCATCAGCTTTTGATAGTAGGAAAGGTTGTTCCACGTCAAAAGCATGGCGCCGAGCGCTTCCTGCGAGCGCACCAGATGGTGCAGGTAGGCGCGCGAGTAGTCCCGGGCGGCCGGGCAATCGCTTTCCTCGTCCAACGGGCGCGGATCGTCGGCATGGCGGGCGTTGCGCAGATTGACCTTGCCGCGCCTTGTATAGGCAAGACCGTGGCGGCCGGCCCGCGTCGGCATCACGCAGTCGAACATGTCGATGCCGCGCGCCACCGATTTCAGGATATCGTCCGGCGTGCCGACGCCCATCAGATAGCGCGGTTTGTCCGCCGGCAGTTCCGGACAGGTGATGTCGAGCATTTCGAGCATCACCGCCTGCGGTTCTCCGACGGCCAGGCCGCCGACTGCATAGCCCTTCAGCGCCATCGCGCTCAGCGCCTGGGCCGAACGCACCCGCAGCGCCGTGTTGTCGCCGCCTTGCACGATGCCGAACATCGCCTTGCCCGGCTGGTCTCCAAACGCCGTCTTGCAGCGCTCGGCCCAGCGCAGCGACAGCTCCATGGCGCGCTCGATCTCCTTCATTTCGGCCGGCAGCGCCGTGCATTCGTCGAGCTGCATCTGGATGTCGGAATCGAGCAGTCCCTGGATTTCGATCGACCGCTCCGGCGACATCTCGTAGGCGGCGCCATCGATATGCGAGCGGAAGGTGACGCCCTTTTCCGTCAGCTTCCTCAGCTTCGACAGCGACATCACTTGGAAACCGCCGCTGTCGGTCAGGATCGGATGCGGCCAGCGGGCAAATTCATGCAAGCCGCCGAGCCGCGCCACGCGCTCGGCGCCGGGTCGCAGCATCAGATGATAGGTGTTGCCCAGGATGATGTCGGCGCCGACACCGCGCACCTGGTCCATATACATCGCCTTGACGGTACCGCCGGTGCCGACCGGCATGAAGGCTGGCGTGCGGATTTCGCCACGCGGCATATCGATCACGCCGCGCCGCGCCTTGCCGTCGGTTGCCAGAACCTTGAAGCTGAACGGCTTAGCCATTGAATTCCTTGTCGTGGATCGGGGCGTCCGGCGCCTGATTGTCGAGCGACTGGCGGTAGTGGATGCAGCCGCGCATGAATTTTGGCCAGGGCGGCACGGCGATTGCCGGTTCGGTTTTTTCCGGCAGAAGGTCCCACAGATCGGGGTGATGCCAGCACAATTCATGGCCGGTTGCGTCGCGATGCTGGCGAATACCGGCGCGCAATTTTTTCACCTCCGCGATCAGCGCATCGCGGTCAAAGGCTTGCAGATCATCGTCCATCGCTCGTCTCCGCTCGGAAAAGCAGGCTTGCGTCGCCATAGGAATAGAATCTGTAGCGGTTCTCGATCGCATGCGCATAGGCCGCACGCATCGTGTCGAGGCCGCTGAAGGCCGAAACCAGCATGAACAGCGTCGAGCGCGGCAGATGGAAATTGGTCATCAGCATGTCGGCGGTGCGAAAACGGTAGCCGGGCGTGATGAAGATGTCGGTCGGACCAGACCAGGCAAGCAGAGTGCCGTCCTCACGCGCCGCGCTCTCCAGCAGACGCAGCGAGGTCGTGCCGACGGCGACAATGCGCCCACCCCCCGCTTTGGCCGCATTCAGCGCGTCCGCTGTTTCCGCGCTGACCGAACCGACCTCGGCATGCATCTTGTGGTCGGCGGTGTCGTCCGCCTTCACCGGCAGGAACGTGCCGGCGCCGACATGCAAGGTGACGAAGCGGCATTCGATGCCCTTGGCGTCGAGCGCCGCAAACAGTTCCGGCGTGAAATGCAGGCCTGCGGTCGGTGCCGCGACGGCGCCTTCCTCGCGGGCATAGATGGTCTGGTAGTCGGCCCGGTCGCGTTCGTCGTCGTCGCGCTTCGAGGCGATGTAGGGCGGCAGCGGAATGTGGCCGACCGCGTGCAGCGCTTCGTCGAGGAAGGGGCCCGACAGGTCGAAGCCAAGCAGCGCCTCGCCGCCCTCGCCTTTCTCGATCACCGTGGCGTCGAGCTGACCGAGGAAACAGGAATTGCCGTCGTGGCCGAAATGGATGCGGTCGCCGGCTGCGATGCGCTTGCCCGGCCGCATGAAGGCCAGCCAGCGGTCCGGCGCCATGCGCATGTGCAGTGTGGCTTCGACCTGCGCCGTCGCCTCGCCCCGCCGCCGGATGCCCTTGAGCTGCGCTGGAATGACCTTGGTGTCGTTGAACACCAGCACGTCGCTGGCCTTGAGCAAGGACGGCAGGTCGCCAACCCTGCGGTCGTCGAGCCCTTCGCCTGATTTGACCACCAGCATCTTGGCGCTGTCGCGCGGCTCCGCCGGGCGAAGCGCAATGCGCTCCTCCGGCAAGTCGAAGTCAAAGAGGTCGACGCGCATCAGTAGAGCCGGACGAGCAGCGCTCCGGCCAGCAGCAGCACCGCGCCGGCGATGCGGCCGAGCGAGATTTCACGCACCGCGACGCCGAGGAAGCCGATGCGGTCGATGAGCATGCCGGCCAGCAACTGGCCGGCGACCAGAAACGCCATCAGCGCGGCAGCACCGATGCGTGGCGTGAGAATCGTCGACAGCGTGACATAGAAACCGCCGAGCATGCCGCCGGCCACGAACAGCCAGGGTGCCGGCGCCTTCCAGTCGAGCGAGATGCCTTGCAGCTTCACCACTGTAACGGAGATGATGCCGAGCACGATCGCGCCCGACAGGAACGAAAACGCAGCCGCAGCGACCGGGAGACCCAGGCCGCGCGCGAGCTGCGAATTGATCGGCGCCTGAATGGCAATGAAGGCGCCGGACAGGATGCCGAGAAGCGACCAGACGACGCCCATCATTGTCGTTTGCCCTTACTTGACGTCGGCCGCGACCTTCAGCGACACGATCTTGTCAGGATCCTGCACCGGCTCGCCGCGCTTGATCTTGTCGACATTGTCCATGCCTTCGATGACCTGGCCCCAGACCGTGTACTGGCGATTGAGGAAAGCGGCATCGTCGAAGCAGATGAAGAACTGCGAATTGGCCGAGTTCGGGTTCTGCGAGCGGGCCATCGAGCAGGTGCCGCGAGCATGGTTGGCGTTGGAAAATTCGGCCTTCAAATCCGGCTTTTCAGAGCCGCCCATGCCCGCGCGGGACGGCGCGAAGGAAGGCTTCGAGGAATTGCCGAACTTGACGTCGCCGGTCTGCGCCATGAAGCCTTCGATGACGCGGTGGAAGACCACACCATCATAGGCGCCCTCCCTAGCCAGTTCCTTGATGCGGGCGACATGGCCCGGCGCCAGGTCGGGGAAAAGTTCGATGACGACCGTGCCCTTGGTCGTTTCCATGATGAGCGCGTTCTCGCGGTCCTTGATTTCGGCCATGTCAGATATCCTTTTGAGAAAACAGAGTTATTTGACAATTTTACTTGTCTGCGGCGATGCGCACCTTGATCATCTGGTCGGGGTCGGTGACCGTGCCATTGTCCGCTTCGTCGCCCTTCTTGATTTGGTCCACCAGTTCCATACCGCTGACGACGTTGCCGACGATGGTGTACTGGCCATCGAGCGGCGGCGCCGGCGCGAACATGATGAAGAACTGCGAATTGGCGGAGTTGGGGTCCTGCGAGCGGGCCATGCCGACCACGCCGCGCTTGTAGTGTTCGGCCTGCGAGAATTCGGCCGGCAGGTCGGGCAGGTCGGAACCGCCGGTGCCGACGGCCTGGGCGCTAAAACCCTTCTTGATGTTGCCGAACTTGACGTCGCCGGTCTGCGCCATGAAGCCGTCTATGACGCGGTGGAAAGCGACGTTGTCATAGACGCCCTGGCGCACCAGCTTCTTGATCTGCGCGACGTTTTTGGGCGCCAGATCGGGCCGAAGCGCAATGGTGACGTCGCCGTCCTTCAGCGTGATGATCATGGTGTTTTCCGGGTCGGCGGCGAAGGCCGAGACCGATGCGGTCACAAGGCCGGCAAGCACAATGAGGAACGAGGCGAGCTTTTTCAGCTGCATATCTGTCTCCGGGGATTTTTGTGTTTATGCATGTCGTTGCCTCAAAACCGGCTTCCACTTTTGAGCGACATGCATCATTTCTTGAATTTTGCGGTGAGCGCGCCAGCGACAGCCGCCGGAACGAAGGGGCGGATATCACCCCCCATCGAGGCAATCTGGCGGACGAGTGTGGCGGTAATGGTGCGCACGGAGGGGCTGGCGGGAAGAAAAACCGTTTGCAGCTCAGGTGCCATGGTCTCGTTCATGCCGGCCATCTGCATCTCGTAGTCGAGGTCGGTGCCGTCGCGCAGGCCGCGAATCATGATCGAGGCGCCGTGCTTCCTGGCCGCATCGATCACCAGCCCGTCGAAGGCGACGACTTTGATACGGGCGCCGTCGCTGCCGAATTCCGTCCTCGTCGCCGTCTCGATCAGCTTCACCCGCTCCTCGAAGGAAAACAGCGGCTGCTTGCCCGGATGGATGCCGATCGCCGCATAGACGATGTCGGCCACGGCCAGCGAGGCCTTCAGCACATCGAGATGGCCGTTGGTCAGCGGGTCGAAAGAGCCGGCATAGAGGGCGATGCGTTCAGTCATGGCTGGTGCTTCTAATGCATGATCCCAAAAAGTGGAAACCGGTTTTTGGAAAAGATCATGCTCAAATGAAAGCTAGGGCCTGTTCCATCTTCCGTCCATCAAGATGGAACAGGCTCTAGCGAGCCTCTCTCGCAAAGGCAAATCCGATCGGCGCGCCGGCCGTGAAACCTTTTCCGGCACATGAACGACAGATGAACACGCTGATCACGAAGCCTTCACGCAGCGTTCACTAGGTTGCACCTTAATAAGATGAAACCAAAATCCCATCTATCCGTTGTTAGGCGCAGGAGAACACGCACATGCTGATCTACATGCTCGCCACCGCAATGACCGTCGCCATGCTGATCGCCACCGTATTTGGGCTGCATCAGGAGGCACAACGCATCCGCGTCAAGGCAAACACCAAGCGCTTCGAAGGCTTCGGCCCGCGCAAGCCATATCGCCACTACTGATAAAGCCTGAACTTGCTGCCGCGCCGGCCAACTGGCCGGCGTTGCTATGTCGAAACCGGTTCCGCGGTTAGTCCGCAACCTCCGGACCGGCGTCAGGCGCCGGAGCGGCATCGGCACCGCCCTCGACCGTCTCCTCGCTCTCTTCGTCCGCTTGCGGTTCCGAGATCCGCTCGACCGAAACCACCTTCTCGCCTTCAGCCGTGTTGAAGATGGTCACGCCCTTGGTGGCGCGGCTGGCGAAACGGATGCCATTGACCGGAACCCGGATGACGGTGCCGCCATCCGACACCAGCATGATCTGGTCGTCATTGCCGACCGGGAACGTCGCCACCAGCCTGCCAATCTCGGCAGCCTTCGACACGTCGGTGGCTCGGATGCCTTTGCCGCCGCGTCCGGTCAGCCGGAAATCATAGGACGACGAACGCTTGCCGTAGCCGAATTCGGTCACCGTCAGCACATACTGTTCGTGCGCCTTGAGTTCTTCGTATCGGCTGTCGGAAAGCTCCGTCTCCTCGCCGATCTCCTCATTGGTCAGCGCGATCTCTTCCTCTTCGCCGGCCGTTTCTGTGGCCAGACGCCGCTCCGCCGCCGCGCGCTTCAGGTACGCGGCGCGTTCCGCCGGCGAAGCATCGACATGCTCGATCACCGACATCGAGATGATGCGGTCGGTCTCGGCCATGGTTATGCCGCGCACACCGACCGAATTGCGACTCTGGAAGACGCGCACGTCGCCGACGGAGAACCGTATGCACTGGCCGGAACTGGCGGTCAGCAGCACGTCGTCCTTGTCGGTGCAGGTCTCGACGCCGAGGATCTCGTCGCCTTCTTCCTCCAGCTTCATGGCGATCTTGCCGTTGCGGTTGACCTGGACGAAGTCAGATAGATCGTTGCGGCGCACGGTGCCACGCGTGGTGGCGAACATAACGTAGAGTTCGCCCCAGCTGGCCTCGTCCTCCGGCAGCGGCATGATGGTGGTGATGCGCTCGCCCTGCTCCAGCGGCAGCATGTTGATCAGCGCCTTGCCGCGTGACTGCGGATTGCCGATCGGCAGCCGCCAGACCTTTTCCTTATAGACGATGCCGCGCGAGGAGAAGAACAGCACCGGCGTATGGGTGTTGGCCACGAACAGCCGGGTGACGAAATCCTCTTCCTTGGTCGACATGCCGGAGCGGCCCTTGCCGCCGCGGCGCTGCGCCCGGTAGAGCGACAGCGGCACGCGCTTGATGTAGCCGGAATGGCTCACCGTCACGACCATGTCTTCGCGCTGGATCAGGTCCTCGTCTTCCATGTCCGACCCACCATCGGTGAGCTCGGTGCGGCGTGGCGTGCCGAACTCGTCGCGCACGGCGGCAAGCTCGTCCTTGACGATCTGCTGGACGCGCGCGCGGGACGACAAAATGTCCAGATAATCGATGATTTCGGCGCCGATCGTGTTCAACTCGTCGGCGATCTCATCGCGGCCGAGCGCGGTGAGGCGCTGCAGGCGCAGCTCGAGGATGGCGCGCGCCTGTTCCTCGGACAGATTGTAGGTGCCGTCCTCGTTGATCCGGTGGCGCGGATCGTCGATCAGGAGGATCAGAGATTCCACGTCGCCGGAGGGCCAGCGCCGTTCCATCAACTGCTCACGCGCCGTCTGCGGATCCGGCGCGGTGCGGATCAGCTTGATGATCTCGTCGATGTTGGCGACGGCGATGGCGAGACCGACCAGCACATGGGCGCGATCGCGCGCCTTGCGCAGCAGGAACTTGGTCCGCCTTGTGATCACCTCCTCGCGGAAAGCGACGAACGCCTTCAGCATATCGGTCAGGTTCATCACTTCCGGCTTGCCGCCATTCAGTGCCACCATATTGGCGCCGAAAGAGGTCTGGAGCGGCGTGAAACGGTAGAGCTGGTTGAGGATGACGTCGGCAACGGCGTCGCGCTTCAATTCGATGACGACGCGGTAGCCCTGGCGGTCGCTCTCGTCGCGGATATCGGAAATGCCCTCTATGCGCTTGTCGCGCACCAGTTCAGCCATCTTCTCGATCATCGACGACTTGTTCACCTGGTAGGGAACTTCGGTGATGATGATGGACTCGCGGTCGTTGCCGCGCTGTTCGATGTTGACCTTGCCGCGCATGACGATGGAGCCGCGGCCGGTCGAATAGGCGTTGTAGATGCCCGAACGGCCAAGCACGATGCCGCCGGTCGGGAAATCCGGTCCCGGAATGATCTCCATCAACGCCGGCAGGTCGATCGCGGGATTGTCGATGAGGGCGATGGCGCCGTTGCAGATTTCGCTGAGATTGTGTGGCGGGATGTTGGTCGCCATGCCGACGGCGATGCCGCCCGAGCCGTTGACCAGAAGGTTGGGAAACCGTGCCGGCAGAACCTTCGGTTCGCTGCCCGACGCATCGTACGTGTCCTGGAAATCGACAGTGTCCTTGTCGATATCCTCCAAAAGCTCGTGCGCGACCTTGGTCAGCCGCGCTTCGGTGTAGCGCATCGCCGCCGGCGGATCGCCGTCGATGGAGCCAAAATTGCCCTGCCCGTCGATCAACGGAACGCGCAGTGACCAGTCCTGTGCCATGCGCACCAAGGCGTCATAGATGGAGGCGTCGCCATGCGGATGGTATTTACCCATCACGTCGGCGACAGGGCGCGCCGACTTCACATATTTGCGGTTCCAGTGGTAGCCGCTCTCATGGGCGGCGAAGAGAATGCGGCGATGCACTGGCTTCAGGCCGTCGCGCACGTCGGGCAGCGCACGGCTGACGATCACGCTCATGGCGTAATCGAGATAGGAGCGCTGCATCTCCTCGACGATGGATATCGGCTCGATGCCGGTGGGGCCGCCGTCGGCGCCGCGCGGTGTCTTCTGGTCGGTCAAATCGGATCACAATCTAATCAGGAATCACTTGGTGCTTATATAGGAAGCAAGGCTGAAACTCCAACATGCCAGGCACTTTTCCAGTGTCATTTTTGGTGGTAATTTCAAATGGATACCACTGATTGCGACGATATGGCCAAGGCGGTTTTCGCCGCCCCGGCGCCTTTGCGGGCACGGGGCCGATTCACGAAGCAGAAACGGCCTATGCGCCACGGCGGCTGCGATACTGGCCCGGCGTCTCCCCCATGATCCGCCGAAAACGACGATTAAAGGTCGACAGATCGTTGAAGCCGGCGTCGAAGGCGATCGCCGAAATCGTATCGTCCGACATGCGCAGCCGCACCGCGGTCCTGTGCAATCGCGTCTTGAGCAGGAATTGGTAGGGCGTCATACCCGCTACCTGCCGGAAAATGCGCAGGAAATGATACGGGCTAGTCGCCGTGTCATCGGCAAGCGCTGAAAGCGAGACCGTCCCGTCGACATCGAGTTCGATCCGCCGCACGGCCTCGGCCACCCGCTTCTGATCGCGGCGGCTTGGTGCGCGCCTGACATGCGTAGCGCCAGAGGCTGTAGCGACGGCAGCACCGGCGATGCGCTGGGAAAGTTCCTCGAAGGCGTCGATGTCGGCCATCTCGCGTGCGGTCTCCGCCTCGGCCAGCAGTGGCGCCAGGACCGGCAAAGGCGGCAGGCGCGCCGCCTCGAAAGCCAGCTTCCTGGCGCCCGGCACGCCAGCCGCGATCCGTTCCATGTAGGACGGCCTGAAGTGGAACGAGAGGCAACGGTCGCCGCTACCATGCTCGTGCCCGCATTCGTAACATGTGCCGGGATTGCCAAGCAGGAGCGCGCCGGGCGCCAGCATCGCCGTGCCTTGTTGGGCGCGGTAGCGGAACGTGCCGCTGGTGACCGCAGCGACGCAGAAATCCTGATGCGCTTCCTCGAACGGCCGATCGCCGGCACTAGCGGTGCAGATCACATCCGTCACATGCCAGCCGGGTCCGGATGCGAGAACATGGGTGGTCGCCGTCATGGTCGAAATATAGCAATTTTTCCCAAGCCCAGAACCCCGTCACGGCCTACTCCTCACGGTCTCCTGACAAGAAGAGGGCCACAACCATGTTCGATCAATCTTCGTTTGCCGAAGCCCTGCATAGCCCCGGACCGATCGCGGGGCTTGCTGAAAAACTGAGCCTTTACGGCCGCTTCGTCGGCGCCTGGACTTTCGACGCCTCGCGCCATCTCGAGGACGGTACGGTCCTGACAGGGCGTGGCGAGGTGCATTTCGGCTGGGTGCTGGAAGGCCGGGCGATTCAGGACGTCTGGATCCTGCCCGCGCGGGACACTGGCTCCCAGCCTTCGCTCGGCGCCTGGACGTTCTACGGCACGACGCTGCGTGTCTATGATCCCGGCCAGGACGCCTGGCACATTTTCTGGAGCGATCCGCGCAACCAGTACTTCAGCCGCCAGCTCGGCCGTGCCGAGGGTGACACGATCGTGCAAGTGGGCGCCGACGGCACCGGTTCATCGGTGCGTTGGAGTTTTTCCCGTATCACCGAAAACTCCTTCCGATGGCTGGGCGAGCGCTCGCACGACAATGGCGCGACATGGCGGCTGGAAGTCGAGTTCCTGGCGCGCCGAGCGGTTTGATCACCGAGGATTGCAGCAGACCAGAATAAAAGCGTCGCCATCCCTCGCGCCGCCCTCTGTCCCGCCGGCATCAGCCACTTTCTCACGAACAGTTCCCACCGAACGGGCTTTGCTCTACCAATTATCCTGGTACGGGCACGGCCCGGCGGGAGGGTCAGAGATGCCGAGTTTCGACAGCCTGTTCAATGCCTTCGTCACCATTCTCGTGACCATCGATCCGCCCGGCCTGGCGCCGCTGTTCCTCGCCGTCACACGCGGCATGAACCGCGAGGAGCGCCAGCAGGTTTCCGTCCGCGCCTCGATCATCGGCTTCCTGGTGATGGCGCTGTTTGCGGTGGCAGGCGCCTCGATCCTGTCGGTGTTCGGCATCACGCTGCCGGCTTTCCGGGTCGCCGGCGGCTTCCTGTTGTTCTTCATCGCCTTCGAAATGGTGTTTGAGCGCCGGCAGGACCGCAAGGAAAAGATCGGCGACGTCGCCATCACCAAGGACATGATCCACAACATCGCCGCCTTCCCGCTGGCGATCCCGCTGATCGCCGGCCCCGGTGCCATTTCGGCAACAGTACTGCTTTCCGGCTCGTTTCAAGGCTTTGCCGCGCAGGCGGCACTGGTCGGCATCATCTTCGTCTGCCTCGCCATCACCTATCTGGTGTTCGTGCTGTCGGAACGCATAGACCGCTTCCTCGGCCAGACCGGCCGCTCGATCCTGACCCGTCTGCTCGGCGTCATCCTGGCGGCACTGGCCGTGCAATTCGTCGCCGATGGCATCAAGGCGCTGATAGCGGGCTGACAAGCTGACGTGGCGAGAATCCCGAAGCCGTTCTATTTCGCCGTCGTGTCGATGACCTCGAAATCGTGGGTAATCGTGGCGGTCCTGGCAAGCATCGCGGAGGCCGAGCAATATTTTTCGATCGAAAGGTCGATCGCGCGTTTCACCTTGTCGCTGGAGAGTGCCCTGCCCTTGACGACGAAATGCATATGGATGCGGGTGAACACTCTTGGCTCGGTTTCGGCTCGGTCGGAGTCGAGTTCGACGACGCAGTCCTCGATCGCCTCGCGGCCCTTTTCGAGGATATGCACGACATCATAGGCCGAACAGCCGCCGGTGCCGATCAGCACCAGCTCCATCGGGCTCGGTCCCGGCGTCCTGCCTTCCGGTCCGGGCGCGGTTCCGAGCACGACCTTGTGGCCGCTGCCGGACTCGCCGACGAAGGTCCGCTCCTCGACCCACTTTACGCGTGCTTTCATCGAACTCGTCCTTCGCCACATTTCGTTGATCGCCAAGTCAGCGTTCAATTCGACAATGCAAAACCCCGAAAGTCCATGAGGGACTCTCGGGGCGCGCAATGTTTGACTTACGCCGAAAATAACATCTGCTGTTGCGATCAGAACGGGATTTCATCGTCCAGTTCGCGCGACGAGCCGCCGCCACCGCCGCCCCTCGGCGCGTTGCCGCCACCACCGCGATTGAAGCCTTCGCTCGGGCTGGACTGGCCGAAATCGGAACCACGGCTGCTGCCGCCACCGGCGTAGCCGCCGACCTGGCCGCCTTCACCCTGCCCACGCGCGTCGAGCATCTGCAGCTCGCCACGGAATTTCTGCAGCACGACTTCCGTCGTGTATTTGTCGGCGCCGGTCTGGTCCTGCCATTTGCGCGTCTGCAACTGGCCTTCGACATAGACCTTCATGCCCTTCTTCAGATACTGCTCCGCCACCTTGGCGATGCCCTCATTGAAGATGACGACATTGTGCCACTCGGTTTTTTCCTTGCGTTCGCCGGAATTCTTGTCGCGCCAGCTTTCCGATGTGGCGATCCGGATGTTGACGACCGGCTCGCCCGAATTCAGGCGACGGATTTCGGGATCCGCGCCGAGATTGCCGACCAGAATGACCTTGTTGACGCTACCAGCCATGATATTTCTCCGCGCTCATCCGAAACAAATTTTTGTCGCAGCACCTTACAGGCTGCAGGCGATCGCCGCTTGCCATGGCTGCCTTTACCCACAAGGTTTTTGTTCCCTTTTCGTTCCTATCTGCATCGCTGCTTATTGTCAAGGAATGGCAGCAACGCTGAAGCCGATCATATGGGTTTGAAAAGACCGCTTGCCAAATCAATAAGTATGCACTTATGCTTTCGGCATGATCGAAGCAGAGATTTTTCGCGCACTGGCCGACCCGACGCGCCGCGCCGTCTTTGAGCGGCTCGCCGCCGGCGAGATGAGCGTGTCGGAATTGCGCACCGGTATGACGGTGTCGCAGCCCGCGGTGTCGCAGCATCTGGCGGTGCTGCGCGGCGCCGGGCTGGTGGTCGAGCGGCGTGCCGGCCGCAACGCCTTTTACCGCGCCGACCCGCAGGGACTCGCCCCCTTGCTCTCCTGGATCGAACGCTACCGGACCTTCTGGCCGGAACGCATTGAAAGGCTGAAGGCGGTTTTGAAGGACATGGATCAATGAACAAGGCGGGATTAACCACCAACGTGGGCCAAAGCGACGCCGCGGATGCGCTCGAGTTCGAGTACGACCTTGCTGAACCGCCGGAAAAGGTCTGGCGAGCCCTGACCGTACCGGAATTGCTCGCCGCCTGGATGATGCCGAACGACATCCGCCCCGAGATCGGCAACCATTTTGCCTTCGCCGGTCCGGATGCGCCGATCGAATGCGAAATCCTCGACGCCGAGCCCGAGAAGCTGCTGCGCTATTCCTGGCGGGAGCAGCCGGGCGACGCAGCTAGGCGGGATCCGCTCGACAGCACCGTTACCTTTACGCTTGCCCGAACCGTTTCCGGCGGCACGCATCTGCGTGTCGTCCATGACGGCTTTGCCCGCAAGGCCATGCCTGCCGTCGCCATGGCAGGCGCCGGCTGCCGGCTTTCGCTCGGTTTGCGCGCAATTGGAAAGCCCATCGCCGCGAACGCACCGCGCCTTCTGCGCGCGGCATAATACGAAAATCGGAGAAGAGAAATGAGCGGTGTTGCCAATCTGGTGCCGATGGTGATCGAGCAATCGAGCCGCGGCGAACGTGCCTTCGACATCTTTTCACGGCTGCTGCGCGAGCGCATCGTCTTCATCAACGGCGAGATCAACGACGACATCTCGGCGCTGGTCTGCGCGCAGCTGCTGTCGCTGGAATCGGACAATCCTGACAAGGAGATCTCGCTCTACATCAACTCGCCGGGCGGCGTGGTCACCAGCGGCTTCGCCATCTACGACACGATGCAATATATCAGCTGCCCGGTGTCGACCGTATGCATGGGCTTTGCCGCATCGATGGGCTCGTTCCTGCTGATGGCAGGCACACCAGGTCGCCGGATTTCCCTGCCGAACGCCACCATCCTGCTGCATCAGCCGCTGGGCGGGTTCCAGGGCCAGGCATCCGACATCCAGCGACATGCCGAGCGCATCGGCAGGACGAAACGGCACATGGCCGAACTCTACGCGCAGCATTGCGGCCGAACCTATGAAGAGGTCGAACGAACGTTGGACCGCGACCACTTCATGACCGCCCGCGAAGCCCAGGCATGGGGCATCGTCGACCATGTTTTCGATACGCGAAAAAAGGCGGCGTAAGCCAGAGCCGGATCGGAGTCCGGCCGGCTGTCGAAGATTTGACGATGCCGGTCTGGTTCCATCGGGCGCGCGCCACTATAGTCCTGGGATGACCGACACTCATTCGTCCAGATCATTGCACCACGTCATCGCCGTTGCTGCGCTCGCTTTTGCCGGCCTCGTGAGTGGCGTGGCGCTCGCTGAGGACAGTTGGCCGGCGCAGAAAGGCGCCCTGCCCGGCGTGACCGGCGACTACCGCATCGCCAAGCCGGCTCCCGAGCCGGACGATGCGCTGCCAGCCGGCGAGAACGGCACATTCAAGATCGGCGATACGGATGTCAGGATTTCCGGCAGCATCACCGTCGACGTCGGCGCCGGCTCGATCGGGCCGCCGCGCCACTGACAGTGCGTGCCGGCGCCTGCTGCGTTGCGCCTATCGTCAACAACAATCCGCACATGAAAACGGCCCCGCCGTGCCTTGGGCAAACGGACGGGGCCTTTTTGGATCTCAAATCCAAATTTTGCCGGGAGTGTACTGCCGGCGTTTGATTTCGGATGCACCGCGGCGTTCAGCCGACGATCCGACTAGCAGTCTCTGATTTTTACGGGAGATGGCAGGTCACGGTTTGCCGGCTGGCGAAAACGCTAAAACCCTGGCACTTATGCCTGCCGCGGCTCCAGTGACAACTGGAACCCTAGGGGACGATCCGGTGGCGTCATAGCTCCGCTCCTCTGTCCGTTGCGACTGTTTGTCAATCCGAAGCACAAATCGCAAATGCCTGCGGCGTCTCGCAGGCCGCCTCTGGGCGGCGAGGCCATCGAAAGAGACGGCCGGCTTCGTTGACTGCCGAAGACTGCGCCCCTGAGTCCGTCGCGTCAACCATCAATAGCCGGTTAGCGAAAAACGTGATCGAGGGGAGGTTGCGTACAAGTCAGTTTTTGCACAGCTTTGTCAGGAGCGTGTTCAGCCTTTGTTCTTTCCGCTTGCCCGGCCACGTGAAAGACGCTTAAACGCTTTGTCGGGAATTGTGGCGTCTCTCGACGTGGCGGCAAAACTACCTACATAGGGGATGGCCGGGAAAACCCGCCATTCCAGGAAATTCCAGATTCTGAGGCGGCGACCGGCTATGGCCGACCATAAATATCTTTCCATTCGCGGGGCGCGCGAACACAATCTGAAGAATGTCGATCTCGACCTGCCGCGTGACAGCCTCATCGTTATGACCGGCCTGTCGGGGTCCGGCAAGTCATCGCTTGCCTTCGACACGATCTATGCCGAGGGCCAGCGCCGCTACGTCGAAAGCCTGTCGGCCTACGCCCGGCAATTCCTCGAAATGATGCAGAAGCCTGACGTCGACCAGATCGACGGCCTGTCGCCCGCCATTTCCATCGAGCAGAAGACCACCTCGAAGAACCCGCGTTCGACGGTCGGCACCGTCACTGAGATCTACGACTATATGCGCCTGCTTTTTGCGCGCGTCGGCATCCCCTATTCGCCGGCCACCGGCCTGCCGATCGAGAGCCAGACGGTTTCGCAGATGGTCGACCGCGTGCTGGCGGTCGAGGAAGGCACGCGCCTGTTCATCCTGGCGCCGATGGTGCGCGGCCGCAAAGGCGAGTACCGCAAGGAATTGCTGGAGCTGCAGAAGAAGGGCTTTCAGCGCGTCAAGGTCGACGGCGTCTTCTATGAGATCGCCGACGTGCCGGCGCTGGACAAGAAATACAAGCATGACCTTGATGTCGTCGTCGACCGCATCGTCGTGCGCGGCGATCTGGCGACGCGGCTTGCCGATTCGATCGAAACGGCGCTGAAGCTGGCCGATGGGCTGGCGGTCGCCGAATTCGCCGACAAGCCGCTCGATGCCAGCCAGACCGGCGAGGATTCGGTCAACAAGTCGAAGAACGAGACGCATGAGCGCATCCTGTTCTCGGAAAAGTTCGCCTGCCCAGTCTCCGGATTCACCATTCCGGAAATCGAACCGCGGCTGTTCTCGTTCAACAACCCGTTCGGCGCCTGCCCGACCTGCGACGGTCTCGGCAGCCAGCGCGCCATCGACGGCAATCTGATCGTGCCGGACGAAAACGTCTCGCTGCGCGACGGCGCCGTCAGCCCGTGGGCGAAGTCGACGTCACCCTATTACGCGCAAACGCTTGAAGCGCTGGGCAAGGCCTATGGCTTCAAGCTCGGCGACAAGTTCAAGGATTTGTCCGAAGAGGCCAAGGAGGCCGTCCTGCGCGGCACCGGCGAGCGCGAGATCACCTTCCAGTATGATGACGGCCTGCGCTCCTACAAGACGACAAAGACTTTCGAAGGCGTCATCCCCAATCTCGAGCGGCGCTGGAAAGAGACTGAATCCGCCTGGATGCGCGAGGAGATCGAGCGCTTCATGTCGGCGACGCCTTGCCCGGTCTGCAAGGGGTATCGGCTGAAGCCGGAGTCGCTGGCCGTCAAGATTGCGGGCAGGCACATCGGCGAAGTCACCGAGCTTTCCATCCGCAAGGCCGACCAGTGGTTCACCGATCTGCCCGCGTCGCTCAACGACAAGCAGAACGAGATCGCGGTGCGCGTGCTCAAGGAAATCCGCGAACGGCTGCGCTTCCTCAACGATGTCGGGCTCGACTATCTGACGCTGTCGCGCAATTCCGGCACGCTGTCGGGCGGCGAGAGCCAGCGCATCCGGCTGGCCTCGCAGATCGGCTCCGGCCTCACCGGCGTGCTCTATGTGCTGGACGAACCGTCGATCGGCCTGCACCAGCGCGACAATGCCCGCTTGCTCGACACGCTCAAGCACCTGCGCGACATTGGCAACACGGTGATCGTCGTCGAGCATGACGAGGACGCAATCCTGCATGCCGACTATGTCGTCGATATGGGTCCGGCCGCCGGCATCCATGGCGGTGAGATCATCGCCCAGGGCACGCCGCAGCAGGTCATGGCCAATCCGAACTCGATCACCGGCAAGTATCTGTCGGGCGCACTCGAGGTGGCGACGCCCGGCGTGCGGCGTGAAGCGAAGAAGAACCGGCGCCTCAAGATCGTCGGCGCGCGTGGCAACAATCTGAAGAACGTCACCGCCGAAATCCCGCTCGGCACCTTTACCGCCGTGACCGGCGTGTCGGGCGGCGGCAAGTCGACCTTTCTGATCGAGACGCTGTTCAAGGCGGCGTCGCGCCGCATCATGGGCTCGCGCGAACACCCGGCCGATCACGACCGCATCGAGGGCCTCGAATTCCTCGACAAGGTCATCGACATCGACCAGTCGCCGATCGGCCGCACGCCGCGTTCGAATCCCGCCACCTACACCGGCGCCTTCACGCCGATCCGCGACTGGTTCGCCGGCCTGCCCGAAGCCAAGGCGCGCGGCTACCTGCCGGGACGCTTCTCCTTCAACGTCAAGGGCGGCCGCTGCGAGGCCTGCCAGGGCGACGGCGTCATCAAGATCGAGATGCACTTCCTGCCCGACGTCTATGTCACTTGCGACGTCTGTCACGGCAAGCGCTACAACCGTGAGACGCTCGATGTCCTGTTCAAGGGCAAGTCGATCGCCGACGTGCTCGACATGACAGTCGAGGAAGGCGTCGACTTCTTCGCCGCCGTGCCCGGCGTGCGCGACAAGCTCGACACGCTGAAGCAGGTCGGCCTCGGCTACATCCATATCGGCCAGCAGGCAACGACGCTGTCGGGCGGCGAGGCGCAGCGCATCAAGCTGGCCAAGGAACTGTCGCGCAAGGCCACCGGCAAGACGCTCTACATTCTCGACGAGCCGACCACCGGCCTGCATTTCCACGACGTCGCCAAGCTGTTGGAAGTGCTGCATGAACTGGTCGACCAGGGCAACACGGTGGTCGTCATCGAGCATAATCTCGAGGTCATAAAGACCGCCGACTGGGTGCTCGATCTCGGCCCCGAAGGCGGCGACGGCGGCGGCGAGCTGGTCGCCTCCGGCACGCCGGAAGCGATCGTGCGCGAGAAGCGCAGCTACACCGGCCAGTTCCTCAAGGAACTGCTGGAACGGCGCCCGGGAGGCAAGCGCGAAGCGGCGGAGTGATGATCGGACCGGTTGGTGCCTGGAGCTTTTGAATGACAATCAGAAAAGCGCTTGCCGGTGATCTCCAAACTGTCGTCTCGCTGACCGAAGCGGCCTATGCGCCTTACACCGCACTGTTAGGCGCACCGCCGATCCCGGTCACCGAGGACTATGCGCCGCGCATTGAGGGCGGCGAGGTGTGGGTGATGGAGAGCGGCAGCGAAATTGCCGGAGTGCTCACACTGGAACGGCACGACGATCACGCGATGATCTTCTCCGTCGCGATCTCCCCCGACTTTCAGGGCAAAGGCTTCGGCATCGCACTCCTCAAACATGCGGACGAGCAGACGCGCCTGTTGGGTTTGTCCGAGGTGCGGCTTTACACCAACGCCAGAATGGAGCGGAACATAGCACTCTATCTGGCCTACGGTTTCCACGAAACGGGTCGCCGGCCCAATCCCTACCGGGCAGGATGGGTGCTCGTCGACATGGCAAAAGCCGTCGACAAGGCTTCGCCGGCCTGATCCACTGTGAATTCGGGAGGACGATTGTGAGCAATCCGCAACGAATTCACTTCGGCGCCGGCAACCGGACGTTGGAGCCCTTGGTGCTCGGGGGAACGGCGTGACCGCACGGATTCTCATGGTGGCACTCGACGGTGCGGACGGGAGTCTGGTCGACAGGTTAAGCCAAAACGGCCTACTCCCCAACCTCACATCGCTGCGTGCACGTGGGAGGGTCAAATATCTCACCGCACATGCGGGAGCGACGGATGACACCCTGTGGGCTTCATTCCAGTACGCGGCCGGTATGGGTGAACATGGGCGCTATCACTATCTGCAGCGGCTTCGCAGCGGCAGGTTCGGCATGATCTGCACCGATGAGGTCGACCGCGAAACGTTTTGGGAGACAGCGCCGAACCTTAGAATCGGCGTGTTCGACATTCCGAAATGCCGCCTCCCAAGGCAGCTCAACGGCATCCATTTGGCCGACTGGCTTGTGCATGGACGTTATTTCCAGGAGCCAAAGAGCTATCCGGCGGCCCTTGCAGGCGAGGTTGTCGCGCGCTTTGGCGCAGCGCCGCCGAGCCAATGTGATCATGACGGCCCATTGGACGACGCAGAGGCGGCCGACGTCCTTGCCAATTTGCGCGTTGCAGTCGCTAGGAAACGTGCCGCCGCTCTGCACTATCTTGGCAGCGATGCATGGGATCTGTTTATCGTCGGGTTCAAGGAAGCGCATTGCGCCGGCCATGCGCTTTGGGACCTCGTCAACGAGGTTGATCCGGAGTTCGATCCGAGCCGCAACGAGCGGCTCGGCACACCAATCGAGACGATTCTAGGCGACATTGACGGAGCGATCGGTGATCTCGTGGCGGCGGCCGGCTCCGGCACTCAGATCATTGTCTTCTCGACGACCGCGATGCAGCCGAACGCTTCCCTTGCTCACCTGATGCCCGAGGTCGTCAACCGGGCAAATCGGATACTTGGCGAGTCGCGCTGGACGCGGTTTGTGCGGCATGTCGTGAAGCTTGAAGACCGGCGATGGTGGCCGCTTTGCGAAATGCTGCCCTACAACGAGAACTGCACCGCTTTTCGCATCAATCCGGCTGTGGCTTTCAAGGACGGTCAAGTCGACGCGGAACGGTCAAGAATACTCGATCTGGTAGAAACCCTGCTGATGGAACTGAGGGACGATCAGACCGGACAACCCGTTGTCGCAATGATCGACAGGGCGGCTAGCCAGCATGCAGGCTCACGGGCCGCGGATCTGCCTGATCTCCTGGTGCATTATCGCGCCGGCTTGTGCCCTGGCTCCGTGAGCTCCCTCCGCCTTGGGCGCATCAAAGCGATCCCGCCGATACTGAGACCCGGCAATCATGCCCCGGGCGGTTTCCTGATCGTTTCCGGAGATAGGCTCGATGCCTCCGACGTTACTGGCATGCAAAACCTGGGGACGATGGCGATAAATGTCCTGCACGGGTCCGGCGATTGGCCAGCCGATAGTGCGGTTTAGCCGGAGACCGGTTTCAAAGACCCCACACAAAAACTAACAACCGAAACCATTGGCAAGCGACACGGAGAAAAATGGTGACCAAATCATCGGGAACAATCCGCGCCGGCATGGGCGGCTGGACGTTCGAGCCCTGGGATACGTCATTCTATCCCGACAAGCTTTCCAAGGCCAAGCAACTGAACTACGCCACTCGCCAGGTGCCGAGCATCGAGGTCAACGGCACTTACTATTCGAGCTTCAAGGAGCCGACCTTCGTCAAATGGGCCAACGAGGCGCCGGACGGTTTTGTTTACTCGCTGAAGGGCAACCGCTTCGTCACCAACCGGCGCGTGCTGGGCGAGGCCGGCGAATCGATGACGCGCTTCCTTGGCTCCGGCGTGGCGGCGCTCGGTGAAAAGCTCGGGCCGATCCTGTGGCAGTTCGCGCCGACCAAGAAATTCGATCCGGACGATTTCGAAGCCTTCCTGAAACTGCTGCCGGAAAGGCAGGACGGCGTTGCGCTGCGCCATGCGCTCGAAGTCCGCAACGACAGTTTTATCGTCCCGGAATTCGCGGCACTTGCCCGAAAATACAAGGCCGCGATCGTTTACGCCGACCATGCCAAATATCCTGATATCGCCGACATCACCGCCGATTTCGTCTACGCCCGGCTGCAGACCGGCAGCGATGACAATCCCGACTGTTACACGCAGAAAGGTCTCGATGAATGGGCCGCGCGGGTAAAGACCTGGGCGCAAGGCAAGCAGCCGGCCGACCTGCGGCGCGCCGACCCCGCCACCGATGCGCCGGTAAAGCCGCGCGACGTGTTCGTCTACTTCATCACCGAGGGCAAGGTGCGCGCGCCGTTCGGCGCCATGGCACTGATGAAGCGAGTGGACCAGGATCTGCCGGTGCCCTGACGCAGCGGAATCATGGCATCTTCGCCACCGTCGTAACCTTATCGATACCTCCTTGCTGCATGAATCCAGCTAAACCAGTCGCAGATCTGGACCTCCGCGGGCAAGGACGAGGGGCATGTCGCTCGACTACACTTCACTTCTGCTGGCTGTCGGTTTTTCCGCTGCCTGCCTGAGCCTGACATTGTTTGGCATGTGGCTGACCGCTCGCTCGGAGAAATTCCTGCTGACATGGGCGATCAGCCTGGTGTTCGTGGTCGGCGATATTTTTGTCTATGACGCCTATATCGATATGCCCGGGCGCCTGCTGGGCATCGCCACGCTGGCTTTCCTCCTGCTCGGTTTCTCGACAATGCTGGGCGCGGCCTACCAGTTCAGAACCGGCGGCTCGCCAGTGCCGCGAACGGTGCTTGGCAGCGCCATTTCGCTGGCCGTGACGTTGCCTCCCATGGCTCTAGGCTATGACGGGCTGGGCTTCCTATTCGAAAATGCCTTCGCCGCCTTGCTTCTGTTCGCAACGGCGGTCGAATACTGGAAAGGCCGCGACGAAGCCCCTGCCCTGACGATCGGTATCACCGCGCTCTATTCTGCCACGGCCGCATCCTTCGCTCTCTGCGCCATGGTTCTAGCCTCGGATGGAAAGCTGGTCCTTGGACATGCGCCAAGCAACTGGGCCGAGGAACTGAGCCTCATCATCGTCATCGCCAGCATGACCGGGATCGGGGCGCTTTCCCTGGCCCTGAACCAAGGACGTCTGGCCCGGCATCACCGCCACAATGCCCTGACCGACCCGCTGACCGGCCTGCTCAACCGCCGCGCCCTGTTCGACCTGCACGGCGATGCGCCGGTCGGCGCCTTCACGGCGGTGGTCGTCTTCGATCTCGACAACTTCAAGGCCATCAACGACGAATTCGGCCACGCCGCCGGCGATGAGGTGCTGAAGGTGTTCGCGCGGGAACTCGCCGGCAATCTCCGCCCGGCCGACGTCGCCGCGCGCATGGGCGGCGAGGAGTTCGCGCTGGTGCTGAAGCGGACTTTGCCCGAAACGGTGGAGGCCACCGCCGAGGCCATTCGGGCAGCTTTCGCCGCGCACCGCATCGAAGCCGAGACAGGCTCGCTGATATGCACGGTCAGTGCCGGATTTGCTTTCGGCACCAAGGAAGGCCTCGGCTTCGACAAGGTGCTCAACGCCGCCGACAAGGCGCTCTATGACGCCAAGCGCGGAGGCCGCAACCGTGTCACCGCCTCGGCATACCGGCGCGCGGGTTAGACTGGCCAGCCTTGATATCTTTGTTGCCAATCATCCGGCGCAATTCGCATGGCCCGGTGGCAGCGATGGAACTTCACAACGTGGAGAATGTTCCGAAAGGCAGAACCTTTCGGGAGAACCCGTGCATGACAAACGCTTCTCTGCACCTTCTGAAGGGGATCGGTTATTTGATCTCGACCGGAAGTGTAGCCCTGCTCGCCATCGTGAGCTGGTCGAGTGCCCCAAAAAGCCCTGTGCTCATCGCCTGTTTGATTGGCGGCGCGGCACTATCCATCATCGGAATGTTCTGTCGCTGGCTGACCTATCAAATTGAGAAGCGCCGGCAGGACAACTAGATGGAGGCATCACGGTATGTTGGAACTCTGGGCAGATGGTTGAGCCGCCGCAGAGCGACCAGCTGTTCGCCGCGTCTGTCGCACGAACTGATTGCGATCGAAGCAGCGTCTACGCCGCCATGACGATTTCATTGAAGGCATCGAGATCGACGTAGAAAACCTTCGTGATTTCCTCGATCAGGTCGTCGTATTCGCAGCCCTGTGACCTCAAGATGTTGATGGCGGCGATGATATCGACACGTTCGATAAGTCGCCGCTTCTGGTAGTCCTCGACGTAACGTTCCATGGCTGTCCCTTAGCCTGTGTGCGCGTTTGAACGACAGAGATCGCAGGAGGGAAGCTAGGTAGCTTTGCTTGCGTGAAACTTGCCCGGTGCTAGCCGCGCCCTCGATCTGCGATAACCAGACTGATACGGAAGCGGCCGACTCACAAAAGCCATGGAAAGACTAGCACGCAGCCCATGGTGCGCCAGTGACGCACAGGGCTGGATCGGAGAAATATTAGACTTGCCAAGGATTTCGGACCGTCAACTGAAGTCCAACTACGATTCTAGACCGTCAGGAACTTCCTGACATCAGCACGGTCCAAATCTTCCGCCGGGCCGGTATGGACGATCAGACCCCGGTCCATGATGTTGACCTCGTCGGCGAGCTCGCGGCAGAAATCGAGATATTGTTCGACCAAAAGCACGGCGATGCCGGCCTGGTCGCGCAGATAGCGGATGGCGCGGCCGATATCCTTGATGATCGACGGCTGGATGCCTTCCGTCGGCTCGTCGAGCACCAGCAGCTTCGGCCGCATCACCAATGCCCTGCCGATGGCAAGCTGCTGCTGCTGCCCCCCGGAAAGGTCGCCGCCACGGCGGCCGAGCATCTGTTTCAGTACCGGAAACAGCTCGAAGACATGCGCCGGAATGTTGCGGTCGGCCCGTTTCAGCGGCGCGAAGCCTGATTCCAGGTTCTCCCGCACGGTGAGCAGCGGAAAGACCTCCCTGCCCTGCGGCACGAATGCGATGCCCGACCGGGCGCGGTCATACGCCGCGCTCCGGTCGAGCGCCTTCCCCTCGAAGGCAACGCTTCCGCTCGTCAGCCGGTGATGGCCGACGATCGATCTCATCAAACTGGTCTTGCCGACGCCGTTGCGGCCGAGCACGCAAGTGATCTTGCCGGCGCCCGCTTTCAGCGACACGCCGCGCAGCGCCTGGGCGGCGCCGTAGTGCAGTGTGGCGTTTGAAACTTCGAGCATCTCTCAGCGCCTTTTCCAGAACCGGAGAAACGACAGATCGAAGCGATGGAATTGAACCCGCCAGACCATGCTCATCTCCCCAGATAGACTTCGACGACGCGCTCGTCGGCCGACACGAAATCGAGTGTGCCTTCGCTAAGCACCGAGCCCTCATGCAGGCAGGTGACCTTGACGCCTAGCTCGCGCACGAAATGCATGTCGTGCTCGACGACGATGACCGAATGGTCGCGCGCGATATCCTTGAGCAGCCGCGCGGTTTCCTCGGTCTCGGCATCAGTCATGCCGGCGACCGGCTCGTCGACCAGAAGCAGTTTCGGGTCCTGCGCCAAGAGCATGCCGATCTCGAGCCACTGCTTTTGTCCGTGGCTGAGATTGGCTGCCAATTCGTTGCGCTTGTCGCCAAGCCGGATGATGCCGAGGATGTCATCGATCTGCCGCGTCTCGGCGGCCGAGCGGCGATGAAACAGCGCCGGGAAGATCGAGCGCGGACCTTTCAGCGCCAGCATCAGGTTTTCCTCGATCGTGTGGCTTTCGAACACGGTCGGCTTCTGAAACTTGCGGCCGATGCCCATCATGGCGATCTCGGCCTCGTCATGCTTGGTCAGATCGACCTGGCCGTCGAAGAACACTTCGCCTTCATCGGGCCGCGTCTTGCCGGTGACGATGTCCATCATCGTCGTCTTGCCGGCGCCGTTGGGGCCGATGATGGCGCGCATCTCGCCCTTGTCGAGCACCAGCGACAGATTGTTGATGGCGCGAAAGCCGTCGAAGGAGACCGAGACGCCGTCGAGATAAAGGATTGTGTTCGACTTCGACATGGTCGCTCACTCCGCCGGCTGCGGTTCGGGGTTGCTGGCGGACCAATCGCCGGGTTTTCTCGCCTCGCTGCGAACGATTTTCGCCGGCGGCGGAACGTCGGGGTCGCTGCCGGCTTCCTCGGCAACGGAAGCTGCCCGCAACGCCTTGGCGTCGCCACGCCAAGAATCCCACATGCCGATGATGCCCTTGGGTAGCAAAAGCGTGACGGCGACGAACAGCCCGCCCAACGCGAACAGCCAGAACTCCGGCAGCACGCCGGTGAACCAGGATTTGCCGGCATTGACCAGCAACGCACCGATGATCGGTCCGACAATGGTGCCGCGCCCGCCGACGGCGGCCCACACAACGACCTCGATCGAATTGGCCGGCTCGAATTCACCCGGATTGATGATGCCGACCTGCGGTACGTAGAGCGCGCCGGCAATGCCGGCCATGACAGCCGAGACGGTGAAGGCGAACAGTTTTACGTTCTCCGCCCGCCAGCCGAGGAAGCGCGTGCGGCTCTCGGCATCGCGCACAGCCATCAAGAGCTTGCCGTATTTGGAGCCGACGATCGCCCAGGTGACGAAGACGGCGAGCGCGAGCATGACGGCGCTGGCGGCAAACAGCGCCGAACGCGTCGGGTCGGCCTGCACGTTGAAGCCCAGAATATCCTTGAAATCGGTCAGGCCGTTGTTGCCGCCGAACCCCATGTCGTTGCGGAAAAAGGCAAGCAGCAGCGCATACGTCATCGCCTGGGTGATGATCGAGAGATAGACGCCGGTGACGCGGCTGCGGAAGGCGAACCAGCCGAAGACGAAAGCGAGCAGGCCAGGCACCGCGAGCACCATGAGCCCGGCGAACCAGAAATGGTCGAAGCCATACCAGAACCATGGCAGTTCCTTGTAGTTCAGAAACACCATGAAGTCGGGCAAGACGGGGTTGCCGTAGACGCCGCGCGAGCCGATCTGGCGCATCAGATACATGCCCATCGCATAGCCGCCGAGCGCGAAGAAGGCGCCGTGGCCGAGCGAAAGGATGCCGCAATAGCCCCAGACAAGATCGAGCGCCAAGGCGAGCAGCGCATAGCAGAGATATTTGCCGGTCAGCGCGACAATGTAGGATGGGATGTAGAAGGCGCTGGTGGGAGACACCGCAAGGTTGAGCAACGGCACGATGACGGCCACCGCCAGCAGGATGAAAATCGTGATGGCGATGCGGCGGTCCGCGCCGGCGGCAAAAAAGCGTCCCGTGATCATGCTTCCACCGCCCTGCCCTTGAGCGCGAACAGGCCGCGCGGGCGCTTCTGGATGAACAGGATGATCAGCACCAGCACGACGATCTTGCCCAGCACCGCGCCCGCATAGGGCTCGAGGAACTTGTTGACGATGCCGAGCGAGAAGGCGCCGACCAACGTGCCCCACAGATTGCCTACGCCGCCGAAGACGACGACCATGAAGCTGTCGATGATGTAGCCGCGACCGAGATTGGGCGAGACGTTGTCGATCTGGCTGAGCGCGACACCGGCTATCCCGGCAATGCCGGAGCCGAGCGCGAAAGTCAGCGCGTCTACCCATGGCGTCCTGATGCCCATCGAGGCGGCCATGCGCCGGTTGGCGGTGACGGCGCGCATCTGCAGGCCCCAGGGCGTGCGCTTCATCACGTAGAGCAGGATGGCGAAGACAGCGAGCGCGAAAACCAGGATCCACAGGCGGTTCCAGGTGATCGCCAACTGTCCGACATTGAACGAGCCCGACATCCAGGATGGGTTGCCGACCTCCTGGTTGGTCGGCCCGAAGATTGAGCGCACGGCCTGTTGCAGGATCAGCGAGACGCCCCATGTCGCCAGCAGCGTTTCAAGCGGCCGGCCATAGAGGAAACGGATGACGCCGCGCTCGATGATCAGGCCAACCAGGGCCGCGACGAGGAAGGCCAGCGGCAGCGCAATAACCAGCGACCAGTCGAACAGGCCGGGAAAAGAGGTGCGGATCACCTGCTGGACGACGAAGGTCGTGTAGGCGCCGAGCATGACCATCTCGCCATGCGCCATGTTGATGACTCCCATGACGCCGAAGGTGATGGCGAGGCCGATTGCTGCCAGCAGCAGCACCGAGCCCAGCGAAATGCCGTACCAGATATTCTGGCCGGCATCCCAGAAGGCCAATGTCGAATTGATGTTGGCGATCGCGGCTGTCGCCGCTTGCCTGACCGCGTCGGTGGAATTCGCCTCGACCGAAGTGAGCAGGGAAACCGCATCGCGGTCGCCACGCGCGCCGATCAGTGCGATGGCAGCCAGCTTGTCGCCATCCGGCCGGTCGGAAACCAGCACGGACGCGGCGCGAGCCTGTTCGAGCAGAGCCTTGACGCTGGCCACGGTCTCACTGGCGATCGCCGCATCGAGCGGCCCTATGTTTGCGGCGTCAGGCGTCTTGAACATGGTGTCGGCGGCGGCAACGCGCACGGCGGGATCCTTGGCGCCAAGCGTCAGCGTGCCCAACGCATCGCGGATGACGCGACGCAGCGTGTTGTTGACCTTGATCTTGGTAATGTCGTCCTTGGCTGCCTCGCCCGAGGCCTCGCCGCTCAACGGGTCGGAAAGCTGGACGCTTTCGCCCGCTTCCTTGCCGACAAACACCAGGGAATCGGCCTTGCGGAGATAGAGATTGCCGTCGGCCAATGCCGCAAGCGGCCGCTCCACCGCCGGATCGCCGGCAGCAGCCAGTTCGTGGACGACGGCTCCGATCTCGGAAAAGCCCTTGGCCGTGGCGAATTTGGCGATGATGCCGCGCAGATCGGCTTCGCCAGCGCCCGAAGACGACAGCGTCGCCAGCAGAAACAACAGCGTCAGGCCCGCGCGGATTAAGGTCATCGGCTTCCGTTAGCCCCTTGAAGGTTGAAGTGGGCGTCCGGACGGCGGTAGTAGCCGTCCGGACGCGCGCGGTCTGACTAGGTCAGCCCTGGGAGGGATCAATTCGTGCCCTTGCCGCCGCACTTGCCGGTGGCAACGTTGAAGTTGCCGCAGGACAGAGGCGCGCGCCAATCGGAGATCAGGTCCTTGGAATCAGGCAAATAGTCGGACCATTCGTCGCCCATCACCAGGCCCGGCGTGCGCGACACGGTTTCGAACTGGCCGTCGGCCTGGATTTCACCGATCAGCACCGGCTTGGTGATGTGGTGGTTCGGCATCATCGTCGAATAGCCGCCCGTCAGGTTCGGCACCGAGACGCCGATCATGGCGTCGATCACCTTGTCCGGATCGGTGGTGTCGGCCTTCTCGACCGCCTTCACCCACATGTTGAAGCCGATATAGTGGGCCTCCATCGGGTCGTTGGTGGTGCGCTTGTCGTTCTTGATGAACTTGTGCCAGTCGGCGATGAACTTCTTGTTTTCGGGTGTGTCGATGCTCTCAAAGTAGTTCCAGGCGGCGAGATGGCCGACCAGCGGCGCGGTGTCGAGACCGGCAAGCTCTTCCTCGCCGACCGAGAAGGCCATGACCGGGATGTCCTCGGCCTTGATACCCTGGTTGCCGAGTTCCTTGTAGAACGGCACGTTGGCGTCGCCGTTGACGGTCGAGACGACGGCGGTCTTCTTGCCGGCCGAACCGAACTTCTTGATCGCCGAAACCTCGGTCTGCCAGTCGGAGAATCCGAACGGCGTGTAATTGACCATGATGTCTTCCGCAGCCACGCCCTTGGCCTTCAGATAGGCCTCGAGAATCTTGTTGGTGGTGCGCGGATAGACGTAGTCGGTGCCTTCCAGCACCCAGCGCTTCACCGAACCGCCGTCCTCGCTCATCAGGTAGTCGACAGCGGGAATTGCCTGCTGGTTCGGCGCCGCACCCGTATAGAACACGTTGCGCTCGCTCTCCTCGCCCTCGTACTGGACTGGATAGAACAGGATGTTGTCGAGTTCGGAGAACACCGGCAGCACCGATTTGCGCGACACCGAGGTCCAGCAGCCGAACACTGCCGCGACCTTGTCCTTGGAGATCAGCTCGCGCGCCTTTTCGGCAAACAGCGGCCAGTTGGAAGCCGGATCGACAACCACCGCCTCGAGCTTCTTGCCGAGCAGGCCGCCCTTGGCGTTCTGCTCGTCGATGAGCATCAGCATGGCGTCCTTTAGCGTCGTCTCCGAAATCGCCATGGTCCCCGACAGCGAATGGAGAATGCCGACCTTGATCGTGTCGTCAGCGGCCTTCGCCGGAACGGACATCAACAGACCGGCGGCGACCACGCTCGCCGAAAACATTTTTGTTATGGTCGAGAAATTACCCCTCATATTACAGACTCCCAAGCTGGTTGATTGCACCGCAACACTACAAAGCAACCCCCATGCCAACCGCTCTAGCGATCCCGAAAGGGCACAAATAGTTCAGAGATATCAGCGCCTTGGAATATAGGGCTTCCAAAACAAAGAGAGGCGGCCAGAAATCGATTGAGGGAAATTTGCGCAGCTTACGCAGTCGTTGCCTAATTTTCACTCATTCTGTCAGATTGCCTAGAATTTGACCTCAACAGCCGTACCTCAGGCGACCGATGTTGCAGCGCGGTGCAAAAATAGGGCAAGCTCGCTCTTCAAGCGAGCGACGTCATGGTTTCAGGGATTTCACGCATTTTTATCGGCATACTGCTTCTGGCCGCGGCAACCGGGCCCGCGCGAGCCGATTTCAGCGACGGCAAGATGCCTGATGGCAGCTATCATTGCGAAGTGTACCTGCTTGGCATGTTCCTCAGCCTCGGCGACATCACCATCAAGGGGAACGTCTACAGCGGTCCGGTCTACACCAGCCTCCGCGTCTTCGGCCCCGTGCAGCAGGGCTATAACTATCAAATGGACGCAAACGGCGTGATCTCGTGGCTGGGGCCATTGGGCGGCTATACCGCCGGGGGCAATTCGCTGTCGCTGACCCAGGCGACGCTGGACGGCGAAACCGTGCCCTCCTTCGACATCATCATGAAGCAACCCGACGGCGCCTTCACCGCCTCGACCTGCACCAAGCAATAAGGCGGCAAGAAAAGGCGCGGAACCTTGCGGGTTCCGCGCCAGCAGTCTGTCGGGAGGATGTGACTAGATCGTCTTTGCCGACATCTGCGCGGCGATGTAGTCGGCCTGGCGGATCGCGAGCGACACGATTGTCAGGGTCGGGTTTTCGGCTGCCCCGGTGGTGAACTGGCTGCCGTCCGACACGAACAGGTTCTTGATGTCGTGCGCCTGGCCGTGCTTGTTGACGACGCCGTCTTCCGCCTTTTCGCTCATCCGGTTGGTGCCGAGATTGTGGGTCGACGGATAGGGCGGCGTCGGGAAGGTGCGCGTGGCACCAACCGCATCGTAAAGTGCCATAGCCTGCTTGTAGGCGTGGTTGCGCATCGCCGTGTCGTTCGGATGGTCGTCGAAATGCACGTCGGCGATCGGCATGCCGTGCGCGTCCTTCTCGTCGGCATGCAGCGTGATGCGGTTCTCCGCGCGCGGCATGTCCTCGCCGACAATCCACAGGCCCGCCATGTGGTCGTAGTGGTCGAGTGCGGTGGTGAACGAGCGGCCCCAGGCGCCAGGATCGAGGAAGGCCGCCATGAACGGCAGGCCGAGCGACAGCGTCTCGAATTCGTAGCCGCCGACGAAACCGCGGGACGGGTCATGGCGCGCCTCGTCGCGGATGATGCCGGCCATGGTGGTGCCGCGATACATGTGCACCGGTTTGTCGAAGATGGCATAGACCGAGCCGGTGGTGTGGCGCATGTAGTTCTTGCCCACCTGCCCCGACGAATTGGCAAGACCATCGGGGAATTTGCCCGACGCCGAATTGAGCAGCAGCCTTGGGCTCTCGATCGAATTGCCGGCAACGGCGACGATGCGCGCCTTCTGCTCCTGCAGCTTGCCGTCCTTGTCGGCATAGACGACGCCGGTCACCTTTCCGCTAGCGTCATGGTTGATCTTGATCGCCATGGCGTTCGGCCTGACTTCGAGATGGCCCGTCGCCTCGCCCTTGGGGATCTCGGTGTAGAGCGTCGACCATTTGGCGCCCCATTTGCAGCCCTGGAAGCAGAAGCCGGTCTGCTGGCAGGACATGCGGTCGTCGCGATCGACCGAGTTGATCGCCATATTGCCGGTGTGGCATTCCTTATAGCCGAGCTTGTCGGCGCCGGCCTTCAACACCTTGAAGTTGTTGTTGCCCGGCAGCCTTGGCCAGTCATTGGTGCCGGTGACGCCCATCTTGGCTTCGGCCTTGGCGTAATAAGGCTCCATCTCGGCCAGCGTGATCGGCCAGTCGAGCAGGTTGGCGCCTTCCAGTTTGCCGTAGGTCGACAGCGTCTTGAACTCGTGCTCCTGGAAGCGCAGCGAAGCTCCGGCCCAATGCGTGGTCGAACCGCCGACCGACTTGACGATCCAGGCCGGCAGGTTCGGAAAATCCTTGGCCACACGCCAGTCGCCGGACGTGGTGCGCTTGTCGGTCCAGGCGAGCTGGGCGAACGAACCCCACTCGTCATTGATGAAATCCTCATATTCGTGGCGCGCGCCGGCTTCCAGGATGACGACGTCGACACCCTTCTGGGCCAGTTCGTTGCCCAGCGTGCCGCCGCCGGCGCCCGAGCCGATGATGACGACCACACCGTCGTTGTTCAGATCAAATGAAGCTGCCATGGTTTCCTCCCATGATTTCTGTTTGCGGGTTCAGGAACGACGGGGCTCAGAGCCACTCTATGTCGTCGAAACCGCGCGCGATGTAGCCACCCTTGGAATAGGACTCGCCTTCGTAACCGAAGATCGGCCACACCTCCTTCTGGTTGTAGAGGCTGACGACGAGCCCGCCGCGGATGGCCTGGAAGAACGGCGTCGCCTCGATCTGCTTCAGCACGCCGACGCGTTGGTCCTCCCAGCCGAGACCCCGATAGCCGCCGTCGCCGGACTTCTTGTCGAGGTCGGCGATGCCGTCTTCGATCATCGCCTTGTAGGCGGCGTCCTTGCCGGCCTGCTCGTCATGGCCCTTCACCGCAATGGCGTAATATTTGTCGGGGACCTGATCGTGCGGATAGATGTCGCGCGCCATCTGGATCAGCGTCGCCATGGTTTCGGGCTTGAGTGCCGATGTCTCGAGCCCCCAGGCATGTTCGGGGCTGATGACGGCACTGCCGGAGATGACGAGCAGCGCGCCGATGCCGCCGCGTTTGAGAAGCTCGCGACGTGAAAGCCCGGGCTTCGCGTCATAGATCGTGACCATTTTATTCCTCCCTGCTTGCTGTGTGCGCTCTGTTCAGAACGCCGTTGCTGGCGCGCCGCCCCCTCAGAGGCGGCTGCGATGTCTCCTATTGGAAGCGACCTCCGCGTTGCAGCACCTCGATCTTGTAGCCGTCCGGATCCTCGATGAAGAAAAAGCGGGCGATCAGCGACCCGTCGCGGTTGAACTCGACGATCTTCTTCGGATTGAGACCGAGCGCGCCGAGACGGTCATGTTCGCTGTCGAGATCGACGACCGAGACAGCGAAGTGACCGTAGCCGTCGCCGAGCCCGTAAGGCTCCTGCCGATCCTTGTTCACTGTCAGTTCGAGTTCGAACCCTGCCTCGGCATTGCTGAGGTAAAGGAGCGTGAATGTCTCGAAATCCAGCCTGTCGGCGACATCGAGCCCGAAGGCGTTTCTGTAGAAATCGACCGATCGGGCCTCGTCGAGAACCCGGATCATACTGTGTATCGCCTTGGCCAAATCAGTCTCCGCGCTGGTGTGGAGGCGATTATGCGCGGCGCGGATAAAAGGTGGTGGCAGCCGGTTACCACGCCCGCAGCCGCGAACGGGACGAAAGTCCGATTGCCGGACCGGCAATTTTGCCCGAGAATGCATGTGGAGACAGGTCAAGCAGTGTCAAACTGCACGCCCGTCCACCCAAGACCAACAATCACGGGAGGTTTGTCGGATGTGCAGGGTGTTTGCGGGCCAGGACCCCGAAGGCTATCGCCAGATCAACCGCTCGATTCGCATCGACGGTCACTCGACCAGCATCCAGCTCGAAGCGACATTCTGGGCGTTGCTTGACGAGATCGCCGAAAACCAGAACCTGACGACGCCGAAATTCATTTCCAAGCTCTATGACGAAGCCATAGAGATCAACGGCGCCATCCCGAACTTCGCGTCGATGCTGCGCACCACCTGCGCGCTCTATCTGCGCGGCCATCGGCCAGGGATGGATGAGCAGATGGTGCCGAAGCGGGAGGCCGCGTAGCGCATTGCGCTCAGCTGAGTTCTTGCGCGAGCCCAATGAGAAGCCCTCCAGGCCCTCGAATGTAGCAGAGCCGATACACGTCTTTGTACTGGACGACTTCGCCTTCGAGCCGCGCACCGCGATTGCGGAGCCTTTCGAGCGTCCCGTCAATGTCGTCCACGGCGAACATGACGCGGAGGTAACCTAGGGCGTTTACCGGGGCGTTGCGGTGATCCGCGACGACAGGTGGCGTGAGGAAACGGGATAGTTCGAGCCGGCTGTGGCCGTCCGGCGTCCGCATCATGGCAATCTCGACGCGCTGATCGCCCAGTCCCGTGACACGTCCGGCCCATTCTCCTTCGATCGTAGCCCGCCCTTCGAACTCCAGGCCGAGCTCGCCAAAGAAACCAATCGTCTCTTCGAGGTCATCGACGACGATTCCTATATTGTCCATCCGTTTGAGCGCCATGGTGTTCAGTCTACAAGGCGTCGTCCCGGTCGTAAACTCATTAGGCTGCTTGCCAGCTGAGGTCGCTGAGGTCGCCGACGTCCTGACCTATGTGCGCGCCAGTTGGGGCAACGCCGCCCCAGCGGTCTCCTCAGACGATGTCACTGCCGTACGCAAGGGGCTGACCCGGTAGACCCGCACCCTAGCTCTCTGCTGCGACAGCGAGCGCCAGCCGGCTCATGTCTGCGAACAACTCCTGACGCTCGGAATAGTCGGTCTGTTCGCCGGTCTCGATGTTGTCGACAACGACACACATCGACAGCGCACGCGCCCCGAAATGCTCTGATATGCGATAGAGCGCGCTGGTTTCCATGTCCACGGCCAGGGCTCCTTCGGCCCGCGCATCGGCAAAACGGGCGCGCCCTTCCGGGTGATAGAAGATGTCGCTGCACACCGTCAGGCCGGCATGATGGTCGATGCCAAATTCTACCGCCTTGGCCAGTGACAATGCGAGGAGCGCCGGGTCTGGGCCAGCCGGTCCATAAAGGCCGAAAACCTGGCCGCTCTGGGCGCTTTCCCCCTTTGCCGATTGCGAGATGACAAGGCTGCGCAGTTTTGCCTTTGCGGTCAGGCTGCCGCAGGTGCCGGTGCGGATCAACGTCCGGGCGCCATAATGGTCCAGCAATTCATGCGCATAGATCAGAAACGATGAAACGCCGATGCCCGTCGCCTGAATGCTGATGGACTTGCCACGAAATAGCCCGGTGAAGCCAAGCGCGCCGCGGCGGCGATTGATGCAGCGCGGCGCTTCCAGGAACGTTTGCGCCATCCATTCGGCGCGCTGCGGGTCGCCCGGCAACAAAACCGTGTCGGCGTAGTCGTCCTTGTCCGCTTCGTTGTGCGGCGTCACCAGTTGCTCCCCCAAGCCTTCCTGCCGTTTCACCCTTCAATCATGGCGTTGTCACGGCATTGCGCAAGGAGGAACATGGGAAGGCTTTAGGACTCCAGAACGTCCTTGACGATCGTCGCCAGTTGCTTGAGCGAAAACGGCTTGGGCAGAAAGCCGAAATGCGCATCTGCCGGCAGGTTTCTGGCGAATGCGTCCTCGGCGTAGCCGGACACGAAGACGAACTTGATGTCCGGCTGGCGCTTGCGTAATTCGCCAAGCAGTGTCGGTCCGTCCATTTCCGGCATCACCACGTCGGAAACGACGATATCGACCTTGCCGCCCAGCGCCTCGAACACTTCCAGCGCCTCGACGCCCGACGATGCCTCGTGCACGGTGTAGCCACGCGAGGTCAGCGCCCGCATGCCGCCCATGCGCACGGCATCCTCGTCCTCGACGAGCAGCACCGTGGCCGAGCCCGACAGATCCTTGGCCGGATCGGCGATCTTTGCCGGCGCCGCCGGCGCATCGCCGGGCTCGCCTGCCTTTTTCGCTTCGGGGATGTGACGCGGCAGGAAAATGCGGAAAGTCGAGCCTTTGCCGACTTCGGAATCGCAGAAGATGAAGCCGCCGGTCTGCTTGATGATACCGTAGACCATCGACAGGCCAAGGCCGGTGCCCTTGCCGACTTCCTTGGTGGTGAAGAAGGGCTCGAAAATCTTCTTCAGCACGTCGGGCGCGATGCCGCTGCCGGTGTCCTCGACTTCGACCACGACATAGTCGGCCGGGGTGAGTTCACGATAGGAAAAGGCCTTGCACTCCTCGGCGGTGACATTGCGGGTGCGCACGGTGAGATCGCCGCCCGCCGGCATAGCATCGCGCGCATTGACCGCAAGGTTGACCACCACCTGTTCGAATTGTCCGATATCGACCTTGACCGGCCACAGATCGCGGCCATGGTCGACCTTCAGCTTGATGTCGTTGCCGACCAGCCGGGCGAGCAGCATCCTGAGATCGGCGAGCACGTCGGTCAGGTTGAGCACTTCCGGCCGCAATGTCTGCTTGCGCGAGAAGGCCAGAAGCTGCCGCACCAGCGAAGCCGCCCGGTTGGCGTTCTGCTTGATGTTCATGATGTCGGGGAAGGAGGGGTCCGACGGGCGGTGGTTGGTCAACAAAAGATCGGACGCCATGATGATGGCGGTCAGCACATTGTTGAAATCATGCGCGATGCCGCCGGCAAGCTGGCCGACCGCCTGCATCTTCTGGCTTTGTGCCATCTGCCCTTCGAGCGCTTTCTGCTCCGTTGTTTCGACGGCGTAGACGATGGCCGACTCCTCGGCGCCCTCACCGCCGGTGCCGTCAGCGACGGCGTTGACGTAGAAGCGGATGTGCCGGTCGTCGTTGCCGGGCAAAAGCGTGTCGATCGGCTCGATATCGGCCTGCCGCTGCTGCGCTTTCTCGAAGGCAGCCGCGAAAGCCGGCCGGTCGCGTTCGTGGATCACAGTATCGAGCCGCACGCGAC
Source organism: Mesorhizobium sp. CO1-1-8 (assembly GCF_020164875.1). Taxonomy (NCBI): domain Bacteria; kingdom Pseudomonadati; phylum Pseudomonadota; class Alphaproteobacteria; order Hyphomicrobiales; family Phyllobacteriaceae; genus Mesorhizobium; species Mesorhizobium sp. CO1-1-8. The sequence goes on along the minus strand of NZ_JAIUGZ010000010.1, from coordinate 71,837 downwards.
GGTCGACGGCGTCGCGATCGACGACAGACGAGAACAGCGACAGGAACGGCGCATTGGTGCGCAGGATGCGCCCATCGTGGTCGACGCCTGCGATCGCCATCGGTGTCGAGTTGAAGAAGCGGGTGAAGCGCACTTCCGAGGCCCGCAAATCGGCAGAAGCATCCTCGCCTTGCGTGCGGTTGAGCACGATCGTGCGTGTCGGCCCGTTCAATCCTTCGCGGCTGGCCGAAACGCGGTGCATGAAGCGCACCGGCAGCGCTTCGCCCGTCATGGTCGTCAGGTCGAGATCGATCACCGCGTTGCGTGTGGTGCCGGGGTCGGCCTTGACCGAGCGGACCAGCGCCATGCCGTCGCCGGCCACGATCTCCGACAGAGACACGGCGCCGGGCGTGAAGCTGGTGAGGTCGATGCCCAGCCATTCGGCGAGCGTGGCGTTGATGTAGGTGACGCGGCCTTCCTGGTCGGCTGAAAAGAAGCCGGCCGGCGCGTGGTCGAGATGATCGATCGCCTTCTGCAGATCGAGGAAGAAACGCTCCTGCTCTGCCCGCTCCTGCGAGATATCGGCAAGCTGCCAGGCCAGCATCGGCAGCCGCTGGCCTGGCACGTTGAACGTGCGGGCGCGCGCCCTGTACCAGCGGGCGCCGGGCTCGGCGCCCGGCCGAATGGACTGCGCGAGCCTAAACTCGCCGTCTCCTGGCTGGCCGTCGCGCAGGCCGGACGCCAGGCGATAGATCGTCACCGAGGCTTCGGGGACATCCGAGAGCAATCCCTCGACGGTCTTCAGGTCTGCAGCGGACGATGCTCCGGTCATATCCGCATAGGCGCGGTTGGCGTAGACGACGCGGCCCTTGGTGTCGGTGACGAGAAGCCCCTGCGACATCGAATCGACGAAGGATTTCGACAGTTCGTCGCCTGTCGAGCGTGGCGTGACCTGCACGAAGCCGATCGCCGTCGCAAACAGGAAGCCGACGCCGATCATCGCCAGAACGCCGAGCATGCCGAGCAGGAAAGGATCGCCGAGGCGCTCGCGGAAAAGCCCGAAGACGATCGCCGCCCCCGTCAGAACGACGATGAAAATGATAAGCCGGGTGACCGCGCCCGGTCGCGTATTCTGGTCGACGATCGGTACCGGATAGAAATCGCCGCGCGCTTCCTTGGCCATGTGCCCCCTGCTCGTGAATTCCGGTGTTCCGACACCCGCCCCGTACCGGGTTGAATCACATTCTCCTAGTCCGGAAAAGGCCTGGGCGGCAAATGTCGGATAAAAATGATGTCTTTCGGCCTTCTGAGTTTTTCAAGCTGTTCACCGGCGTGAAACGCAACTTGCGGTGGCCCGCTGCAACGGTCTAGTGTCTCGTCACTTCCAAGGGGCGATCAGGGGAAACCAATGCAATGGCTCGATAGCGTGGCAGGTCCCGGTTATGCCGCAGCATTGTTGTGGACGTTTGCAGCGCTTGTTCTGCTGGTCATCGTTCTCGTCATCATCAAGCTGGTGCGCAACCTGACATTCGGAACTTTCGTCGCCGGCGGCCGCAACCGCAAGACGCGACTGGCCGTCATGGATGCCACCGCCGTCGATAGCCATCGCCGGCTGGTGTTGATACGCCGCGACGACATCGAACATCTGCTTCTGATCGGCGGCCCGACCGACGTCGTCGTCGAGCGCGATATCCGGCTTTCGGCGCCGCGCCGGCCGGCATTGACCGGAGACGGCGGCTTGCAGCCGGTCCCGGCCACTGCGGCCCCGGCAGCAGCAAGGCCGCGTCCGCCGCAACCCGCGCCACCCCCGCCAAGACAGGCACCCGCTCCACAGCCGGTGAACACCGCGCCGCCCGCCCGCCCGCGTCCAACAGCGCCGCCGCCACCTGCACCGAAGCCGGCGACGCAAAGCTACCAGCCGACCAATGTCACGCCGTTGCCCGCCGACGGCTCTGCCAATGCCAACACCGTCCGGCACCCGCCGCCACCACCGCAGGACAGCATCGACGACACGCTGATGAGAGAACTCGAAGTATCGCTGGACCAGCCCCGTTCGGGCGGCCCGGTGGGCAAGCCGGCGGCGCCGCAGTCGCTCGACGACGAGATGACCAAGCTTCTCGGCGAACTCTCCAGTCAGAAGAGATGAGCGACCGCTGGGTCGCTATCCCCGCGAAACATCGTCGCCGGTCCACTGGTCCGCTGCCGAACCAGCTCGTCCGAAGCGCCAAATCTCAAGGGTTCGCTGCCTTCGCGCGCCCTGAGCAGTGGATGCCGCACCAATAAAAAATGGCCGGAAAACCGGCCATTTCAGAATCGAGTTCGTTTGAGACAGCCGGCCGTGAGCCGCCGGCCTTGACCTTCAGTCGTCGCGATAGACTTTTTCGCGGCGCTCATGCCGCTCCTGCGCTTCGATCGACAATGTCGCGATCGGACGCGCATCGAGCCGCTTCAGCGCGATCGGCTCGCCGGTCTCTTCGCAATAGCCGTAGGTGCCTTCGTCGATGCGCTGCAGGGCGGAATCGATCTTTGCAATGAGCTTGCGCTGACGGTCGCGGGCCCTGAGTTCGATGGCGCGGTCGGTTTCCGAAGAGGCGCGATCGGCCAGATCGGGGTGGTTGGCATTCTCTTGCTGCAGGATTTCCAGTGTTTCGCGCGCTTCGCGCAATATGTCATTCTTCCAGGTGACGAGCTTTGAGCGGAAGTAGGATTTCTGCCGCTCGTTCATGAACGGCTCGTCTTCGGAGGGTACGTAATCGGCGGTAACGATGTCGTTCATTCGACTCACCCAAACTGCCCCAATTTTGGCGCCTATATATTCGTCGTCCGACGCCTGCACAAGCGCAATCGGCCGCTGTTTCACGCAATTGTTAAAGTACCCTGCACGCGTCTTTACAGCCACGTACGGTCGCTTTGGTACAAACTCCGCCGAGACACTTTGGATCCGGTGGCACATGCTTTCCGAGATCGCCGTGACCGCGGGGCCAATACGCAAGAGCCTTTTGCGGCAGCCAGCATTGGGTGATTCGCCGTGTTTGAACGGCATGGGCCATTGTGCGCAACGCCGTTCTCGTGGCTAATCCCGGAAGGCTTCGGCATTCGGAGGTTGGGTGAGCAGGCTTTATCTGTTGCGACATGCCAAGGCTGGCTGGGCATTGCCCGGCATGCGCGATTTCGACCGTCCGCTTGATGCGTCCGGCCGCGCCGAAGCCGAAATGATGGGGGCCGCCATGCGTTCCTGCCTCTACGTTCCGGACCGGACGCTCTGCTCCAATGCCAAACGCGCCAAGGAGACGCTGGAGGGCCTGGCCGGCCAGACCGACACCGGCCGGGTCCTGTTCTTCGACACGCTCTACAGCGCCGACGCGGCCGGTTACCTCCACCTCATCCGCGACAATGGCGGATCGGGCTCATTGCTGGTCATTGGCCACAACCCGATGATGGAAGACCTCACCATGGCAGTTTCGGGCGACAGCGACGAGACTGCGCGGGCCACGCTGAACCATGGGTTCCCGACCGCGGGCCTGGCGGTCGTCCGCTTCGACGGCGATCTTGCCAGCGCCGCCCAAGGCACCGGCTATCTGGAAGCGTTCCTGACGCCGGCCGATCTCTGAAGCCATTTCAAAGCCCTGATACAGAGCCTATATCGGACGGACCGAAGTCCGAGAGAGCATATTTTGGCATCATCGCTGACCACCTTCACCGACGAGGCGAGGATTGCCCTCGACACGCTATCGGGCCGCGCCACCGGGCTTTTTTCCCCATCACTGCGCCTCGGCGTGACCGGATTGTCCCGCGCCGGCAAAACGGTGTTCATATCGGCCCTTGTCCACAATTTGATCCATGGCGGGCGCCTTCCGCTGTTCGAAGCGCAGAAATCAGGGCGCATCGCCCGCGCATTCCTCGAGCAGCAGCCCGACGACGCGGTGCCGCGTTTCCAGTACGAGGACCACATTGCCGCCCTGGTCAACGACCGCGCCTGGCCCGATTCGACGCGCGCCATATCGGAACTGCGGCTGACCATCGAATATGAATCGGCTTCCGGCTGGAGCCGCATGTTTTCCTCGGGCAGATTGTCGGTCGATATCGTCGACTATCCCGGCGAATGGCTGCTCGATCTGCCGCTGCTCGGCAAGTCTTTCGCCGATTTTTCCCACGAAGCCTTCGAAATGGCCGTTCTGCCGGTGCGTGAGGACCTGTCGCAAGCCTGGCGGGCGCTGTCGGCCGGGATCGACCCGAACGCCGACGCCGACGAGATGACGGCGCGCCGCCTGGCCGAAAGCTTCGCCGCCTATCTGAAGGCCTGCAAGCTCGACGAGCAAGCGCTTTCGACCTTGCCGCCCGGCCGCTTCCTGATGCCGGGCGATCTCGAAGGCTCACCGGCCCTGACCTTCGCGCCACTGGCCGGGATTGGCGACAGGCGTCCGCGCGCAGGATCGCTGCACGCCATGATGGACAGGCGCTATGAGGCCTACAAGACGCATGTCGTCAAACCCTTCTTCCGCGAACACATCACCCGCCTCGATCGCCAGATCGTGCTGATCGACGCCATGCAGGCGCTGAACGCCGGCCCCGGCGCCATGGCAGACCTGGAACGCGCGGTGACCGAGATCCTCAGCTGTTTCCGACCTGGCCGGGGCAGCTTCCTCACCGATCTGTTCTCCCGGCGCATCGACCGCATCCTGGTTGCCGCGACCAAGGCCGACCATCTGCATCACGAAAGCCATGACCGGCTGCAGGCGATCGTGCGGCGGCTTGCCGACCGCGCCGTGGCACGGGCGAATTTCACCGGCGCCGATGTCGATGTGGTCGCCATGGCGGCGGTGCGCGCGACGCGCGAAGGCACCGTCAAGCAAGGCCGGGAGACGCTTCCCGTTATCATCGGCACGCCGATCGCCGGTGAGAAGATCAACGGCGAAACCTTTGATGGAAAAACTGAAACAGCCATATTTCCCGGTGATTTACCGGAGAAAATTGATGCGGTGTTCGATGTTTCGGGAGCCGGTCACAAGCAGGATGCCGCGGATCCTGCAATCCGCTTCGTCCGTTTCCGTCCGCCAAAGCTCGAACGCACGGCCGAAGGTATCACCCTGTCGCTGCCGCATATCAGGCTCGACCGTGCCTTGCAGTTCCTGATCGGAGATCATCTGGCATGACCGCGCCCCGCAAGCCGGCAGCGTTCCGCATCGAGCCGAACACCGAACCAAGGCAAGAGGCGCCGGAGGCCCGCCGTACCCAGGCCGACACCCAGCGCAAACCCCGCGCGATGAAAACCGATGTCGCGATGGTCATACCGGCGGAAGTCGACGTCTTCGACGAGCCCGACATCGTTGCCGCCGAGCCACCTCCGGCCATTGCCCCCAGGAAGCGTTCGCTGCTCGGCAGCATCTTCTTCGGTGCCTTCGGCGTGCTGGTTTCGCTGGCGGTCGGCCTATGGACCGACCAGCTCATACGCGACCTCTTCGCGCGCGCCGAATGGCTGGGCTGGGTGGCGGCGGGCATGGCCGCCATTGCCGTGCTGGCGCTTGTGGTGATCCTGATTCGCGAATTCCTGGCGATCGCCCGCCTGGCCGAGGTCGAAAAGCTGCAGAAGCGGGCCCTCGACGCGATCGCCCGCGACGATCCCAAGGCTGCACGATCGGTCGTCGACGAATTGTCGGCCTTTGTCGCTGCCAAGCCCGAGACCGCGGCAGGCCGGCGCGCCTTGGCCGAACTGCGCGGCGAAATCATCGATGGCGGCAATCTCGTGCGCCTGGCCGAGGCTGAAATTCTCGGACCACTCGATACCAGGGCGAAGGTGATGATTCTCGAAGCCGCCAAACGCGTTTCGCTGGTGACGGCGGTCAGTCCACGCGCACTGGTCGATGTCGTCTATGTCGTGTTCGAGGCCGGGCGGCTCATTCGCCGCCTGTCGGAACTCTATGGCGGACGGCCGGGAACGCTGGGCTTCTTCCGCCTGGCGCGCAGCGTGCTGGCGCACCTGGCGGTCACCGGTTCGATCGCGGTCGGCGACAGTTTCGTCCAGCAGATCGTCGGCCACGGCCTGGCCGCGCGCCTTTCGGCCAAGCTTGGCGAAGGCGTCGTCAACGGCATGATGACGGCGCGCATCGGCATCGCCGCGATGGAAACGGCGCGACCGCTGCCCTTCAGCGCCGCGAAGCGTCCCGGATTGGGCGACTTCCTCTCGGCGCTGACATCGTTCGCAACCAGGAAAGACGGTGAAACGACCCCATCCGGCAAGTGAGCCGGGCTGGAGTGTCCGGGCATTCGGAATCGTTACCGGACTGCTCTGCGGCGGCCCCGCGGTGACGAAGCATTAACCAATCTTGTTCATGGTCAGACGGGTTCCAAACAGCATCTTTGTTGCCGGGTGTCGTCGATGAAAAGCGTAATACTATCCAGCGTCCTGCCCCTGGTAACCGTGATCACGGCAGTCGTCGGCATTGCAGGAGCGGCCAGCGCAGCGGAGCCGGACAAGCAGTTCTTCCAGTCCGCCGAAGGCAAGTGGATCGGTCCCGGCGAAATCGTCGCCGGCAAGTACAAAGGCACCAAGTTCAACTGCAGCTTCACCGGCTCGACGCCCGACGGCAAGGTCGGCATGTCGCTCGACGGTGGCTGCCGGGTCGGTATGTTCACCCAGCCGATGTCGGCTAAGATCGAGCGCAAGGGCCGCGAGGGCTACAAGGGCAGCTTTATGGGTGGCGCGACTGGTTCCGGCCTTGACATCATCGGCGGCAACGTCGTCGATGCCCGCAAAGTGGTCTTCACCATCAACCGCAACCAGCTGCGCGGCGTCATGCAGGCCCGCATCCCCGACGACAATTCGATGACGGTGACCATTGCCGTGCGCGTCGACGACCAGTTGGTGCCGGTGATCGGCATGAGCCTGAAGCGCGTCGACGCGGTCGAAGTCGGCTCCATCGCGCCGAACTGAACAATCCAAAGAAAAAGGCGGCGAACCTAACGGTCACCGCCCTCTCACTTGAGCCATCAAATCAGGGCGTTAGCCCTTGATCTCAAATCAGGGCGTTAGCCCTTGATCTCGAATCAGGGCGTCAGCCCTTGATCGCGGCCGTCACTTCGTCATAGGCCTTGCAGGCGTCGGCCAACGTCGTCGTGCCCTGATATTTGGTTGTCACCGCCTGGACCTTGGCGGTCAGATCAGCCGCCTTGGCCGGGTCCTTGGTGATCGCCTCCTGAAGTGCTGCAGCCATGTCCTGCGCCTTCTTGGTCGCGATCTCCGCCGTGCACTCAGGTGCCTTCGAGCAAGCCGAACCGGCAAGCACCGCCAGGCCGACGGCAACAAACAAAAACTTCTTCATGTCAGTCATCTCCTCAAAAAGGGTGCGACTTGATCGTCGATCACCCTCCAATGGCCGAAGCCGAGCGTCCTTAGCCTTCGATTGCGGCAAGATGCAACGTGTTCCCGGCCTCAACTTGTGTGTCGCGCCTGCAACATCGCCGGCGGCCGGAATTCCAGGCTATTGTGTTGGCGGCAGCGAAGTTCAGCTGCGTGGCTGCAGCAGCGCCAAGACGGCTGTCGATGCGGCAAGGATAGCAGTCAGCGTCAAAGGCGCTGTGGGGCCATAGGTGTCCACAACATAGCCGCCGACAACCGCGCCGATGGTGATGGCGATCTGGAAAGAGGCGACCATCAGGCTGCCCGCTGCTTCCAGCGCGTCAGGCGCTGCGCGAGACAAATTTGTCGGCAGCACCACCGGCGCCATGCCGAAGGCGAAGCCCCACAGCGTAGCGAAGCCGAAGGCAACGCCAATGTGCACGCCCCAGAGAACCAATGCCAGCGCCGCAAACGCCATCAATGCGGCGGTAGCCACGAGAGCCACGTGGATATTGGCGTCGGCCATGCGGCCACCGGCGATATTGCCGATCACGGCGGCGATGCCAAATCCTAGCAACGCCAGGGCAATTGGCCCGGTTGCAAGGAGCGTCACGTGTTCGAGGAAAGGACGCACATAAACCGAGCCGGCAAAATGCCCCGTCATCAGCAAAAGGATAGCAAGCATACCGAGTTGAATGCCACGCCGCCGTGTCAGCCGAAGGACGTCTGCAAGACTATTGCTTGCTGTTGCAGGCAAGGTCGGCAGACTAAGGAATTGCAGCAGCATAGCAAGCAGGGCCAACCCCGCTGTCATGGCCATGGCGCTGCGCCAACCCAGCCAGTCGCTGATCAACGCGCCCATCGACGGTGCGGCAATGGTTGCGAGCGAGACGCCGAGGGTGACGATAGCCATACCCCGCCCCGTCGCGTTGGCGCCAACCAGCCTCGCCACGACGGCGACCGAAAGTGCCCAGAAAGCGCTGAGAGCGATTCCCAACCCGGCCCGGCCCAGCAACAGCAGCCAGAAATTGGGGGCCAGCGCTGCAAGAACATTGGAACCGACTGCCAAGGCGCTGAGGCCAACCAGCACCGTCTTGCGGTTCAATCGGCCGATGAGAACGTTGCTCAACATGGCCGTCACGGCGCCGACGGAAGCGGTGGCGGTGACGACCTGTCCGGCCGTCCCCTCGCTGATGCCGAGATCGCGTGCCATTGGCGTCAGCAGACCTGCGGGCAGGAATTCGGCCGACACCAGGGCAAAGCTGGTGGCCGCCAATGAAATGACCGCGAACCAGGTGGCTGAACTCCACGCGGCTGGTGCATCGGCATCAAGGCCAATCGCGGCGTCTTCAAGCTGTAATGTTGTGTCAGTCACGGAAAGATCTCCAAAAGTTTGGAGGTCTTAAATAGGCGAGTCCGCTCGGATGATATGTATCTTAGAATCCGAAATTCATATCCATTCGTCCGGGAATTGTGCGACGCACAACGCCTGGCGAGACATTGGTGATGCGCTTGAACGCGCGCGCGAAGGATGCCTCGGAATCATAGCCCAAACGGGTAGCGACTTCGGCAACCGACAAGCCGTTTTGGCCCAGCAATTCGCGGGCAAGCTGCATGCGCAGGCGGGCGAGATAGTGTGCGGCACCCTCCCCCAATACCGCACTGAAACGCTCGGCGAAAATCGAGCGCGATTGGCCTGCCACGCCGGCCAGGCTTCCCAGCGTCCAGTTGTGGCCGGGGTCGCGGTGCATGGCCGCCAAAGCGCGGCCTATATGGGGGTCGCGGATGGCTGTGAGCCAACCGGTGGTCGAGGCTCCGTTGCAATTGACCCAGCAACGTATGAGCCGGGCCGTTAGCAAGTCGGCCATACGCGACAGAATCGTGGCGCTGCCCATCTGCGGTTGCGAGGCCTCCACCGTCATGGCCGCCAGCAAAGGACCGACGACCGGGTCATTGCCGGCCACGTCGCAACCCTTGATGACAGGCGGCATCAACGTGATCAATGGGTTGAGCGCATAGGAGTCCAAGGCCATGGAGCCGCAGAAAAGGGTGCTTGTCGCGCCCGTTCCTTGCCGTACCACTTCGCAGACGTTGCCCCCCAACTTGATCACCTGGCAACCTTCGAGCGAGCCCCCTGCAACGTCCGGCGCGCTCGCCAGCCGATGGGCGATGCCTTGCGGCAGCAGCACCAGATCGCCATCACGCAACTCCTGCCAGCCTTGCGATTCAGTATGAATCCAGCACGGGCCCTGGCCGACAAAGTGAAACCGAAGCAGCTGTTGGTGCGGAAAGTCTATGCTCCATGGGTGTCGGAGCTCGCAGCGGCCATAGTTGACACCACTCAAGCGGAAGTCTTGCAGAACTTCGCTGAGCGCATCCATCGGGATATGTGGCGGCGAGGACGGTCGGGACGAATAGTCAGGCATATACGCAATATAGATGCCGAACGTCCGGCAGGCAAGCAGGGACCGTTGTTCCACCAGGTAAATCGCTGCAACGGCACCCTACCCTTCCGGCGGATTTCTCGCCTTGCCTCCCGCTCCAACGGCATGCAAGGAGTGCTGCGAGACACAGGGACAAGAGGCATGGCAGCTGAAGCATCGGGCAGTGATCTGGTTCAGGTGGTGGCGCTGCTTGCTGCCGGTGTCGTCGCCGTTCCCATCTTCAAGCGCATGGGCCTCGGCTCGATCCTCGGCTATCTGGCTGCCGGCGTGGTGATCGGCCCGTTCGGCCTCGGCGTCTTCTCCGAATCGGAAGCCATTCTTCATGTCGCCGAACTCGGCGTGGTGATGTTCCTGTTCATCATCGGGCTGGAAATGCAGCCGTCGCGGCTCTGGGGCCTGCGCCGCGAGATCTTTGGCCTCGGTGCGTTGCAGGTCGGCGTCTGCGCGCTCCTGCTGACCGGTGTCGGCATGGCTGGAGGGTTTCCAATATCGCAATCCTTCGTCGCCGGGGCCGGCTTCGTGCTGACTTCGACGGCGATCGTCATGCAGATTCTCGAGGAACGCGGCGAAATCGCCGCACCGAAAGGCCAGCGCATCGTATCGGTGCTGCTGCTTGAGGATCTGGCCATCGTGCCGTTGCTGGCCCTGATCGCGTTCCTGGCGCCCGGTGGAGTCGACACCAGCCTGTCGGAGCGGCTGACCGAGGTCGGCATCGGCCTCGCCGCGATCGTCGGGCTGGTGGTGGCCGGCCGGTATCTGCTCAATCCGTTCTTCCGCATCCTGGCGGATGCCCGTGCCCGCGAGGTGATGACGGCCGCGGCACTTCTGGTCGTCCTCGGGTCCGCCCTCGCCATGCAGCTCAGCGGCCTGTCGATGGCGATGGGTGCCTTCCTGGCCGGCGTGCTTTTGTCCGAATCGACCTTCCGCCACCAACTCGAAGCCGACATCGAACCCTTCCGCGGCATCCTGCTTGGCCTGTTCTTTCTCGCGGTGGGCATGTCGCTCGACCTGCATGTGGTCGCGGCGAACTGGCGGCTGATCGCCGTCTATGTCGTCGCCTACATGGTGATGAAGGCGTTCGGCATCTACATCGTCGCCCGCATCCTGAAATCAGGCCACCGCGAAGCCCTGGAGCGCGCGGTCTTCATGGCACAGGGCGGCGAATTCGCCTTTGTCCTTTACTCGGCGGCCGCGGCGGTCGGCATCATCGACGGCCAGGCCAACGCGACGCTGACGGCGATCGTCATCATCTCCATGGTGCTGACGCCGCTGGCCATCATCGCCTTGCGCTATCTGACGCCGCGCGACGAGCAGTCGCTCGACGGCGTCGATGTCGCCGATGGACTGACCGGCAGCGTGCTGATCATTGGCTTCGGCCGCTTCGGCCAGATCGCAAGCCAGCCGCTGCTGCTGCGCGGCATCGACGTCTCGATCATCGACAATGACGTCGAAATGATCCAGGCGGCGGCCGATTTCGGCTTCAAGGTCTACTATGGCGACGGCACGCGACTGGACATCCTGCATGCCGCCGGTGCCGGCCGGGCGCGCGCCGTGCTGATCTGCGTCGACAAGGCCGATGTGGCTGTTCGCATCGCCCAGTTGATCAAGGCCGAATTCCCACTGCTCACACTGCTGGCCCGCGCATTCGACCGTGGAACGGCGCTGCAGCTCATTCGTGCTGGCGTCGACTACCAACTGCGCGAAACCTTCGAATCCGCACTTGTTTTCGGCGGCTCGGCACTGGAATCGCTGGGCGTCGATCCCGAAGACGTGGCTGAAACGATCGAAGACGTCAGGCGCCGCGACACCGATCGTTTCGAAACCCAGCTCGCTGAAGGCATTCGCGCCGGACAGCGCTTCCTAAGAGGCAATATCGGCACGCCGATTCCGACACCGCTCTCCACGCCGCGCCGGCCTGGTCAGGCACTCAATGAAGAAACCGCGGGTGTGCTGCACAAGCCCGAACCCGCCGATTGAGCAAGGAATTATGCATGGAATTGGACAGCAGAGCCCTGACGGTCACGAAATTCTGGCGCGATGCCGGCGAGGACGCCTGGTTCGAGAAGAATGAGGCATTCGATACCGAGTTCCGCGACCGCTTTCTCGATCTGCATTACGCCGCTGCGCGACGGGAATGCGACGGCTGGCTGAAGCATGCCGAAGGTGCGCTGGCGCTGATGATCCTGCTCGACCAGTTTCCGCGGAACTGTTTTCGCGGCACCGGCCATATGTACGCGACCGATCCGCTCGCCAGACATTTCGCAGAGAGAGCGATCGCGGCTGGTCTTGACCTGGCACTCGAGGAAGAACTCCGCGTCTTCCTCTACCTGCCTTACGAGCATTCGGAACTGCTGGCCGACCAGGACATTTCGGTCGAGCTGACGCAGGCCAGGGCCGAGTCCTACCTGAAGTACGCTGTCGAACACCGCGATATTATTCAGCATTTCGGTCGTTTTCCGCATCGAAACAGGATGCTTGGCCGCGAAACCACAGTGCAGGAGCAGGCATTCCTGGATGGTGGCGGCTTCTCTGGCTGAAGATCCGGCAACTGCCTCGTCCGGACTCAGGCCAGCCACCAATCCCGGCCGGACGACAAGCGCTCGATGCCCGAGGTATCGACGGCGACCAGACGCTCGGTGATGCTGCGACCACTGACAACCAGGCCGGGCGCGATCTCGGCCAGCGGCGCCAGCACGAAGGCGCGCTCCAGCATGCGCGGATGCGGCACCTCCAGCCCGGTCTCATGGATGACGCGGTCGCCGAACACCAGAATGTCGATGTCGATCAGCCGCGGCCCCCAGCGCTCCTCGCGCACCCGCTTCAGCTTGCGCTCCGCATCGAGGCAGAGGTCGAGCAAGGCACGCGGTGCAAGCACGGTGGAAATTTCGGCGGCCGCATTGAGAAAATCCGGCTGATCGAGCTTGCCCCAGGGCGGCGTGCGATAAAGCGAGGAGACGCCGGTGACACGCGTATCCGCGTCGGCATCCAGCATGCGCAGCGCCGCGCCCATGGATTTCGCCGGATCGCCAAGATTGCCGCCAAGGCTGAGATAAACGGTACTATTCGGGCCAGACAACGGTCACCTCGACATAATCGAGCACGCCGGGCACCGGTGCGTTCGGCTTGCGCACCGTGATCTCGGCTTTCTTTATCTGAGGAAAACGCGCCGTCAGCGCACGGGCCACTTCGAGCGCCAGCGACTCGATCAGAAAACGGCGCTGCCCGGTGATGATCTTTTCAATGACGGTGAATGCAATGCCGTAGTGGACTGTATCCTCGATCGAATCCTCGGCAAGTGCGCGGCCTGGATCGACGGTGAGAACGGCATCGACATAGAAGCGCTGGCCGAGCCTTTCCTCCTCGTCCAGCACGCCGTGCCGGGCAAAGAAAGCGCAGTTCTTCATGCGGATGACATACATCGCTCAGTTTCTCGCCTGATCCGTCCGACGCGCCAGCATAGCATCCGCCAGCGCCAAAGCGTCCACGTTGAATGCGACATCGTGGACGCGAAACAGATCGGCGCCCTGGAGCCTCAAGATGACGCTGGTCGCCGCTGTTCCAACCCCTCTGTCGGCGGCATCACGGCCGGTGACCGTGCCGATAAAGCGTTTTCGCGACGTACCGGCCATCAGCGGCAAGCCGAGTGCATGCAATTCCGAAAAGCGTGCCATCAGGTCGAGATTTTCCTCCGCCGTCTCCTTGGCGAATCCGAATCCGGGATCAAGCACGATATGATCCTCGGCGATGCCGTTCTGGCGCGCGATTTCCAGCGACCTTCCCAGGAACGTCAGTTGATCGGCAATCACATCCGGCAGCTTCTGGCGATCCCGCCCGGTATGCATGATGACAAGCCCGGCGCCGGTGTCGGCGGCGACGCGCGCAATGTCGGTCTCACGCTGCAAACCCCAGACATCGTTGACGATATGCGCGCCGGCGGCAACCGCAAGCCGCGCCGTGTCGGCGCGATAGGTGTCGACTGAAATCAGCACCTCGCTCACGCCCGCCAGAGCTTCGATCACCGGCAGGATGCGGGCCTGTTCCTGGCTGGCCGATACCGAGGCAGCACCTGGGCGCGTCGATTCTCCGCCGACATCGACAACCAGTGCCCCTTCCCCGATCATGCGACGTGCCTGGGCCAGCGCCTTTTCAGGGGCGTCGAACTGGCCGCCGTCGGAAAAGCTATCAGGCGTGACATTGAGGATGCCGACGACCACGGCCTTGCCGCCAAGGTCGAGATGGCGCCCATGCGCCAACTGCCATCGCCTCGCCGTCATTGCTCATCGACCATGGAGTTCATCAATCATGTGTGATCCCTGGCGGATCAATTTCATTGCGCCGGCAACGGCCGTAAAGCAAGGTGGTCGAAGAGGCAACATGATGAAACGAACCATGCTTGGCATGAAAAAGCAGTCCTTGGGCGTGAAACAATCCTTGGCTTGCGCGCTGCTGCTCGCCATGACGCCGCACCCCGCGGCGGCGGCCAATCTCGTCAAGACGTACAGCTATTTCGCCATCGGCGGCAGCACGCTCGACGACATCGAGGCACAACTCTCCAAACGCGGGCCGGAGGTGAAAAGCACCGGCACCCGCCACCCGGGCGCCACGCAAATGGCCTTCACCACCCGCATCAGCTATGCGCAGACGCCGAGTGCCTGCCGGATCGCCGACGCGGTGGTGACCGTCAAGGTGAAGGTGATCCTTCCCGAGTGGCGCCGCCCGCGCAAAGCCGATGCCGATGTCAGGCTGTTCTGGGATACGCTGTCCGCCGACATCAAGCGCCACGAGGAGCGCCACGTCGAAATCGCCAAGAACCATGGCGGCGAACTCGAAGAGGCCTTGAAGGCCACCTACCCGCAAAAGAACTGCAACGCCGCCAAGGCCAAGGCGGCCGCGATCACCGCGGTTATTCTGGCCAGGCACGACCGCGCCCAGCTTCAGTTCGACCGCGTCGAAAGCGTCAATTTCGAAAGCCGCATCCTGCGGCTGCTGCGCTATCGCATGGAGCGCATCGGGAACGGCCGACTGCCGCCGGCCTGAACGCACCCGAACTGAAAGCCAAATTCGCCGAAGCGTAGTGCCAGATTCGAAAAACTTTCGAGCCCCTGTCGAAACCGGCCTATATGGGACGACATATATCGGGCTCGCCAGACGAGCTTAAAACACCAATGCGATCCAACGGCCGAGAAGCCGGAACGGCTGAACAGCGCCGGTCAGATCGCAAGCTTATGGATGAACGATCATGGACCAGGCTGTCGACAATCAAACGATGGCGGAAACCGGCACGCCGATAACAGAGAGCGAAAAGAACGCCATTATCGGCGGCGTGCTGTTGTCGATGCTGTTGGCGGCACTCGATCAGACCATTGTCGCGCCGGCCATGCCGACCATCGGGCATGCGCTCGGAAACGCACACTATCTGCCATGGATCGTCACCGGTTATCTCCTGACCGCTACCGCCGTGGCCCCGCTCTACGGCAAGATTTCCGACGTCTACGGCCGCCGGCCGACCGTCTACGCCGCGATCCTGATCTTTTTGGCGGGATCGCTGGTCAGTGCGCTGGCTCCCAACATGTTTGTGCTGGTTGTCGGGCGGGCGATCCAGGGCGCCGGTGGCGGCGGCTTGTTCGCTTTGACGCAGACCGTCGTGGGCGATCTCGTTCCGCCGCGCGAGCGGGCACGCTATGCCGCCTGGTTCTCCGGCACATGGGCTGTCGCCAGCATTGCCGGTCCGTTGCTCGGCGGCACTTTCGCAGAGCACCTGCACTGGTCACTGATCTTCTGGATCAACATTCCGCTTGGTCTTCTTGCGATGGCGATCATCAACAAGCCGCTCAAGAAACTGCCCGTTGCCGCAAAGCGCCATCGTATCGACGGCCTGGGCGCATTGCTTCTTATCGTTGCCACGGCGCTGCTGCTGCTCGCATTGAACTGGGGCGGCAGCGCTTATCCCTGGATTTCGCTTGAAGTCATGGGCGTTCTCTGTGGTTCGGCGATTTTCTGGGGCGCTTTTGCCTTGCGGCTTATGCGAGCCGCCGAGCCGCTCATCTCCCTCGAAGTGCTTGGCAATCCAATCGTTCTGGCGGGCACGCTTTCGATGTTCCTGCTTCAGGCCGCAAGCGTCGGCATGGCTGTGTACCTGCCCGTCTACCTTCAGGCGGTGCTCGGCCTGTCGGCAGCAGAGTCGGGCATCGCGATGCTTGGGCTTCTGCTGGGGACCGTCGGCGGCGCGGCATTCAGCGGGCGCATGATACCGCATTTCACCCACTACAAGCGCATTGCAATGGTGGGCGTCGTCTTCAGCATGCTGTGCCTCTGCCTGCTGGCCGTCGTCGCAGGATATGCCACGCTGCTGGAGGTAGAGGTCTTGACGATTTGCATCGGGTTTGGAACCGGAACGACGTTTCCGGTCACCACCGTGTCGGTCCAGAACGCCGTCGATCGCCTGCATCTTGGCGTCGCGACGGGCGTGCTGACATTCCTGCGTTCGCTTGGCAGTGCGCTTGGGGTCGCGATGCTCGGCGCGGTCGCTCTGGGTTACGGCTTGCCGCTTGCCGGTGAAGGCGTGCGGATCGCTGGCCATAGCGCGACGGTCGAGCCGTTCGTGATGATCTTTGCCGTTGCCGCCGCTATATTGCTGCTGGGGCTGATCACGCTGACGCTGATGCCCGAAAAAGAGCTTCGCGGTTACGCCGACGATGCGGCGCCGATGCTCGCCGAGTAAAGCTCAGCCGGAGACGCCGAGCTTCTTCTGCAGGCTGGTCGAGGAGGTCGTGTACTGGAAAACGATGCGCTCGCCGGGGCTGATGATGCGCTTGGCGGCCTGCGCCATCAGCGCCACTTCGTGAAAACCCGACAGGATCAGCTTCAGCTTGCCCGGGTACCAGTTGATGTCGCCGACCGCGAAGATGCCGGGCACCGATGTCTGGAACTTCTCCGTATCGACCGGGATAAGGTTCTCGTGAAGGTTGAGACCCCACTCCGCGATCGGTCCGAGCTTCATGGTCAGCCCGAAGAACGGCAGCATGCGCGTGCAAGGCACCTCGACGTCGCCATCCGGTCCCTTGATGGTGGCCGATGATAGCTGGCCGTCGGCACCGGTCAATCCGGTCACCTGCCCGACCTGAAACTCCAGCTGCTTCATCTCCTGCATGGCATACATCTTGTTGACGCTGTCGGGGGCGGCACGGAACTCGGGCCGCCGGTGCACCAGCGTCACGCTCTTTGCCACCGGCTGCAGGTTCAGCGTCCAGTCGAGTGCTGAGTCGCCGCCGCCGACAATAACGAGGTCATGGCCGCGAAAATCCTCCATCCGACGCACCGAATAGAAGACACTGTTGCCTTCATAGGGCTCTATGCCGGGGATCGGCGGACGCTTGGGCTGGAAAGAGCCGCCGCCGGCGGCAATCACCACCACCTTGGCCTCGAACACCTCGTTTTCGTCGGTGGTGACGCGAAAACTGCCGTCCTCCAGTTTTTCCAGGCTGGAAACCATTCGGTTGTAGCTGAAATCAGGCTTGAACGGCGCGATCTGCTCGAGCAATTTGTCGACCAGCCCCTGCGCCGAGATCGAAGGCCAGCCTGGAATGTCGTAGATCGGCTTTTCCGGATAGAGTTCCGCGCATTGGCCGCCCGGCCGATCGAGAATGTCGATCAGGTGGCACTTCATGTCGAACAGGCCGAGCTCGAACACGGCAAACAGGCCGACCGGCCCTGCCCCGACAATAAGCACGTCTGTCCTGGTGATGTCTGTCATGCCTGTGCCTCGCTGCGCATGACCCCGAAAATCGGATCGATTTTCGGAAGGATCATGCGCAAATAAAAGTGCTACAGCGTCCTTTGCGCGCCCAAGAGCACACGCGGCGCTGTAGTGAAACAACAGGACACTGCATGACCATCGCCCCGCTGCCAAGCCACAGCGGGAAAAATCAGTTGGCAAAGATCCCGCGCTTATCCCTGGCGGGCAGGCACCCGCACGACCAGGCCGTCAAGCGCATCGCGGACCTTGATCTGGCATGACAGGCGCGAGTTGGGCTGGACGTCGTAGGCGAAGTCCAGCATGTCCTCTTCCATCGCTTCCGGCTCGCCGACTTCGGCTGTCCAGGCTTCGTCGACATAGACGTGACAGGTGGCACAGGCGCAGGCGCCCCCGCATTCGGCCTCGATCCCGGGCACGGCGTTGCGGATCGCGTTCTCCATGACCGTAGAGCCGTTCTCGGCGTCCATGTCGAAATGCGTGCCGTCATGGGCAATGAAAGTCAGCTTGGTCATTTGTCACCTGAAGGGAGTTCCAGCCGAGATAATCACTCCGGCTGACAAGTCAACTGCCGCATGAAAGCGCCGCCCGATGACGTTTTTCCGCAAATCGGGTTCGGCGCGGATTCAGCGATTGATGGCGGCGATGAAATCTCGCACTTCGTCGATCAGCGTGCCAAGCCGCTTGAGTGTCTGGTTGTCTTCCGGCTGGCGCTCTATCTCGGTGACGCAATCGGCGATGGCAAAGGCGCCCACGCCCCGTGCCGAACCTTTGAGCCCGTGGGCGAGCAAAAGCCGGTCCTTGATGTCGGCGTCGACTATTCTGTCGCGCACGGACAGCGCCTGCTGTACAAACAGCGCCAGCACCTCCTGCTCAAGGCTGCGGTCACCCATCGTCTGGCGGGCAAGGTGTGCCAAATCGACCGGCCGTGACCGCCTTGGTCCGGATACGTCGCCCCCGGGCATTGAGAAGGCAATGCCGCTTTCGCCACGCATGAACTCGAACTCCGTTTCTTCGATTTGCCCAAAAACCTAGGCGAATCCAATGGACAACGGGTTAATGAATGGCCGGAAAAAATGTTGCCAAAGCGGCGCCCAAATCACAGTTCCGTTAACCTTATATTTAAAGTTTTACGTATCCCGCGGAATGCATGTTTTCTTTACCCCCCTGTGTCATTACGATACGAGGGGTCCATTTTCAGCCTCCTGCGCGTGGTACGACAAACAGAATTATAAGCCCGCGGCAGCTAGTACAGGGTAGCGAAGGCATGGCAAAGAAACCAACAACGACGAGAACTCTCGACAGCGAAGTGGCCAGGGAACTGGAAAAGGCGCTCGATCTCGACCTCAGCAACGAGATCGGCAGCGGCGACCTCGACATTGCGGCTTCGATGGAGGATCTGGAAGCGCAGATATCCCAGGCGGCTGACGAGCTGGCGCGCGAGGGACGCAATCATAAGCCGGAACAGAACCCGGAGCCCGTGGTCAATCAGAACCAACCCGCGAAACCCGCGCCCAAGCCCAAGCCTGCCGAATTGCGCCCCGTGGAACCGCGCAATGGCGCCCAGCCCGCGGGCTTCGCGCCGGCCAATGACGATCGACAGAAGGACTACAAGACGCTCCTGCACAGCCTCAACAGGCGTGCCTCGAACACCATTTACTGGGTCGTCGCCTTCGTTTCGCTCGCCTGGTTCGCCGGCGCCGGTGGTTTGGCCAACCTGCTTTTCGGACCGAGCATCTGGAGAATCCGTACGCTCGACCAGTTCCTTGCCCGTCCGGAGCTGATCGGCCTCGCCGTCGCGGCCATCGTGCCCGTCATTCTGTTCTGGGCCTTCGCCGCCATGATTCGCCGCGCCCAGGAAATGCGCATCGCCGCACAGTCGATGACCGAAGTGGCCTTCCGCCTGACCGAACCGGAAAACCTTGCCCAGGATCGCGTCATGATGATCGGCCAGGCCGTTCGTCGCGAGGTCGCGGCCATGGGCGAAGGCATCGAACGCACGCTTGCCCGCGCCGTCGAACTGGAAACGCTGGTCCACAGCGAAGTCAACCAGATCGAACGCTCCTATTCCGAGAATGAATCCCGCATCCGCTCGCTGGTCGACGGGCTCGGCAGCGAGCGCGAGGCCGTCGTCACTCATGCCGAGCGCGTCCGCGCCTCGATCACCGGCGCGCATGAGACGCTGAAGGACGAGATCGGCGCCGCCTCCGACATCATCCGCGACTCGATCCTCAATGCATCGACCAAATTGTCGATGACGATCACCAATTCCGGCGACACGCTCATCGACCGCATCAACGAAAGCTCGATGTCGATCTTCGATTCGGTCGAAGGCCGGCTCGATTCGATCACCGACCGGCTGTCGACCTCGGGCGAGGCCTTCGCCAGCCTTCTCGACACCCGCATTGCCAAGCTGACGGACACCACGGACGGCCTGACGCGGTCGTTGACCGATCTGCTCGACGATCGCACCACCGGCATGGTGTCGCTGCTTGGCGGTGCCGCGCGCACCCTCAATTCCGAATTCGAGGCCAGCCTCAACGGCATCGAGCGGACGCTCGCCGAACGCGGCCAGGCGCTGATCAGCGAATTCCAGACCCGCGCCGAGGCGCTGGACACCGGAACGCAGAAGCTCAATGCGGCACTCGAGGCGCGCGCGCGCCAGATCAACGAGACGCTGGTCGAGCGCGCCCGCGAAATCGCGCACACCTTCGCCGAGAGCAGGGACACGCTGTCGGCAATGATCGATCAGGGCAAGACCCAGATCGGCGCCGACATGGCCGATATCGTGACCTCGACCTCCTCCATGCTCGAAGCCCGCGCCAGCGACTTCGCCGGACGCATGGAAGCCGCCCGTCACGTCGTGTCGCGTTCTTTCGACAGTGACATCCAGCGGCTCGCCGATGCCCGCGTCGGCATCGAGGAAGCTGTCGAGAACCACAGCAGGAAACTGTCGGAAAGCCGCGAGCGCATGGCCGCGGCCATGGAGGCCGACCTGGCGAAGTTCGCCGAGGGCCGCGCCGGCATCGATGCGGCGGTGACCAACCAGGTGCAGAAGCTGGCCGAAGGCCGCAGCCTGATCTCGCGGGCTCTCGAAGAGGACCTGCGCAAGGTCAATGAATCGCGGGCAGCCATCGATGCATCGCTCGGCAGCCATCTCGAAAGGCTAGAAGAAGGCCGCAACAGGCTCTCTACTGCCTTGAACGAAGACTCCGGGAAATTGGTGCAAGCCCGTACCATTATTGATGAAATGGTGGCCGGGCATGTTGGAAAACTCGCCGAGGGCCGCAACATCCTGTCACGCGCCTTGGAGGCCGACCTCGGCAAACTGTCCGACAGCCGCGCCGACATCGACGGTCTGGTCGCCGGTCAGGTGGAAAAGATTGCCGAAGGCCGCGCCGTGCTCGCCAAGGCGTTGGAAAACGACATCGTCGGCATCAAGAGCCTCATCGAAACCCATTCCGCCAAACTGGCGGAGGACCGCACGCAGCTTTCCCATTCGCTCGACAACGATCTGTCCGGAATACGCGGCCTGATCGAAAGCCACTCGGGACGATTGGCCGAGGACCGCAGCCTGCTTTCGCAGACCCTTGAAGCCGACCTTGCCAAGCTGGCCGAGAGCCGCTCCAGCATCGACGGTCTGGTCGCCGGTCAGGTCGAGAAGCTGGCGGAAGGCCGCGACATTCTCAAGCGCGCGCTGGAATCCGACCTGAACACGATCAAGGGCGTGATATCGAGCCAGTCGGAAAAACTGGCCGAGGATCGCGGGCAGCTTTCGCGGCTCCTGGAAACCGACCTGCAGAATGTGAACAGCGTCATCGCCGATCACATGAACAAGCTGGTTCAGGATCGCTCGGCTCTATCCAAAGCCCTTGAGGACGACCTCGCCAAGCTGGCCGACAGCCGCTCCAGCATCGACGGACTGGTTGCGGGTCAGGTCGAGAAGCTGTCCGAGGGCCGAGATATCTTGCGGCGCGCTCTGGAATCCGACCTCAATGCGATCAAGGGCACCATTGCCGACCAGTCGCAGAAACTGGTCGATGACCGGGCGCAGTTCGCCCGGGCGCTCGAGGCTGATCTCGAAAGCGTCAACGGCCTGGTCAACAGCCATTCCGAACGGCTCGCCCAGGATCGTTCGACCCTGTCGAGGTCACTTGAAGCCGATCTGGAAAACGTCGGTGGCCTCGTCAACAGCCACGCGGAAAGGCTTGTCCAGGAGCGCTCGACCCTGTCGAAGGCGCTTGAGGACGATCTCGCCAAGCTGGCCGAGAGCCGCTCCAGCATCGACGGGCTGGTCGCCGGCCAGGTCGAGAAGCTCGCCGAAGGCCGCGATGTTCTCAAGCGCGCGCTGGAAGCCGATCTCGCCAAGCTGGCCGAAAGCCGCTCCAGCATCGACGGTCTGGTCGCAGGCCAGGTCGAGAAACTGGCCGAGGGCCGCGACATTCTCAAACGCGCTCTCGAAGCTGACCTGCAGAAGCTAACCGAAAGCCGCAGCGATATTGACGACGTCATCGCCGGACATGTCGGCAAGCTGTCCGAAGGCCGCAATATGCTGACCCGCGCGCTGGAAGACGATCTCGGCAAGCTCGCCGAGACCCGCAAGGACGTCGACCGTTCGCTGTCGGGCCATATCGACCAGATCGCCGCCAGGAGCACCGGCATTTCCGACGCGATCGCTGCCGATGTCGAGAAGATCGAGCAGGCATTCAGCCGCCAGACGGGCATCATCGAGGAGCGCGCCGGGACCATGGAGCGTGCGCTTTCGACAGGCGTCGACAACGTCCGCGCCGTGCTCGAGAAGAGCGCCGTGTTTGTCGCCGGCGCCCTGCGCGAAAAGGTGCTGGAAGTCACCAGCACCCTGCACGAGCAGGCCGGTGCCGCGTTCAGCGACGCCGACCGCAAGATCGCCGAGCGCGCCGAGCAGACGTCCGCCGCCCTGCTGGCGCGGGCCGAAGACATCGCCCGCACCTTCGAGGACGCCGACCGTCGCCTGCACGCCCGTGCGGAAGACACGTCGAACGCCTTGCTTGCCCGCGCCGACGACACGTCCAGCTCGCTGCTGGCCCGTGCCCATGAAACCGCCGATCAGCTGGCTGCTCGCGCAAGCGAGATCGCCGGCACCTTCGAAGCGGCTGACCAGAAGCTCGCCGCCCGCGCCCAGGAAACCGCCGATCAGCTGACCGCCCGGGCCCAGGACACCGCCGACCATCTGGCGGCCCGTGCAAGCGAGATCGCCGGTACGTTCGATGCAGCAGACCAGAAGCTGGTTGCCCGTGCTATCGAAACGGCCCAGTCGCTGGCCGCGCGCGCCGGCGACATCCTGCGTAACTTCGAAGGCGCCGACCAGCGGCTCGGCATGCGCATCGGCGAATCGGCCGAAGCGCTTGCCGCACGCGCATCGGACCTTGGCCGCATCTTCGATGCCGCCGACCAGCAACTCGTATCGCGCATTGCCGAAGGTTCGGAAGCGCTGTCGAGCCGTGCCTCCGAAATCGGCCGCATCTTCGACGACGCCGATCAACGTCTGGTGTCGCGCATCGCCAGCAGCACATCCACGATTGGCGAGCATGCCGAGACCATTGTCGGCGCCTTTGCCGATACCGAGCAAAGGGTCGCCGAACGTGCACGGCGGACTGGCCAGGAAATGGCCGTGCATGCCCGCGAAATCGAGCAGGCGCTTGCCGGCGCCGACGAGCGGCTCGCATCGAGCGCGGCAGCCGCGGCGGCCCGTGTCGAAGAGCAGGTCTCAGGCGTCGAGAACCGCCTCGCCTACACGGCCGAGACGATGGGCCAGAAGCTCAGCGAGCAGGTGTCGAACGCCGAGGCGCAACTTGTCTCGCGCGCCAATGTGATCGCGGAGACCTTCACCGCGGTTGGCCAGCATATCGGCCAGAGCACCAATGATGCCGCCAAGACGATCGGCGCCAACACCCGCGAACTCAACACCATGCTCGCGGCGCGTTCGGCCGAAATGTCGAAGATCCTCGACGAAACCGCACGGCCTTTGGTCGAGCGCTTCGCCCAGGGCGGCTCGGAACTGCAAAAGAGCATGGAAGAGGTCACCGAGCGCGCCACCGAGAAGCTGCGCAGCGAGAATGCCGCACTTGTCGACGCTCTCGCCAGCCGCACCGCCGAAACCTTGTCGGCGGTCGAAGGCGCCCGCTCGTCGCTGTCCGACAGCGTCGCCGACCTTATCGGCCGCATGACCAACTCCAGCTCGCAGCTCGGTCAGCTGATCGAGCAGGCCGCGGTCAATCTCGGCCAGGTCGACGAACGCCTCAGCGGCAGCACGCAAAGCTTCGCCGCCACCACCGAGAAAGCCGCGCAGACCTTTGCCAGCTCGGCGCGACTGGTCGATTCGAACACGACAAGGCTGACGGAACTATCGTCGTCAACCCTGCGCGAGGTCGCGTCGATCGCCACCAAGTTCGACGAGCACAGCCGGTTGCTGTCCAGCGCTTCGGACCTGTTGAGCTCGGCCCAGAGCAACCTCGAGCACACGCTCGAACGGCAGTCGTCGCTCGAAGACCTCGCCGTCGGCCTGGTCAAGAAGTCGGAAGATCTCGAAAGGGTCATGCGCTCGTTCGAAAATCTCGTCGGCCAGACGCTGCAGAACGCCGAAGGCAAGACGATGGAATCGGCCGACAAGATCCGCAGTGCCATCACCGACGTCGTCGATTCGGCAACCAAGCGCTTCGCTGATGCGACCGAGGAGATGCGGCGCACCGCGGGCTCGATCAAGAGCGAGCTCGACCTCACCCGCGCCGAGCTCAAGAAGGGCGTCATCGAGATGCCGGAAGAGGCCAAGGAATCGACCTCGGCCATCCGCCGCGCTGTTTCCGAACAGATCAATGCCCTGAAGGAGCTTTCGGACATCGTGGCCAAGTCCGGCCGCGGCGGCGAGGGGTCCGAGCCACGCAATCTGCGTCCGGCGCCGCAAGCGCCGGCCGCACGCGCTGCGGAGCCGCCGCGCCGCGCACCGACACCACAGCCGGAGCTGCGCACGCCTCAGGCGCCCTTGGGCGGCCCTGCATTGCGCGGCACGCTCGACCTTGAGCGCCCTGCCGAGGCGGCACCGCGTCCGCGCGGCGATGCCAACGCCCGAACGCCGCAGGGCGGCTGGGTGCGCGATCTGCTGACTGCGGCATCGAACGATGAGGACCTCAGGTCGGCAGCTCCCACGGCGCCGGCGGAAGCGCCGCGCGCTACCCCTGCCCAGCGCTCGCCCCTGCATGTCGTGGAATCGCTGAACTCGCTCTCCGTCGATATCGCGCGGGCCATCGACCACGATGCTTCGATCGAGCTGTGGAACCGCTACCGGCGCGGCGAGCGTGACGTGTTCACCAGGCGACTCTATACGCTGAAGGGCCAGCAGACGTTCGACGAGATCCGTCGCAAATATCAGGCGGAGGCTGAGTTCCGGGCCGCCGTCGATCGCTACTGCGACGATTTCGAGAAGCTGCTCAAGGATGTCTCGCGCAACGACCGCGACAACATCATGGCGCAGACCTACCTGACCTCGGACACCGGCAAGGTCTACACCATGCTGGCCCATGCCAGCGGCCGTCTGCACTAAGACAGGAATTGAACAGGCGGGGCCATGGCCCCGCCTGTGACTGCGCTGAACCGCCGGCACGCGCTGAACCTGCCCGCAGCAAGTTTTGCAAGCCGATCGACGCGTTCGGGACTCGCCGAAGTCGTATTTCCGACCGCACTGAAATCCACATGAGCTGCTATGTCGCGGCATTCAGCCTTCGATTCCTGCCACCCGGTTTGACAACGCCGTCAAGCTGCTGATCGCAGCCGTAATGCCGATCGAGGATCTGGCGAGAACGCCGAGCAACAAACTTGCGGATTACTACGGCGTCGAGCACCCGCCATTGCAGGGGCACGACGCGCTCGATGACGCGCTGTCCGTGAGCTATACCCTGCAGCACCTGATGAAGACGACCGGAAAGCTCCGGCCGGTGATCTTCGACCGCTTGTAGGGAGAGAAGCCTATGGGATGAAGCTTGGTAGGATTCCGGCGTGCCCCGCGCTCAGATCACCGAATCCGTCCAGCGCACGATCTGCCCGGCGGCGTCGCCGAACGCCTTGTCGAGCGCGGTGACATAAGCAGGATTACCACTTCCCGAGACGGGTGCGGCTGCGGTGAAGCTCTTGGAAGCACGGACCTCGCCGTTGCGATCGTTCAGGATCCGCACGAACAGATCGACCTCGGCATGCTCGCCGCCGTCGACGCGCACCTCGAAGGAGCGGATCTCCACGATCACCTGATAGTCGATCGCCAGGCCCTCGCCCGGCTTGCCGACGCCGGCAAAGCTGCCCGAGCGCTGAAACGTCTCGGCCAGCCGCGCCTGCACGATCAGCGGCAGCCGGTCGGCCCATTGCGCGCCCTTGAGATACTGGATCGAGCGATCCGACGGCTTGATGACGATGTTCTGGCTGTCCAGCGCCTTGAGCGCCGAGGGCTGGGCGATCAGGATCTGCTTGCGGCTGTGGCCATGCGCATCGACCGAAGGCGCCGACAGCTCAAACGTATCGAGCGGCGCGGGCTTGCCGCCCAACGCCGCGCAGCCTGCGAGCGTCAAGGCAAGCAGTGCCGCAGCCGATGTCAACCCGCCCGTTTTCACCCACACAGACTTCACGCGCGATCCCCGTTGTCCCCGGATCGTAAGATCGACCCGATTTCGCGGCTCATGTTTCTGGGACGCGCCGACGCCGAAGTCAACGCCGCGCCCTGCCATCGAATTGCCGAACCTCGCCATCGCCACCCGAAAGGATACGCTGCGGATTGCGGCTGAGATCGGTTACCGCCTCTTCGATGCGGCTGATCGAACGGCGGCTGTCCTGCACCAGTGCCTCGACATTCGAAAGCCCCTGGCCCGAGAATCGCGCCAGATTGTCGGTGATGACGCCAAGGCGGGCATTCAGCGTGTCGGCAACCTGCTTGAACGACTTCAGCGTCGCCCTGGCATCCGCCATCACGCCGTCGGCCTGCCCCGACCCGAGCAAGGTATCGACTTTGGCAAGAATGCCATCGACCCGCACCGAGGCATCGTTGAGCCGTTGCGCAAGCTGCTTTGCGTCCTTGATCGTCTGGTCGATGTCGTCGGCCCGGTTGGCGAACTTGTGTGTCACCTCCGCGATGTCGGCGGCGGCCTTGTCGGCGCTCTCGCTGGCCTTCTGGATGTTGGCGAGCGCCGAGCGCACTTGTGCGGGATCGATACCGTCGAGCACGTTGTCGACCTTGGCCAGCGTGCCTTGCGTCCGTTTGGCGAAATCGTTGACCGACCCCACGGCTGTATCGACGTTCTTGATCACGCCGTCGAGCTGCTTCGACGTCTCCTTGAGGTTACCGGTTACCGCGTCGACATTGGCGACGATGCTCTTGATCTTGTCCTTGTCGACGGCGTTGAGAAGGCCTTCGGCCGCCTTCAGCGTGCCGTCGAGTTTGCCGGAAACGCCTTTCAACTCATCGGCCAGCGTGCTGGCGGCGGACAGGAACTTGTCGATGCCGTCCGAATTCTTGGCCAGCGCATCGGAGAAGGTCTGGACGTTCTGGACGGTCTGCGTCAGCGGCCCGCGAACGTCCTTGGTGAAGCCTTCGAGCTCGGTCAGTACCTTGTCGGCGCGGGTGAAGATATTCTGCGCCGTCTGCAGGAGGTTGGTCACCGCCGACGGGTTGGCGACGATCTCGGCAACCTTGCCTTCCTTTTCCGCCTGGTCGAGGAGCTTTACCTCCTTTGGATCGGCACCCTTGAGCTCGATGTTGGCCTGCCCGGTCAGGCCGGCAAGCCCGATATCGGCCTGCGTCGATTTGGTGATCGGCGTCATGCGGTCGATCTCGGTATCGGCGATGGCAACCGTCGGATTGTCGACATCGATATAGACGCGCCTGACATCACCGACCTTGACGCCGTTGAACAGCACGAAACTGCCGCGGCCAAGCCCGGACGCCGAGCCCGGAATGCGCACGCGCAGCAACGTCGTCTCACCCTTGTCGCCGATCGCCGCCGTCCAATAGACGAAGGCAAACGCCGCCAGGATCGCGGCCAGCGTGAAAATGCCGACAATGACGTAATTGGCTCTGGTTTCCATTGTCCCACTTATGGCTATGCGCGCGCCGCAAGATCAAGTTGCCGGGCGCGTTTTCCGCGGAAATAGGACTTTACCCACGGTTCCTCGCTCTTCAGCATGTCGTCGATGGTGCCTTCGACCAGCACTTTCTTCTTGCCGAGCACGGCCACCCTGTCGCAAGCGGTGAAAAGCGTGTCGAGATCATGCGTCACCATATAAACGGTCAGATCCATCGTATCGCGCAGCTTGACCACCAGCTCGTCGAACTCCGCCGCGCTGATCGGATCGAGGCCCGACGTCGGCTCGTCGAGGAAGACGATGTCGGGGTCGAGCGCCAGCGCCCGAGCCAGCGCGGCGCGCTTGATCATGCCACCGGACAGTTCGGACGGGAATTTCTGCGCCGCATCGGGCGGCAGCCCGACCAGCTCGATCTTGAGCAATGCCAGTTCGTCCATCAGCTTTCGCGGCAGATCGAGATATTCGCGCATCGGCACCTGGACGTTTTCCAGCACTGTCAGCGCCGAAAACAGGGCGCCGTGCTGGAACAGCACGCCAAGCCGCATGTCGATACGAAGGCGCTCGATGTCACTCGCCTTCTCGATATCGACGCCGAACAGCTTGATCGTGCCCGACTGCTTGCGCGTCAGGCCGAGAATGGTGCGCAGCAGAACGGATTTACCAGCACCCGAGGCGCCCACAAATCCAAGGATTTCGCCGCGCCTTATGTCGAGCGACAGTCTGTCGAGGATAAGATTGTCGGCAAAGGAAACGCTGATGTCGTGCGCGGAAAGCACGATGTCGCCCTCGCCCGTGTCATCAGCCAATGCACCTGCCCTTTTCCTGTTTCGCAGCTGCATCTCAGAACTCGATCGCTGCGTAGAACATGGCGAAAAGTCCGTCGAGGATAATGACGACGAAGATCGACTTCACCACCGAGGCGGTAACATGCTGGCCGAGCGATTCGGCGCTGCCACCGACCTTCATGCCTTCGACCGAGGCAATCGTGCCGATGATCATGGCCATGAACGGCGCCTTGATCAGGCCGGCAAAGATGGTGCTGAGATCGATGGCGACGCGCAGCCGGTCGATGAAAGCAGCGGGTGGAATGTCGGAATAGAGCCACGCGGCCAGGATGCCGCCGCCAAGTGCGGCGAAATTGGCGATGATGGTCAGGCATGGCAAGGCGATGACCAGCGCCACGAGGCGCGGAAAGACCAGGACACCGATGGGATTGAGCCCGATGACCTTCAGCGCGTCGACCTCCTCGCGCATCTTCATCGAGCCGATCTCGGCGGTGATCGCGCTGCCCGAGCGGCCGGCAATCATGATCGCCGTCATCAGCACGCCGAGTTCGCGCAGGATCAGCACGCCGACCAGGTCGACGACGAAGATATCGGCGCCGAAATAGCTGAGCTGGTAGGCGCCTTGCTGGGCAACGATGGCGCCGACGATCGCCGACATCAGCACCACCACCGGAATGGCGCCGACGCCCATGCGGTCGATCTGGTTGAAAATCGCCGCCGGGTTGACGGCATGGCCACGGCCGAGCTTCATCTGCGCGCCACGGATGGTTGCGCCGAGGATGTTCATCGAGGCGAGAAAATCGTCGCGCATCTCGTAGACCCGGCGGCCAACCGCCTCCAGCGCGCGAATGACGATGTTGGGCGGTCGCGCCGGGCCGGATTCGGGTTCGCGCCGCACGGCCTCGCCGACAGCTTCGAGCAGGATCGAAGCGATCTCGCTCTGGCCTTGCATCTGAATCTCGACGCCCTTCTTCTCGAAGGCGCTGACCAGCCGGTCGATCAGCCAGGCGCCGGCGGTGTCCATTTTCTCGATCTTGGAAACATCGAGCGCCAAGGTTTTGAAGCCGCTTCGCTTTTCGATCTTGCGCATGTCGGCGTCGATCAGCGCGACCGTCCGTGTCGTCCAGACTCCGGAGAAAGCGCAGCCAAGAACGCCGTCCTCCTCGCCGACCGCCACGCGCGGTTCGTGGTCAGCCTCCCCTGCAGTCGTGCCGCTTGCGTCGCGCTTGCCGATGGTCAACATGGCGTCCTGTTTAGCCTGACGGGTCTGACCTGTCGATTTGCCGACCACGCTTGTCGCATAGCAGGAGCAGAAAAATATGGCGCGTGTCATTTCGGTCGAGGCCGAGCGCTTTCCAATCGCCGGAACCTTTACCATTTCGCGCGGTTCCAAGACCGAAGCCGAAGTGATCTCCTGCACGATCAGCGAGGGCGGCCACGCCGGCCGTGGCGAGTGCGTTCCCTACAAGCGCTATGGCGAGACCTTGGATGGCGTCCGCGACGCGATCGAGGCCATGCGCGGCCGGATCGCCGGCGGCATCAGCCGCAGCGCCTTGCTCGATGCCATGCCGGCAGGAGCTGCCCGCAACGCCATCGACTGCGCCCTGTGGGACCTCGAAGCCAAGCTGAGCGGCAGACCGGTGGCATCCAGCATCGGCGCCGCACCACTACGGGCGCTTGAAACCGCCTACACGCTGTCGCTGGGCGAGCCGGAGGCGATGGCGACGCAAGCCCGCGCCAACGCGGCGCGGCCGCTGCTCAAGGTCAAGATCGGCGGCGACAACGACATTGCCCGCATCCGCGCGGTCAGGCAAGCGGCGCCCGACAGCCGCATCATCCTCGACGCCAATGAGGGCTGGAGCGACGACAACATCGTTGCAAATCTTGCATTCTCCGCCGAACAGGGCATCGCGCTGATCGAGCAGCCGCTGCCGGCCGGTCATGACGAGATCTTGCGCCACATCGCGCATCCCGTGCCGATCTGCGCCGATGAAAGCGTGCACGAGGCGAAGAATCTCGAAGCACTTGTCGGCCTCTACGATGCTGTCAACATCAAGCTCGACAAGTCGGGCGGCCTGACGGCGGCCTTGGTGCTGCGCGATCGCGCCCGCGAACTCGGTTTCGGCGTGATGGTCGGCTGCATGGTCGGTACGTCGTTGGCGATGGCGCCAGCGGTGCTGCTTGCTCAGGATGCCGATTTCGTCGACCTCGACGGTCCGCTGCTGCTCGCCCGCGACCGTGTGCCTGGTCTCGTCTACCGGGGATCGCTGGTATCACCGCCCGATGTGGCGCTGTGGGGCTGAGCGCGCTGCAAGGCCGATCAGCACGAGGCCGACGATAGCGATCGGAATCATCACAAGGAACCCATCGACGCCGAGACGGTCATAGAGCGGGCCGGAAGCAAGCGTAACGGCGGCCATGAAGAAGCCGTTGAAGAAATAGGCGATGCCTTGCGCAGCACCGGTGCGCTCTTCGGAGACGGTCTCGGCGATCATTTTCTGTAGGCCGATCAGCACCAGTGCGACAGACACCGAATGCAGCGACTGCACGGCGAAGAAGCCGGGAATGCCAAGACCGAGCGGCCATACCAGTGGAAAGATGATCCAGCGAACTATCGAACCGATGCCAGCGATCACCATCACTTTGACGACGGACACGGAGGCGAAAATGCGATTGAAAGACAAAAACATGCAGACTTCGCACACCACGCCCCAGGCCCACAGCAGGCCGACGACGGAATCGCTGATGCCGATCGATTTCCAATAGATGGAGACGAAGCCGTAGAGGAAGGCGTGGCTGGCGGTAATGATGCCGACGCCCAAGGTGAAGTAGAGGAAATAGGCATTGAACAGGCTAGGCGCGGCGTGCTGGATTTCTGCGGCCGACAGCGGCGAGGCTTTGCGCGGCCGCCCCATTCGCGGCGCAAACAGGGCTGCGACAAGCGCTGTGGCAAGCGCCACGAATATGATTATCGGCACAGCTTTGGCTCCGGCCGCCGCCAGGATGAAGCCGCCCACAACATTGGCGCAGAAATAAGAGATCGAGCCCCATTTGCGCATAGCGGTGTAATTCGAGCCGAAGCGGCGCACCCCGGACAACGCCAGCGAATCAGCCATTGGCGAATGCGGTGTCCAGACGATCGTCAAAAGCAGAGATACGGCCAGCACGATCGCGTAAGTCGCTGGCAGGAAATAGCCAGCCGAAATGGCCATCGTTGCCGCGACCAGCGCGATATAGACGTTGGCGCGATCCTTCGCCCGGTCGGCATATGCCGTTAGCATAGGCGTCGACACGACGCGCAAGAACATCGGTGCGGCAAGGATCACGGCGATCTGTTCGGCGCCGAAGCCCTTCGCCTGCAGCCAGAGCGGAAAATAGGGCAAATGCGTGCCTTGCGACACGAATAGCGTCGCGAAGATCAGGCTCATGCGCAGTTCGAAATGGCGCGGCTTGACGAGTTGTTCGGGCGAAAGCGGCGGCAGGGACATGAATCGATCCAATCACGTTGCGCTCGGCCGGACGGCAACGCGTATCGATCCCTTAACATGGACGAAAACCGGACGAAACCGGTTGGACTAGTTGATTGATTCCGAAGCGCGAAAAGACTTCGGACTATGCCGCGTGCCCTACCCGGTCCTCGATGAGCAGCGGGATAAAGGGCTCGTCCGGCGCTTCGGGCAGCACCTGCGCCCAGGTCAGGATTTCCATGCGGCCGTCAAAGTGCTCGACCACAGCCGTGCAGCTTTCCACCCAGTCCCCGGTGTTGATGTATTGGACATCGCCGAAATTCTCGATGACGGCATGATGGATGTGACCGCAGATGACGCCATCGACATGCGAGCGGCGCGCCTCGTCCGCAAGCATGGTCTGGAACGAGCCGATGAAATTCACCGCCTTCTTGACGTTGTGCTTGGCCCAGGACGAAAACGACCAATACGGCAGGCCGAGCAACTGGCGCAGCCGCGTCACCACGCGGTTGACCAGCATGGCCGCGTCATAGGCGTGGTCGCCGAGATAGGCGAGCCAGCGCGCATTGTGGACGACGGTATCGAACTGGTCGCCATGGATGACGAGCAGCCGCTTGCCGTCGGCAGTCTCGTGGATGGCGCGGTCGGCAACGACGATGCCGCCGAAATGCACGCCCTGGAACTGGCGAGCGAATTCATCATGGTTGCCGGCGATGTAGGTGATGTTGGCGCCTTTGCGCGCCTTGCGCAGCAACTTCTGCACGACGTCATTGTGGCTTTGCGGCCAGTGCCAGCTCCGCCGCAGCCGCCAGCCGTCGACGATGTCACCCACCAGATAGATGATATCGGCATCGTGATGTCGAAGGAAATCGATCAGGAATTCGGCCTTGGCCGCCTTCGAGCCCAGATGGACGTCGGAGATGAACATGCTGCGGAAAGTGCGGGGCTCTTGGCCGGACATCGCGATTTCACCCTTGCTTTCGCGCAGGCTATGCCCCGATTCATGCAACAACCGTATGACGGTTGCGCTTGGTCCAGCCGAAGGACTAGCTTGCCGGCCAAATCACAGGAGAAATCGTCATGGATCTCGGTATCCGCGGAAAAAAGGCCATCGTCTGCGCTTCGAGCAAGGGACTTGGGCGCGGTTGCGCCATGGCGCTGGCGGAAGCCGGCTGCGATATCGTCGTCAACGGTCGCAACGCGGAGCTGGTGGCGAAAACCGCTGCGGAGTTGCGCGAGCGATATGGCGTCACGGTGACGGAAGTCGTCGGCGACGTCTCGAAGCCGGAGGTGCAGAAGGCGCTGCTCGCCGCTTGCCCCGAGCCGGACATCCTCGTCAACAACAATGGCGGCCCGCCGCTTCGCGATTTCCGCACGCTTGACCGCGAAAAGATCCTCGAAGGCGTTACCCAGAACATGGTGACGCCGATCGAGCTGGTCCAGGCTGTCCTCGACGGCATGGCGGCACGCGGCTTCGGCCGTATCGTCAACATCACCTCGCTATCGGTCTATGTGCCCATTCCCGGCCTCGACCTGTCGTCCGGCGCGCGCGCCGGCCTGACCTCGTTCCTTGCCGGCGTGGCGCGCACAGTGATCGACCGCAACGTCACCATCAACAGTCTTTTGCCGGGCAAGCTCGACACCGACCGTCTGCGCAGCCCGCATGAAGCCGGCACCGTCGAAAGCCCTGAGGCCGCAGCCGCGCGCAAGACACGCATCAGTGCCGATGTTCCGGCCAAGCGGCTCGGCACGCCGGAGGAATTCGGCCAGATCTGCGCCTTCCTGTGCTCGGTCCATACCGGCTATTTGACCGGGCAGAACATACCGGTCGATGGCGGTCTCTACGTCAGCGCCTTTTGATCGACGCACCCGCCAAACGGCAGGAGTCATCTGCTATAAAATCGGCATAAGCTTTTGATAAAACATGACTTTCGACGCTCAGCGGAGTAACGCTGCCGGCGCGTCGATTAGCGTCGCGAAAAACCACGGCTGCATGCTAAAAGGGAATCTCCAGCCAGATTTCGAGGGAGCGGCCGCATGGAAGGCGAGAGCAAAAAGACGGCACGTTCGGACCTCGACGAAGCCGCCCTCTACTTCCACAAGCACCCAAGGCCGGGAAAACTCGAGATACAGGCGACCAAGCCGCTCGGCAACCAGCGCGATCTCGCGCTCGCCTATTCCCCGGGAGTCGCCGCCCCTTGCCTGGAAATCCGCGACGATCCGGCGACCGCCGCCGACTACACCGCGCGCGCCAATCTGGTCGGTGTCGTCTCCAACGGTTCGGCCGTGCTCGGCCTCGGCAATATCGGCCCGCTGGCCTCCAAACCAGTCATGGAAGGCAAGGCCGTCCTGTTCAAGAAGTTCGCCGGTATCGACGTCTTCGACATCGAGATCGACGCGCCCGGCATCGAGCGCATGGTCGAGACGATCTCGGCGCTGGAGCCCACCTTCGGCGGCATCAACCTCGAGGACATCAAGGCGCCGGAGTGCTTCGAGGTCGAGGAACAGCTGAAGGCCCGCATGGGCATACCGGTGTTCCACGACGACCAGCACGGCACCGCCATCATTGTCGCCGCCGCCGTGCTCAACGGGCTGGAATTCGCCGGAAAAACCATATCGGACATCAAGATCGTCACTTCCGGCGCCGGTGCAGCCGCCCTTGCCTGCCTCAACCTGCTGGTCTCGCTCGGCGCGCGGGGCGAAAACATCTGGGTCACCGACCGTTTCGGCGTCGCCTACAAGGGCCGCACTGACGAGATGGATCGCTGGAAAGATCCCTATGTAAAGGACACCGAGGCGCGCACGCTGGCCGACGTCATACCGGGCGCCGACGTCTTCCTCGGCCTGTCGGCGGCAGGCGTGCTGAAGCCGGAACTGCTCCAGCACATGGCGCCGAAGCCGCTGATCCTGGCACTGGCCAACCCCAACCCGGAAATCATGCCGGAAATAGCCCGTGCGGCGCGTCCGGATGCAATGATCTGCACCGGCAGGTCCGATTTTCCCAATCAGGTCAACAATGTACTGTGTTTTCCTTACATCTTTCGCGGTGCGCTCGACTGCGGCGCCAGCGCCATCAATGAGGAGATGAAGATGGCAGCGGTGCGGGCGATCGCAGCGCTGGCACGGGAGGAACCCTCCGATGTCGCGGCCCGCGCCTATTCCGGCGAAACGCCGATCTTCGGACCGGAGTTCCTGATCCCCTCGCCCTTTGATCCGCGCCTCATCCTGCGAATCGCGCCCGCGGTAGCCAAGGCTGCGTGTGACACCGGTGTCGCGACAAGGCCGATCACCGACTTCGCCGCCTATATAGACAAGCTGAACCGCTTCGTCTTCCGCTCCGGCCTGGTGATGAAGCCGGTGTTCTCATCCGCCAAGGCATCGAGCGCCAAGCGCGTTATCTATGCCGATGGCGAGGACGAACGCGTGCTGCGCGCCGCACAGGTGGTGCTCGAGGAAGGCATTGCCGAGCCGATCCTGATCGGCCGCCCGCACGTCATCGAGGTGCGCCTGAAGCGCTACGGGCTGCGCATCAAGCCCGGTGTCGATTTCGGACTGATCAACCCGGAAGACGATCCGCGCTATCGCCACTATGTCGACCTGCTGATCGAACTCGCCGGCCGGCGCGGCGTGACGACGGAGGCGGCACGCACCATGGTGCGCACAGACAACACGGTGATCGCGGCCCTGGCGCTCAAGCGCGGCGATGCCGATGCCATGGTCTGCGGCCTCGAAGGCCGCTTCGAGCGGCATCTGCGCAACGTCACCTTGATCATCGGCCCCCGTGCCGGCATCAAGGACCACGACCTGTCGACGCTTTCCATGCTGATCTCGCAGCGCGGCATCATCTTTCTGACCGACACCCACGTCTCCGTCGACCCGACGGCGGAAGAAATCGCCGAGATGACGGTGCTGGCGGCAGAGGAAATTCAGCGCTTCGGCATCGAACCGAAGGCGGCACTGCTATCGCACTCGGATTTCGGCTCGCGCGATTCGCCGAGTGCGCTGAAGATGCGGCAAGCAGCGGCGATCCTGGCGCGCATCGCGCCTGACCTTGAATGCGATGGCGAGATGCACGCGGACACTGCTCTGTCGGAGCACCTGCGCCAGCGCGTTTATCCCCATTCGAGACTAAAGGGCGAAGCCAATTTGCTGGTGTTCCCCAATCTCGATTCGGCGAACATCACGCTGACGGCGCTCAGATCCATGACGGATGCGCTGCATGTCGGGCCGATCCTGCTCGGCACGGACATGCCGGCGCATATATTGACGCCGTCTGTCACCTCGCGCGGCGTCGTCAACATGACGGCGCTTGCCGTGGTCGAAGCCGCCCACAAGGCACAAGCGGTCGTCAATCTGGGCTGAACACGGATTTCGCGGTAAACTGCAGTTAACCGCGAACACGGTAGCCTTGCGGGCTAACAGTCGGATTTGGAAGGCGGAGTTTGGGCGGATGGCAAGCGGAGGGTGGAAGCAGGCGCATGCTGCCGTGCTGCTTGGCCTGCTGTTGTCCGCAACCTGGGGAGTAGCCGAACCACGGGCTGCTTCGCGCGTCTGCCGCCAGCTGGAAGCCGATCTTGCCGCGTCCTCGCGCGGCGGCGGTGGCGGTCCGGCGCTAGTCCGGAAGTACGATTCCGCAATTGCCAGGCAACATGAGCAGATTTCGAAAGCGCGCAGCCAGGCGAGCCGGGCCGGGTGCGGTTTTTCGCTGTTTGGCCGCAACCTCAATCAATGCGCCGGGCTCAACGCCACGATCGACCGCATGAATGCCAATCTCGACGCCTTGCAAAACAAGCGCGAGCGGCTGGCTGGCGGTGGCTCTCGCCGCGATCGCGGACGCATCCTGGCGGCGCTCGACGCCAATGGCTGCCGCGACGACACCGTTGCGCCTCGGCGTGCGCCTTTGCAGGAAGCGAACCGCGACGGCGGCAGCGCAAACCTGTTCAATCAGCTTTTTGGCGGCAACAGCCAGCAACTCGATATGCTTGATGAGCCCAACCAGCCCGACGATCCCGCCGAGGAGCGCAATGTCCGTCGTGTGCTCAACCAGCCCGGCGTACCGGATTTTCCGGGCGTCGGCGGCGAATTCCACACGTCTTGTGTGCGCACCTGCGACGGCTACTTTTTCCCGATGTCGAACTCGGCCTCGGCAGGCGACTTCGAACGCGACCAGAAGAATTGCGAATCGAGCTGCCCCGGCACCGAGATGCAGGTTTTCTATTCGCGCGGCATGGGCGACGATACGGCCTCAATGACGTCATCTGTCACCGGCCGGCCCTACAGCGAATTGCCGACCGCCTATCTCTACAAGCAGCCCGACATGTCGCGGCCACCGGCCTGCGGCTGCAATGCCGCTGCGCAGGGCTTCCAGATCATTGCCGGCAACCCGCCGAATCCGGAGCAATCGCAGCCCGAGACAGACGCGTCACCATTCATTCCAGTCCCGGTTGCAAAACCTGATCCGGGCGCCGATCCCGAAACGCTGGCCAATCTGGAAGGTGGGCTCGACCGTGAGGCGATCAAGCGGCTTTCCGCCAAGCCGGTGACGTCGCCGATATCAGCTTTGCCGCCGGAACAGCGCAAGGTCAGGGTCGTCGGGCCAACGTTCCTTCCCGACCCATCAGCGGCAATAGATCTGCAAGCTCCGGCCCCGAAGGCAGTCCGGTAAGGGCTGTCCTGAGCGGCATGAACAACGCCTTGCCCTTGCGGCCGGTCGCTTCCCTGATCTTGCCCGTCCAGTCCTTCCAGATCGTCGCGCTCCAGGGTTCCTCCGGCAGCAGGTCGAAGGCCTGCTGAAGGAAATCGCGGTCGTCATCGGAAAATTCCGGCTTCTCCTGCGGTCCTTCGCGCAGGATGCGCCACCAGTTGACCGCATCGGCCAGCCTGTCGAGATTGCCGCGCACCGCCAGCCAGAACGGTTCGGCCTGCTCGCCGGAGACGCCGAGCACGATCAGACGGTCTTGTGCCTCGGCGAACGGCATGTGGTGCAGCAGCGACCGGTTGAGCACGAACAGCTCGTCGGGATCGAACTTGGCCGCGGATTTCGATGTCGCCGCCGGATCGAAGCGTTCGGCGAGTTCGCCCATCGTCGGCATCGCCGCGACATTCTCCGAAGTGCCTACCAGGACGGCCAATGATGCGACGGCCATCGGCTCGATGCCGTCCTCGCGCAGGCTCTCGATCGAGAGCGCGCCTGTGCGCTTCGACAAGCCTTCGCCCGATGCGGTGGTCAGGAGATTATGGTGGCCGAACACTGGCGGCTCGGCAGCCAGCGCCTGGAACAAGGCGATCTGCACGCCGGTGTTGGTGACATGGTCGTCGCCGCGAATGACATGGCTGACGCCCATCTCGATGTCGTCGACCACGGAAGGCAGCGTATAGAGATAGGTGCCGTCCTCGCGCACCAGGACCGGGTCGGAAAGCGAGGCCAGATCGACGGTTTCCTCACCGCGCACCAGGTCGTTCCATTGGATTTCGGTGCGTTCCGGCTGTTGTGGATCGCCTGAGAAATTGGGGAGGAGAAAACGCCAGTGCGGCCGGCGGCCATCGGCCTGGTACTCGTCGATCTGCTCTTGCGTCAGCGTCAGCGCTTCCCGGCCATAGACCGGCGGCAGGCCGCGCGTGCGGCGCACCTTGCGCCTGAGATCCAGCTCCTCCGGCGTTTCGTAGCAGGCATAGAGAACGCCTGCCGCTTTCAGCCTCTCGACCGCCGCATCATAGATTTCGAAGCGCCGCGACTGGTACTCGGTGGCGTCGGGAAAAATGCCCAACCAATGCAGGTCGTAGAGGATGGCGTCGGAAAACTCCTGCTTCGAGCGCGCAATGTCGGTGTCGTCGAAGCGCTGGATGAAGCGACCCTTGTTGTTCATGGCGAACAGCCAGTTGAACAGAGCCGTGCGCGCATTGCCGATATGGATGCGGCCGGTCGGCGAAGGGGCGAAACGAACGGTAACTGTCATGAGAGGGGCGTACCGGATGCTTTTACGGTTGACAAGACGCGCCCCCGCGCTGCCCGGCAGACATAGAACATGGCGGCTGGAATGAAAAGACCGGGCGTCGGACGCCTCAGGAAGCGTCCAGTCCGGAGGCGGCCTTTGTAACCGAGCGCAGCCAGCCGCTGGGGCCGGCGACCGGTTGAAGGCGATCAGCGGCCGAAATCATCGGAACTGAGGCGGGTCCAGCGGTCGCCCACCAATCCACCGATAAAGATGTCGCCGGAGCGGACCGCTTCCGTGACCTCGGCGATCCGCGAGCGGACCATCGTTCCCCCGGCATAGCGGAAGAAGACATTCTTGTGGCCAAAGAGTTGAGATATGAATCTGGTCTGCGTCTGTCCGGTGATGCCCACGCAGCCCATCTCCCATGCGGCGGCGACAAGCGCATCCAGCGTCGCGCCCCAGTGCGATCCGAATGCCTGGATTTGCAACAGGTTCGCCATGTCGCCGGCTTGACCATAGAAGGCATAACAACCGAGCATTTTGCCCGTTTCGTCGTAGGTCCCACCGAAATGAAGGGGGCCGTCGGCCCGCTTCTCGGCCGCCAGCGCAAGCAGCCGTGGCAGCTCCTCATCCTTCCAACTCGGCCGAAGAGCGTAACCAGACAGGAGGGTCGGCAGCTTTTCGGCAAATTGCACGGCATCGATCGGCTCACGGTGGGTGCGATGCGACGATGAATGCTGGACGGGGGGCTCGAACCTTCTCTTCGCAAGAGCATCGAACGCTCGCGCAAAGGGGTCGAGTACAAGGTGAGGCAGGCCGGGCCATTTACGGTGCAGTGCGGCGGCGGCCATTCCCGCCGGCCGGAAAACATATGTCCATCCCAGACAATGCACCGGCAGGAGTTGATATTTCATCGGGCGCGCGAAGGCCAAGGATGTCCGGTTGGCTGAATCGGTCAGCTGCAGATCGAATTCGCCTTGATGTAAGGCACGCAGCAATTGCGGTCCGGCCGAGCCGTCATCAGTGCCGGGGTCGGCCATGAGCGGCCCGATGATTGCCGCATTCAATGGCCCTCCATTGAGCTCGTAGCGGGCTTTCAGAACGCCTAGGAACCCGCCCAGACGACCCTGCCGGTTGATCTGGACAAGAGCGTTGCTTTCACCGGACTGGCCGGCAGGTTCGAGATAAATCTCTCTCATATACGCGGCTGTCTCGGCGATCGCTCGATCGAGGAGGTGACGGCGCCGCCGGCGAAACTTCGTCAGGAAGAGTGCGGCGACGCGCTCGAGATCTTCGGCAGCGAGCGGCCGAACCGAGCCATGCTGAGATTCCAGCACTGACGGCGCAGCCAACTTTTCC
Organism: Mesorhizobium sp. CO1-1-8; assembly: GCF_020164875.1. NCBI lineage: Bacteria > Pseudomonadati > Pseudomonadota > Alphaproteobacteria > Hyphomicrobiales > Phyllobacteriaceae > Mesorhizobium > Mesorhizobium sp. CO1-1-8. The sequence goes on along the minus strand of NZ_JAIUGZ010000010.1, from coordinate 31,681 downwards.
TCGGCATTTGCAGAAAGATGCATCGTGAAGAACGTCCGTAGGTTGCTCTCATCGGATATATATCAACCAATGGTAGAAACAACGCATCTCGGTCAGTATGATGAACAGAGGTCCCAAGACTTACGATCCGGAACAGGACTTCACAGGCAAATTTAGTCGGCCAGCATCACGGCGCTGATGGGCAGGTCGGCTGCCGCCCTGTGATGGCATGCCCTGCTCCAGACCGCTGAACTGACAGTGGCGGACGGAGGCGGCCTCCGGCCGAAGCTGGAGGCCGCCTCAGGTCAGCTGACAAGTCCCTTGGTCAGTTCTAGCGCCTGGCGTTCGAACAGGCGACGGTAGATGCCGCCTTTCAGCCGGATCAGTTCGTCATGCGAGCCTTCCTCGACGATGTTGCCGCGATCGAAGACCAGCAGGCGGTCCAGCGCCCTCACCGTCGAAAGCCGGTGCGCGATGACCAGCGTGGTGCGACCGACCATCAACCGCTGCATCGCCTGCTGGATCAGCACCTCCGATTCCGAATCGAGGCTCGATGTCGCTTCGTCGAGGATCAGGATGCGCGCATCGGCAAGGAAGGCGCGAGCGATCGCCACGCGCTGACGTTCGCCGCCCGACAGTTTCACGCCGCGTTCGCCGACCAGCGTGCCGTAACCCTTCGGCAGGTTGGTGATGAAGTCATGCGCACTCGCCAGCTTCGCGGCATGCTCGATCTCCTCCTGCGTCGCACTCGGCCTGGCATAGGCGATGTTTTCGGCCAGCGACCGGTGGAACAGGATCGGCTCCTGCTGAACGATGGCGATCTGCCCACGCAGCGATGCTTGCGCCACCTGGGAGATGTCCTGGCCGTCGATCAGGATTTTCCCCGCATTCACATCATAGAGCCGCTGGATAAGCTTGACGAATGTCGTCTTGCCCGATCCCGAATGGCCGACCAGCCCGACGCGCTCACCCGGCGCGATATTGACCGAAAAGTCGCGGTAAAGCGCCGATCGGTGATGGCCATAGTGAAAGGTGACGTTGTCAAAGCTGATCCGTCCTTCGGTGATCCGGATCGGCTTGGCACCTGGCCGGTCCTCTATGCCGAGCGGTTCGGACTGGAAATCGACCAACTCTTCCATATCGTTGATGGAGCGCTGCAGATTGCGGATATGCGTGCCGATATCCCTGAGATAGCCCTGCAGCACGAAGAGCGATGTCAGCACGAAGGCAACGTCGCCGGCGCTCGCCTGCCCCCACGACCACAGCATCAGCGCCAGGCCGATCACCGCGGCGCGCATGACCAGCAGCAGCACCCCCTGCGTGGTGCCGTTGATGGTGCCCCGCACCCAGGTGCGCCGTGTACGCGCACGCCATTTGGCGACGACCTTGGCCAGGCGGCGCTCCTCGCGCTCCTCGGCGCCAAAGCCCTTGACGACGGCATTGCAGCTGACCGCGTCGGCCAGCGAGCCGCCGAGGCGGGTATCCCAGGTGTTGGCGAGCCTTGCCGCCGGCGCGACATAACCAAGTGACAACAGCGCCGTCACCGTGATGAACAGCACCGAACCGGCAGCAACGACCGCACCCATCAAAGGCCAGAACCAGCCGAGCAGCAACGTCGAGCCGACCAGCATGACGATCGACGGCAACAGCGCGATGAGGATGGTGTCGTTGAGCAGGTCGAGCGCCCACATGCCGCGCGTCACCTTGCGCACGGTCGAGCCGGCAAAGCTGTTGGCATGCCAGTCGGTGGAAAAGCGCTGGACGCGATGGAAAGCATCGGCGGCGATGTCGGCCATCATCTTCAGCGTCAGCTCGACGATCCCCATGAACGCCAGGTTGCGCAACACAACGGCGGCCAGCGCCAGCGCCATCAGCATCGAGAACGCCATCAGCGCGGCATTCCAGGCAATCGCGTCGGCGCCGGCGCTGCTGGCGACGGCGTCGACCAGCCGGCCGGAATAGAGCGGCGTCAGCACATCGGCCAGCGTCGACAGCAGGAAGCTGCCCATGATGAGCGAAAGCCGCCACGGCTGGCGCCGCCAATGGGTAAGCGTGAAGCCAAGAACGCTGCGAAAGGCGCTCGCGCGCAAATCGATCTTAAAACGAGCCATGATGTCATTCGGGCACAAACGAGCCCGATCCCAATAGGTCGAAAATTGAAGAAGCCGCGCAAGGGGCCAATGAATGCCCGGAAAGCGGAGTGGCGTATGGCGTCCCACCCATAATCGGGCGGCGACCGGCATCGGCATAAGCCTGTGCTCGATCCGGCATCAGCACGAAGGGCAAACCTTCGCGGAGCGCCGGATGAGACCTAGGCTTCGCGGCCTCGCATTACCATGTGAAATACTGCCATTCGGACCTCCCGCAAGACAATTGCGGAGGGGCCCTTATAGAGACGGTCCGATGCATCGCCAAGACCGGCTGACGTCAAAAGCGCATCTGGTCCCACCACTGCGATTATTTTGCAACAACGGCGGGCAAGCCGCGCCTCATTCAGGAACGCGATCTAACCGCATGTAGCGGCCATCGGTCGATGGCTTGAACCCGAGCTTTTCATACATGCCATGGGCATCGCTGGTCGACAGGCTCCAATGGAAAACGGTCCTGACCTCCGGATGGTCGATCAGGGCCTGGACGAGCCGGCTGCCTATGCCCTGCCCGCGGTTCTCCGGCCAGATGATGATATCGGCGAGATAGGCGAACACCGTGCGGTCGGTGATCGCGCGGCCGAATCCCACTTGCTTGCCATCGACATAGGCGCCGACGCAAAGCGAATTGGCAAAGGCGCGGCGATGGACTTCGTCAGTGCGTCCGGCGCCCCAATAGCTTGCCATCAACAGGTCCGATGTCGCACGGAAATCGATCCGTGACACGTCGAAGCTGATTTCACATTCGGGCATGGCTGTCTCCGGCCGCGCGGCCGCGCTTTCGGTACTTAGCTGCGATCCCTGAAACGATTGGTGATGGGGTAGCGGCGGTCGCGGCCAAAATTCTTTTTGGTGATCTTCACGCCCGGCGCCGCCTGCCGTCGCTTGTATTCTGCGATGTAGAGCAGGTGCTCGATGCGCGTCACCGTTGCCCGCTCATGGCCGCGCGCGACGATGTCGTCGACGCCCATCTCGTTCTCGACCAGGCATTCGAGGATATCGTCCAGCACCGGATAGGGCGGCAGCGAATCCTGATCGGTCTGGTTCTCGCGCAATTCCGCCGACGGTGCCTTGTCGATGATGTTTTTCGGGATCACCTCGCCCGAGGGGCCCAGCGCGCCCGGCGGCACGTGGCTGTTGCGCCAGCGCGACAGCGCGTAGACCTGCATCTTGTAGAGATCCTTGATCGGATTGAAGCCGCCATTCATGTCGCCGTAGAGCGTGGCGTAGCCGACCGACATCTCGCTCTTGTTGCCGGTCGTGACGACCATCGAGCCGAACTTGTTGGAGATCGCCATCAGGATGGTGCCGCGCGCGCGGCTCTGTAAATTCTCCTCGGTAATGCCTTCCTTGGTGCCTTCGAACATCTGCGTCAGCGCGTGCAGGAACCCCTCGACCGGCTCGAAGATCGGCACGATGTCGTAGCGGCAGCCGAGCGCCCGAGCGCAATCCTCGGCATCCTTCAGCGAGTCCTTTGAGGTGTAGCGATAGGGCATCATCACCGCGCGCAGGCGTTCCTCGCCGAGCGCATCGACGGCCAGCGCCGCGCAGATTGCCGAATCGATGCCGCCGGACAGACCAAGCACGACATTCTTGAAGCCGTTCTTGTTGACGTAGTCCCGCAGACCCAGCATGCAGGCGCGATAGTCGGCTTCCTCCCGGTCCGGGATCTTCGACATCGGCCCTTCCGAGCAGACCCAGCCTTCGGAATTTCCATTTTGCGCGCCTACGGCGTCGCGGGTCCGCTTCCAGGTGGTGACATCGACCGCTTCCTCGAACTGGCTCATCTGGAAGGCAAGCGTCTTGTCGGCGCCAATGGCAAACGAGGCGCCGTCGAAGATCAGTTCGTCCTGGCCGCCAAGCTGGTTGGCATAGATTATCGGCAGCCCGCATTCGATGACCTGGCGGATGACGACCTGATGGCGGACATCGATCTTGGCGCGGTAGTAGGGCGAGCCATTTGGCACCAGCAGGATTTCCGCCCCGCTTTCGGCCAGCGATTCGCAGATATCGACATCGCCCCAGATGTCCTCGCAGATCGGAATTCCGATGCGCACGCCGCGGAAATTGACCGGCCCCTGGATCTCGGGTCCGGCCTGGAAGACGCGCTTCTCGTCGAACTCGCCGTAATTCGGCAGATCGAGCTTGTAGCGTTCGGCGATGATCTTGCCGCCATCGGCGAAGATGATCGAATTGTGCGTGCCGCTCTTGCGCTTCAACGGCGTACCTATGATGACGCCGGGACCGCCATCCGCGGTGTCGGCGGCAAAGTCCTGTGCCGCCTTTTCGCAGGCTTTCAAAAAGGCCGGCTTCAGCACCAGATCCTCCGGCGGGTAGCCGGCGAGGAAAAGCTCGGTATAGAGCACGAGATCGGCGCCTTGACGTGCGGCATCCGCCCTCGCCTCGCGGGCCTTGGCGAGATTGCCTGATATGTCGCCGACAGTCGGATTGAGCTGGGCGACGGCGATGCGCAGGATGTCGAGCTTCTTGGTCATGCCTGCTGACTTAGCGCGGCAAAATTGCCCGGGCAATGGCGTTCGTTTGGACCAATTCGGAGCGAATGACGAATGTCATTCGCTCCGAACCGATCGATTCGATCGCGTCTGACCGATCGAGGAATGCCGATCGTGGCGAGCGACCAGGTATCAATCGTCGCCCATATATTCGCGCAGCGCTTGCGGCGAATGGTTCTCGCCGATCGACATCGCCAGGATGCGTGAAATATGTCGGCGCGGCAGATGCGTCTCCGCTGCCCATTGATTGATTTGTCTCTGGATCTGGTCCAGGTCCTTCTTCGAAGTCGGGCTTTCGGCGATGTCGAGGCCGGCGTCGCGCAACGCCGCGGCCATATCGCCCGAAATGACGAACGCATCCCAACCCAGCCAGCGCAGGAAATACTGGCCCGTATTGCCGCCCAGCCGGCTGCCATGCTTGCCGAGCCAGGCCATCAGCCCGACCTGGTCGTCAGCAGGCCAGTTGGCGAGGAATTGGCCGAAGCCGCCATATTCCTTCGACACGCGCTCGACGAAGGCAGCGTTGTCGCGCACGGATCTGATCTTCTGCGGGTTGCGCACGATGCGCTGGTCGGCCGTCAGATCGTGCCAGAAATCATCGGGCTGAAACAACAGCCGCTTCGGCTCGAAGCGCAGAAACGCCTCCTCGAAGCCAGGCCATTTCTGCTCGATGACGCGCCAGACGAAACCGGCGGCGAAGACGCGCTCGGCCATAACAGAGAGAATGCGGTCATCGGGGATGTCAGCCACGGCGGCATTGTCAGGCGCTGGACCCAACAGTGACGTCAGTTCCTCCTCGCCACCCTTGCGTTTTGCGGCACATGCACGGATTTTTGCGAAATCGGGCATTCTGCTTGCATCCCCACGTCGTGCTTTTGACGAAGCGGCATCTTCCTATATGGAAACCAGGCTGCCAAGCCGATGCTTTGTATGGAGACATCCATGAACAAGACCGTGCCCGAACTGGCCAATCGCTGGCTCAGGCGAAACCCGGAGAATTTGAGCGAACTTGAGAGGCGGGTGCTGCAGAGTACCGTCGACCGCAAGCCCATATCGCAGGACATCAACGACAATCTCGCCGGGCTTCAGGGCGCGGGCGACCGTATCGCCGATGCCATTGCGCGCGTCGGCGGTTCGTGGACGTTCATCCTGTCCTTCATCGCCTTCCTCATCCTCTGGATCGGCGCCAATTGGTGGCTGCTGGGGCGAGATTCGTTCGACCCCTACCCTTTCATCTTCCTCAACCTCGTGCTCTCGATGATCGCCGCCTTGCAGGCGCCGGTGATCATGATGTCGCAGAACCGCCAGGCGGCGCGCGACCGCATCGACGCCGCTCACGACTACGAGGTCAACCTCAAGGCCGAGATCGAGATCATGGCGCTGCACGAAAAGCTGGACGAGCTGCGCCACAGCCAGATCATCGGCATGCGCGACGAGATCGCGCAGATAGCCGAACAGTTGAAGCGGATCGACGAACGGCTCAACCCCCAGACCCAACCCTCATGACGCAGGCTATCCATCATTTCATCGAACAGTATGGACTGCTTGCCGTCTTTGTCGGTTGCCTCGCGGAGGGCGAAAGTGCTGCCATTCTTGGCGGTTTCTTTGCCCACCAGCAGGTCTTTGTGCTGTGGCACGCCGTCCTGGCGGCCGCGCTCGGCGCCTTCGTCGGCGATACTTTCTTCTTCATCCTCGGACGAAGCTTTGCCGACCATCCCTATGTCGTCAGATTTCGCAAACGGCCCGGCTTTCGCCGCGCCTTTCGCCTGCTCAATACCCATCCCGACATTTTCGTGCTGTCCAACCGCTATATCTACGGCATGCGTCTCGTCGGCGGCATTGCGGCCGGGCTTTCCAATATCCCTGCGCCGCGCTTCGTCATCCTCAACGCGCTTTCATCGGCGGTCTGGGCGGTGCTGTTCGGTACGATCGGTTATGTCTTTGGACTTGGCGCAGAGCACTTCATCGGCCAGGCTTTGATGCATCACGAACGGTTGCTGATCGGGCTTGGCATCGGCTTGACCGTGGCCGTTCTGGCATGGCTCGTCGCCCGTCACATCGCCAGGAAGGAACGCGCCAGGGAAGACTGATCGTCAATCCACGCCGAGCGCCTGATCCCCCCGATCGAGGATCAGCGGGATGATCAGGTCTTCCTCGTCGGCAAGATGCCTTGTCAGCATGGCGATCAGCCGGCCGTTTTCGTCGGCATAGGCGTCGGCGGCAAAGCGCTGCCTGTCTTCGCTCTCCTGAAGCGTCTTGATGAACGCATTGGCCGCTTCGGCATTGCGCTCCAGCCCTTCATGGATGGTGTGATGGTCGGCATCGAGGATCTCGAAGCCGCGCTTCAAACGGGGCTCGGCCCCGGCGAAGACCGGGAAATATTGATAATCCTCGACATTGTGGTGACCGTCGAGGTTGCCTAGAAAATGGTTGAGGCGCGGCGCAAACCAGCGCGCGAAATCTGGCGCCGTCAGCCGTCCCTCACGGTAGTCGCCAATGCCGTTGGCCAGCATGCCGCCAAGTTCGCGGAACATGTCGTGCCGCTGCAGCCACATATTGGCGATGCCATGGATGTTGGCATGGCCCTGCCAGCTTTCACGCGGGTATTTTTCGACGAGCCAGCGCAGATCGTCTGGCAGGCCAGCTCGCTCAAGAAGCAGAAAATTGGCGGCCCCGGCCATGACAGTCTCCTTTGGTGACTGGCATATAGGCATCGAAAGGCTAGATCGGTAGTCCCGTAATCCGCTCGATAATGGCGATGCCCCAGACGCCGGCGACGATGAGCACCGAAATCAGCACCGCCAGCGAACCGCAATCCTTGGCCAGCTGGATATCGACATTGAACTCGCGGCTGAAAGCGTCGCATGCCGCCTCGATGCCGGTGTTAAGCACCTCGACCATGATCAAGAGCAGCACCGCGCCGATCAGCAAGGCATAACCGCGCCACGAGATCGAAACGAACCAGCCGAGCGGTAGTGCCAGCGCAAGCAGCATCAGTTCCTGCTGGAAAGCCTTTTCGCTGGCGGCCAGCTTGCGAAACGCCCGCACCGAATTGAAATAAGCGTCGATCAGCCGCTGCATGCCAAACCCCTTTGCGAATCACCGGCACGGGATAATGCAATGGCTGGCCAGATCAATGGAATAAGGTGACTTGTCCAAGATTCATTCAGCAACCGGTATGGACGGTGTCGACTTTTCAAACTGCGGCAGCCCGTCGTCGATCGAATAATAGTCGCCCTTGTCACCGACGAAGATATGGCATTCCCCCTCGAGGCTTGTCGGCTTGTCGAACGATCCCGCCATGACTGAAACGTAGTCCTGGTCTCGCGGCTTCCAGAACAGCACCGACCCGCATGCCTTGCAGAACCCACGCCTGGCGAAGGTGGAGGCTTCGTACCAGGTGATACTTTCCACGCCTTCGATCACGATGTCGGCGTTGGCAACATTGGTCGCGGCATAGAAATGTCCGCTCTGCTTACGGCATTGCGAGCAATGACAATAGACGACGCCGCGCAGCGCTCCGTTCGTTCTGAAGCGGACAGCTCCGCACAGACACGATCCCTGGTGACCATCACTCACGTCGATCCTCCTTGAAGAAAAGTGCCTGGCATCGCCTTCAGGATTCCAGCTTTGCGGCGCACGCACGCAAGCAAATGCGACATGTACTGGCGTGGAGAATCCGAAATTCGGTTTCATTTTCAAGAGCGCGATGCGCGAATCGCGACTTCAAGCCTCCGCACCGGCGTTGTTTCCAACTGTTGGACGCGCGGATTAGAGCTCTTACAGCCCGCAGACAGAGAAAACCCGTTGAACCCCTGTCAGTTAAGGAAACTTTAGCGACAGCGCATTTATGGTCATCCGCAAGCGAAGGCCGTGGGTGGGGACGCATCCCTTCGCAAGTTGTTCCGAAGCGTCGGTCGCATTCCCCAGGGCTCGACGACAAAGGGAATCCGCGATTCCGCGGAACATCCGAGGGGAAGAACCAAGATGCAGCCGGCAGCTGTCCCGACCGAACGAAGCACCGACATGGCAGCCACTGTTGTCGCGACAATGCGCCAGTTGGGCGTGCTCGGCCTGCCGCGCAATTACGAGATCTTCTATGAGGCCCTGAGCGGCACCAATCGCGAACTCAGCCTGGCCGTCGTTTCGCTGAGCAGCCGGCCGACACAGGATGAACTGGATCAGATCGGGCGCACTTTCTTTGCCCACAACCATGGTCCTGGCATCGTCGAGCATGCCCGAGACGTCATTGCCAGGGAGCTCGAGGAGGTTGCTTCACTGCTGCGGAGCGAGCGCAGCCACATCGAGAAATACGGCAGGATCCTCGATGAGACATCGAGCGGCCTTAGCGGCCGCAGCCTTCTCTCTCAGGATCTTTTGCACAAGATCGCCAACGCCATGGCGGCTGCCACCAATTCGACGATCGATCACGGCCGGCAGGTGGCCTCGACGCTCAGCGACAAGACGGCCGAACTCGAGAGCGTCAAGTCGAAGCTCGAGGAGTACAAGCGGCTGGCCGACACCGATCCCTTGACCCATATCTGGAATCGCCGCGCCTTCGACAAGGAAATCACCAGGATCTACAACAGCAACAGGGGTATCCTGTTCAACGCCCTGGTCCTTGCCGACATCGACCGCTTCAAGGACATCAACGACCGCTATGGCCACCCGGTCGGCGACAAGATCATCCAGAGCATCGCCGATATCTTCCAGACCAGTATTCGCGGCGACATGTTCGTCGCCCGCACCGGCGGCGAGGAGTTCGCGCTGATCATCGAGGGCGCCAGCGAGGACGCCACCTATGACGTTGCGGAGCGCATTCGCGCCCTGATCGAGCAGACGCCGTTCACCAGCAGCCAGACCAGCACGAATTACGGCACCGTCACCGTTTCGATGGGTATCTGCATGGCGTCCGAAGCCGAAGGACCCGAAGATCTCTACACCAAGGCCGACCGGGCGCTCTATCGCTCCAAGGTCAGCGGCCGCAACCGGGTCACCAAGCACTCGACGATGGCAGGCCGGGCCGGCAAGAGCTGGCTGCTCTACAAGAAGGACTGACAGTTTCCGGCTCTTGCCTCCCCGCCTGCTGGCTCGTGCAGGGAACACTAGACTAGCGCAGACCTAAAAGGCGCCCGATTTCTCGGACGCCTTTTCATGGATCCTATTTGGGCTGCGAAAATCAGCCGTTGACCGCCTGCTTGTGCTGTACCGGGTGGCTCTTCTTCAACAGATCCGAGACCAGGAAGGCCAATTCGATCGCCTGGTCGGCATTGAGGCGCGGGTCGCAATGCGTGTGGTAGCGGTCCTGCAGCTCCTCGGCCGTGATGGCGCGCGCGCCACCGGTGCATTCGGTGACGTTCTTGCCCGTCATTTCGACATGGATGCCGCCCGGATGCGTGCCTTCGGCGCGGTGCACCTCGAAGAAGGTTTGCACCTCCTTCAGGATGCGATCGAACGGCCGCGTCTTGTAGCCGGCGGCCTCGATCGTGTTGCCGTGCATCGGGTCCGACGACCACACCACGCTGCGGCCTTCCTTCTGCACCGCGCGCACCAGCTTCGGCAGATGGTCGGCGACCTTGTCGGAGCCGAAGCGCGCGATCAGCGTCAGCCGGCCCGGCTCGTTTTCGGGGTTGAGCAGGTCGATCAGCTCCAGCAACCCGTCAGGCGTCAGCGACGGACCGCATTTCAGCCCCAGCGGGTTCTTGATCCCACGGCAATATTCGACATGCGCATGGTCGGGCTGGCGGGTGCGGTCGCCGATCCAGATCATGTGGCCCGAGGTGGCGTACCAGTCGCCGGAGGTCGAATCGACACGGGTCAGCGCCTCCTCGTAGCCGAGCAGCAGCGCCTCGTGGCTGGTGTAGAAATCGGTCTCGCGCAGCGCGTAGTTGGTTTCCGAAGTGATACCGACGGCCTTCATGAAGTCCATCGTCTCGGTGATGCGGTTGGCGAGCGACTCGTATTTCTCGCCCTGCGGGCTGTCGGACACGAAGCCGAGCATCCAGCGGTGCACATTCTCCAGGCTGGCATAGCCGCCTTGCGCGAAGGCGCGCAGAAGGTTGAGCGTCGCCGCCGACTGGCGGTACGCCATCTCCTGGCGGGCAGGATCCGGAATGCGCGACTTCGGGTCGAATTCGATGCCGTTGATGATGTCGCCGCGGTAGCTGGGCAGCGTCACCTCGCCCTTGGTCTCGTTGTCGGATGAGCGCGGCTTGGCAAACTGGCCGGCAACGCGGCCGACCTTCACCACCGGCTGCGCGCCGGCGAAGGTCAGCACCACCGACATCTGCAGGAAGACGCGGAAGAAGTCGCGGATGTTGTCCGCGCCATGCTCGGCAAAACTCTCGGCGCAATCGCCGCCCTGGAGGAGGAATGCATCACCGGCAGCGACAGAAGCGAGCTGCTTCTTCAGCTTGCGCGCCTCGCCGGCAAAAACCAGCGGCGGAAAGGTGGCGAGCTGGGCTTCCGTGTTCTTCAGCGCGGCAAGGTCCGGATAGGCAGGAACCTGCTTGATCGGCATTGCTCTCCACGAATTCGGCGACCATTTCGTCATCGCTGCACCCAACGCTCTTTCCAGCGGCCTATACTCCGCCATTCCCACCCCTAATGGGGATCGCGGCTCCATACACGAAGCCGATTTCCTATTCTAGACCGGAATTCAAGCGCTGGCGAATGTGCCGGCTGCTCTAGGCAGCCTTCTCCACCAGCCGCGCCAACTGCGTCATGACGACCGCCGAGCCCGCCAGCCGCTTCTCGGCCGTTGGCCAGTCGCGCACGAACACGACACTATGGTCCGGCCGGATCTTGGCCAAGGACCCCTGCTCGCCGATGAACCGGACCAGCCCGACCGGGTTGGAGAATTCGCGCTTGCGGAAATGGATGACGACACCCTTCGGCCCGGCGTCGAGTTTTTCGACATTGGCCTTGCGGCAGAGCGCCTTGATGAAGACGATCTTGAGCAGATGCTTGACCTCCTCCGGCAGCGGGCCGAAGCGGTCGATCAGCTCGGCTCCGAAAGCATCGATTTCCTCGGTGTTTTCGAGATCGCCGAGACGGCGATAGAGCGCCAGCCTGAGCTGCAAGTCGGGCACATAGCTCTCCGGGATCATCACCGCCGTGCCGACCGCGATCTGCGGCGACCAGCCGCCATCCTGCACTTCGCCGGAATCCTTCACCTCGGCGACGGCTTCCTCCAGCATCTGCTGATAAAGCTCGAAGCCGACCTCCTTGATGTGGCCGGACTGTTCTTCACCGAGAAGATTGCCGGCGCCCCGGATATCGAGGTCGTGGCTGGCCAGTTGGAAGCCGGCGCCCAGGGTATCGAGCGATTGCAGCACCTTCAGCCGGCGCTCGGCGGTGTCGGTGAGCTTGCGGTTGGCCGGCAGCGTGAACAACGCATAGGCGCGCACCTTCGAACGGCCGACCCGCCCGCGCAACTGGTAAAGCTGCGACAGGCCGAACATGTCGGCGCGGTGGATGATCAGCGTGTTGGCGGTCGGGATATCGAGACCCGATTCCACAATTGTGGTCGACAAAAGCACATCGTACTGGCCGTCGTAGAAGGCATTCATGATGTCGTCGAGTTCGCCCGGCGGCATCTGGCCATGGGCCACCGCCACCTTCAGTTCAGGAACGGATTCTCTCAGGAAATCATGGATTTCCGCCAGATCGCTGATGCGCGGAACGACGTAGAAAGAGTGCCCGCCGCGATAGCGCTCGCGCAGCAGCGTCTCGCGAATGACCAGCGGATCGAATGGCGAGATGAAGGTGCGCACCGCCATGCGGTCGACCGGCGGCGTGGCGATCAGCGACAGCTCGCGCACCCCGGTCAACGCCAGTTGCAGCGTGCGCGGGATAGGCGTCGCCGACAGCGTCAGCACGTGCACGTCGGTCTTCAGATCCTTCAGCCGCTCCTTGTGCTTGACGCCAAAGTGCTGCTCCTCATCGATGATCAGCAGGCCAAGGTTCTTGAACGAGATTGCGGAACCGAGCAGCGCATGCGTGCCGATGACGATGTCGACCTGGCCCTCGGCGATGCCTTTCTTGGTTTCGGCCAGTTCCTTGGCGCCGACCAGCCGCGAGGCCTGGCCCACACGGATCGGCAGGCCGGAAAAGCGCTGCGAAAACGTCTTGAAATGCTGGCGCGACAACAATGTCGTCGGCACCACAACCGCCACCTGAAAACCCTCCATCGCCGCGATGAAGGCGGCGCGCAGTGCCACTTCCGTCTTGCCGAAGCCGACATCACCGCAAATCAGCCGGTCCATCGGCTTGCCGGCAGCAAGATCGTCGCGCACCGAATCGATGGCCGTCTGCTGGTCGTCGGTCTCTTCATAAGGGAAGCGGGCGGCGAACTCGCCATAGAGGCCTTCTGCCGGCACCAGTGGCGGTGCGGAGCGCATCTGCCGCTCAGCGGCGATGCGGATCAATTGACCGGCCATGTCGAGCAGGCGTTTCTTCAGCCGCGCCTTGCGCGACTGCCAGGCACCGCCGCCAAGCTTGTCCAGCGTCGCCTCGGCCGTGTCAGAACCGTAGCGCGACAGAAGCTCGATGTTTTCCACCGGCAGGAACAGCCGGTCGTCGCCGGCATAGTGGATTTCCAGGCAGTCATGCGGTGCGCCGACCACTTCGATGGTGCGCAGGCCAATGAAACGGCCAATGCCGTGGTCGGCATGGACAACAATGTCGCCGGCCGACAGCGCCGAGGCCTCGGCAATGAAATCCGAGGGACGCTTCTTGCGCTTCGAGCGCCGGATCAGCCGGTCGCCGAGAATGTCCTGTTCGGCGACGACGACCAGTTTTTCGGTCTCGAAGCCCGATTCGAGCGGCAGGACGGCCAAGGCCGCCTGCCCCGGTTCGAGCTTTTCGGCTTCCGCCAGCGTCGCCACCTGCTTGAGGTTGCCGAGATGGTGTTCGGCAAGGATCTGGCCAAGCCGGTCCAGCGAGCCTTCGGTCCAGCCGGCAATGACGATCCGGCGGCGCGCCGCGCGCTCGTCGGCGATGTGCTTGACGACGACATCGAACACATTGGCGTGCGGATCGGCGCGCTCCTCTACGAAGCTGCGGCCGTGGCGCGAACCGGCGTGATAGACTTTCTTGGCGCCGACGTCGGGCGCGTCGAATGGCGTGAAATCGATCGCTTCGCGCGGTCCAAGCGAGGCGATCAGGTTTTCCGGTGAGAGATAGAGCAGGTCCGGCGGCACCGGCTTGTAGGGCACCGCATCCTTCAGCGCGCCGTCGGCCTGCTTCCTGCGCGCCTCGTAGTGGTCGAGGATCAGCGTGTGGCGCTCGGCCAGCGCCTCATGCGCCAGATGGTCGAAGATGACAGGCGTGTCAGGCAGATAGTCGAACACCGTCTCCAGCCGTTCGTAAAAGAACGGCAGCCAGTGCTCCATGCCGGCGAAGCGACGCCCTTCGCTGACCGCCGCATAGAGCCCATCGTCGCGCTGTGGCGCGCCAAAAGCTTCGATGTAGGAGCGGCGGAAGCGGCTGATGGTTTCAGGCGTCAGCGCCACTTCGCTCATCGCTTGCAGCGCCATCGACTTGCGCTGGCCGGTGGTGCGCTGGGTGGCGGCGTCGAACACACGGATCGATTCCAGCGTGTCGCCGAAGAAATCGAGCCTGAGCGCTTCGGTCCAGCCGGGGGCGTATAGGTCGAGAATGCCGCCGCGCACCGCGAACTCGCCGATGCCGCGCACCGTCGGCACGCGCTCGAAACCGGATGTTTCCAGCCGCGACACCAGCACGTTCATGTTGATCTGGTTGCCGGGCCTGGCATGAAAAGTCTGTGCCTCGACCAACTCGGACGGCGGAATGCGCTGCAACAATGCATTGGCGGTGGTGAGGATGACGGCGCGGTGCGGCTTCTTCGCCAGCGCGATCATGGCGGTCAGCGCATCGAGGCGCTTGGCGGCGGCATCCGAGCCGGGCGAGACGCGGTCGTAGGGCAGACAGTCCCAGGCCGGCAGTTCCAGCACGGGCAGGCCTGGGGCCGCGAAGGACAGCGCCTCGATGATCGCCGGCAGCCGCTGGCCGTCGCGTGCCACGAACAGAACCGGCTTCTCGGGCGCGATCTCGAGTGCCGCCTGCACCAGCGCAAAGGCTTCGTAGCCGTCGGCGACGCCGTCGACGATGAACTGGCCGGCGCGGCCTTTCGGCAGACCGATGGTGGGAATGAGGCTCATGAAATCACGGTCTTGTTTTATCGCAACTCCGAACGGAAAACCGCTTCGCACTTTTCCTGGAATTGCTTGTGTTCAGAAAGTCATGGTTCGGCGGGACGCCAGGATCTTTTGCAGGACGGCGCAGTCGATATCCGCCGTCACCGGGCGTTCGCCAGTGATCAGCGGCAGGAATTCGGTGTCGGGAATGTCGAGAAGCCTCTCATATTGGTCGATTTCCTCGTTGGTCAAGGTACCGATCTCAGCGTCGGCGAAAGTGCCGAGGATCAGGTCCATCTCGCGCATGCCGCGATGCCAGGAGCGAAACAGAAGCTTGCGGCGGTGGGCGTCCAGCCCCTCGCTTGATCTCGTCGTTCCGGTCATTGTGCCGCATCCTTGCTTGCTGCGGCGCATATAGCGTGGATAGAAGGGGCTGTCAGCCTTGCGCTGCCGCCGTCGCAACATAAGCTGACATCATGCGCCCGACCATCCTCGATCCCTTGTTTGTCCCGATCACGTCGCTTGCCGGCGTCGGACCGAAAGTCGGCGCGCTGATCGAAAAGGTTGTCCCGGCCGATCTCGGCGATCGCGCGGCGCGTGCCGGCGATCTTCTGTTCGTGCTGCCGCATACCGTCATCGACCGGCGCAGCCGGCCTGGTATCGCTGGCTCGGCGGAAGGCCAGATCGTCACGCTCGACGTGCGCATCGACCGCCACCAGCCGCCGCCGCGCGGCAACAAGTCGGTGCCCTACCGCGTCTACGCCCACGACGACACCGGCGAGATCGCGCTGACCTTCTTCCATGCTCACGCTTCCTATCTCGAAAAGGCGATGCCCGAGGGCGAGCATGTCGTGGTCTCCGGTCGCATGGAATGGTTCAACGGCCGCCCGAGCATGGTCCACCCCGACCATATTGCGCTGGCCAGCGAGGCGGAAAACCTGCCGCTGGTAGAACCGGTCTACCCCCTGACAGCCGGGCTGTCGGGCAAGGTGCTGCGCCGGGCGATCGGCCAGGCGCTGGCGCGTGTGCCTGAATTTCCCGAATGGCAGGACGGCGCCTTCATACGCCGGCACACCTTTGCTGCCTTTGGCGATGCGCTCGCCCGCATCCACAATCCGGCCGACCCGATCGACGTCTCTGTCGATGGCGCCGCGTGGCGGCGGCTCGCCTATGACGAGTTGCTGGCGGGACAGGTCTCGCTGGCGCTGGTGCGGGCGAAAGTCCGCCGCCTGTCCGGGCGCCCCTTGGTCGGCGACGGCCGCATCGTCGAAAAACTGCGGGCCGCACTGCCCTATTCGCTGACATCAAGCCAGGAGTTTGCGCTGGCCGAAATCAATGCCGACCTCGCCGACCCAGAGCGCATGCTTCGGCTTCTGCAGGGCGATGTCGGTTCCGGCAAGACCGTCGTCGCGCTGCTGGCCATGGCGCGGGCTGTCGAGGCCGGCGGCCAGGCAGCTTTGATGGCGCCGACCGAAATCCTGGCGCGCCAGCATCTGGCGACCATCACGCCCCTTGCCGCCGAGGTTGGGCTGCGCATCGCCATTCTCACCGGCCGCGAGAAAGGCCGCGAGCGCGCTGATACGCTGGCCGGTCTGGCAAGCGGCGAGATCGACATCATCGTCGGCACCCATGCGCTGTTCCAGGAGACTGTCATCTTCCACGACCTGGTCTTTGCCGTGATCGACGAGCAGCACCGTTTCGGCGTCCATCAACGGCTTGCCATCACCGCCAAGGGCGATGCACCAGACATGCTGGTGATGACGGCCACTCCGATCCCGCGCACGCTGGTGCTGACCGCTTTCGGCGACATGGACGTGTCGAAACTGACGGAAAAACCGGCCGGCCGGCAACCGATCCGTACCGTTACGCTGCCGCTCGAGCGGCTCGACGAACTGGTCGACCGCATGGTGGACGCCGTCGCCACCGGCCAGAAGATCTACTGGATCTGTCCGCTGGTCGAGGAATCCGAAGAAATCAAGCTGATGTCGGCCGAAGACCGCTTCGCCTCGCTGAAACCATTGTTCGGTGATCGCATGGGTCTCGTTCACGGCCGCATGAAGGGTGCCGAGAAGGACGAGGCGATGCGCGCCTTCAAGCAGGGCGAGACACTCATCCTGATCGCCACCACCGTCATCGAGGTCGGCGTTGACGTGCCGGACGCCACCGTCATGGTCATCGAGCACGCCGAACGCTTTGGCCTCGCCCAGTTGCACCAGCTGCGCGGTCGGGTCGGGCGCGGCGACAAGCCCTCTTCCTGCGTGCTGCTCTACAAGGACCCGCTCGGCGAGACCGCAAAACGCCGGCTGTCGGTGATGCGCGAGACCGAGGACGGGTTCCTGATTGCTGAAGAGGATTTGAAGCTGCGCGGCGAAGGCGAACTTCTGGGCACCCGCCAGTCGGGCACGCCGGGTTTCCAGGTGGCGCGCATCGAAGCGCATGCCGATCTTCTGGAGGCCGCCCGCGACGATGCCAGGCTGATCCTGTCACGCGATCCGGAGCTGCAATCAGACCGAGGCGAGGCGTTGCGCCTGTTGCTCTATTTGTTCGGCCGCGACGAGGCCGTGCGGCTCTTGCGCGCCGGCTGAGCCAGGGCGGCAACCGACGGGTTGGCCAGCACTCCCTCGATCGGCTCGCCATTCACGACAACCATTTGCTTGACCTCGGGCGCCACCAGCCCGGCGGACACGATCAGCTTGGCGCCATCCTCGATCGTCATGTCGAGCAGGACGATGTCCGACTTCGGCACATACATCAGAAAGCCGGTGGTCGGGTTTGGCGTGCAAGGCATGAATACGGCGATCAGCGGATCGCCTTCCTGGTCGAGCTTCTGGTTGATCTCGGTTTCCTTTTCACTGGCGACGAACACCAGCGACCACACGCCCTTGCGCGGATATTCGACCAGCCCGACCTGGCGGAACATGTCGCCCTTGTTCGACAGCACGGTCTCGAAAATCTGTTTCAGCGAGCCGTAGATGCCGCGCACCAGCGGCATGCGGCCAAGCAGGCGCTCGCCGAAATTGACGATCGCGCGGCCGACGATGTTTGCCGTCAGGAAGCCAATCAGCGTGATCAGGATGAGCGCCACGATCAGTCCGAACCCCGGCACCGGAAACGACAGGTAGGTGTCCGGGCTGTAGCGGGCCGGAATATAGGGTTTCACCCAGGAATCGACCCAGCCGATGAACGACCAGGCGATGTAGGCGGTGATCGCCAGCGGCGCGCAGACGATGAAGCCTGTGAGGAAATAGTTCCTCAGCCGGGTCATGCCGGAGGTCTTGGGAGCGTCGGACATGGTTCACCGGAGGCCGCTATTGCGACGCAACATTAGTGAACCGCCGTGCAGTTTGGAACTGCGAAGTTTTTAAAGAGCCGATTATGCCGCCACTTCCACCCGAGCAATCCAAACGGAAGCAGCGTACGTTCGCGATTGGCCGAAACATCGTTCCCCTCGTCATGTATGGGCGAGCAAGGAGCGAAGCGACGCCGCGCAGACCCGAGGATGACGAAAGGATGAAACCTACTCCACGGTCACCGATTTCGCCAGATTGCGCGGCTGGTCGACGTCGGTGCCCATGAACACGGCGGTGAAATAGGCCAGCATCTGGATCGGCAGCGCGTAGATGATCGGCGAGATGATTTCCGGGACGTCCGGCAGCACGATCGTCTCCATCGTCTTGACGCTCGTCAGTGCCGCCCCCTTGCTGTCGGTGATCAGGATAATCTTGCCGCCGCGCGCCGCCACTTCCTGCATGTTCGACACGGTTTTTTCGAAAATGCGGTCGTGCGGCGCGATGACGATGACCGGCATGTTCTCGTCGATCAGTGCGATCGGGCCGTGCTTCAGCTCGCCCGCCGCATAGCCTTCGGCATGGATGTAGGAGATTTCCTTGAGTTTCAGCGCGCCTTCCATAGCCAATGGGAAATTGGTGTCGCGGCCGAGGTAGAGCACATCCTTGTAACGCGAGAGTTCGCGCGCGATCCGTTCGATCTGCTCTTCGAGCTTGAGCACCTGGTTGGCATAGCGCGGCGCTTCCGAAAGCGCGCGCACCAGGGCCTTCTCTTGTTCTTTCGAGATCGTACCCCGCGCCACGCCAGCCCGCACGGCCAGCGAAGCCAAGACGGATAGCTGGCAGGTGAACGCCTTGGTGGAGGCGACGCCGATTTCCGGCCCGGCGAGCGTCGGCAGCACGACATCGGATTCCCGCGCCATGGTCGATTCGCGCACATTGACGATCGCGCCGATCTTCATGCCGGCCTTGCGGCAATAACGCAGCGAGGCCAGCGTGTCGGCGGTCTCACCGGACTGCGAAATGAAGAACGCCGCGTCGTTCTTCGACAATGGCATTTCGCGGTAACGGAATTCGGAGGCGACATCGATGTCGACGGGCAGGCGCGCGTAGCGCTCGAACCAGTATTTGCCGATCAGGCCGGCAAGATAGGCGGTGCCGCAGGCCGAGATCGCCAGCCGGCCAATCTTGGCGAAATCGAAGGGCAGATCCAGCGGCTTGGAGACGCCGCCGACAAAATCGAGATAATTCGCCAAGGTATGCGAGATCACCTCGGGCTGCTCATGGATCTCCTTCTCCATGAAATGGCGCCGGTTGCCCTTGTCGACCATGAAGCTGGTCGAGAGCGACTGCTGACGCTTGCGCTGGACCTTTTTGCCGTCGATATCGAAGATGGTGACACCGTCGCGGCGCACCACCGCCCAGTCGCCATCTTCGAGATAGGTGATGGAATTGGTGAAGGGGGCGAGCGCGATGGCGTCTGAACCCAGAAACATCTCGCCATCGCCATGGCCGACTGCCAGCGGCGGACCATTGCGGGCGCCGACGATCAGGTCCTCGTCACCCCTGAACATGATCGCCAGCGCGAAGGCGCCTTCGAGCCGCTTCAGCGCCTGGTGCGCGGCCTCGACCGGCTTCAGTCCTTTGGCCAGTTCGCGCGCCACCAGATGCGCGACGACTTCGGTGTCGGTCTGCGATGAGAAAGAATAGCCGTCGCGGACCAACTCGTCGCGCAGTTCGGCGAAATTCTCGATGATGCCGTTGTGGACGATGGCGACGCCGTCGGAAAAATGCGGATGCGCATTGGTCTCGTTGGGCACGCCATGCGTCGCCCAGCGCGTGTGGCCGATGCCGATCGTGCCGGCGAGCGGCTCGTTTTTCAGCAAGCGTTCGAGGTTGACCAGCTTGCCTTCAGCGCGGCGGCGGCCAAGCTCACCATGCTCGATGGTGGCGACGCCAGCCGAGTCATAGCCGCGATATTCAAGCCGCTTCAGCGCATCGACGATGAGCGGCGCAACCTGCGAGTGGCCAACGATTCCAACGATACCGCACATGCAGAGAGCCCCCGATTCCCCGGAAAACCAGCGCTATTTAGGGATGGCCGGCTGCCGTGGAAAATCACATTGCATTTCGTCCCGTATAACGGAACGCTCATTCTGTCGATGCACCATGACAGGCAGCGCTTGCAATCCGGTTACAGCAATTGTTCGATTTTTTGCGGACCGGTTTTACTTCTTCTTCGCAGCCGCCGCCGAGGCAAAGCGCTCGCGCAATTCCTTGCCCTTGCCGGGAATCGTCTTTTGGCGGGCGCGGCCGAAGGCCAGCGCGTCGTCGGGCACGCTTTCGGTGATCACGCTGCCCGAGGCGATGTAGCCGCCTTTTCCGATGGTGACAGGCGCCACCAGCGACGAATTCGAGCCGATGAAGGCGCCCTCGCCGATGTCGGTGAAGAATTTCGAATAGCCGTCATAATTGCAGGTGATGGTGCCGGCGCCGATGTTGGCCCCGGCGCCGACACGGGCATCGCCGATATAGGTCAGGTGGTTGACCTTGGCGCCCTCCTCGATAACAGCCTGCTTGACCTCGCAGAAATTGCCCACCTTGGCCTTGTACCGGAGATCAGCGCCCGGCCGCAGCCGCGCGTACGGCCCGACATCGCAATTGGACGCAATGGTGGCGCCTTCGATATGGCTGAAAGCATGGATCTTGGCGCCGGTGGCGATCTTCACCCCTGGGCCAAACCAGACATTCGGTTCGACGATCGTGTCGGTACCGATCTCGGTGTCGTGCGAGAAGTACACGGTCTCCGGCGCAATCAGCGTCACGCCCGACAGCATCGCCTCGTGCCGCCGGCGCTGTTGCCAGATGCCCTCAGCCTGCGCCAGTTCGGCGCGGTTGTTGATGCCAAGCGCGCTTTCGAAGCTGGCTTCGGTGGCGACGACATCGAGGCCTCGCGCGCCGGCGATCTCGACGATGTCGGTGAGGTAATACTCGCCCTTGGCATTCTTGTTGCCGACCGCGTCGAGCAGCTTCAGCGCGTGGGCGCCGGCAACCGCCATCATGCCGGCATTGCAGAAGGTTATTTTCCTCTCCTCCTCGGAGCAGTCCTTCTCCTCGCGGATGGCAATCAGCTTGCCGTCCTTTTCGATCAGCCGGCCATAACCTGTCGGACTGGGCGGGCGGAACCCGATCACAACGACGGCAGCACCCTCCGCCAGTTTCAGCCGCGCCACCGTGAGCGCATCCGCGTCGATCAGCGGTGTGTCGCCGAACATCACCAGGATATCATCATAACCCTTTGATATCGCATCGCGCGCGGCCAACACGGCATGTGCGGTGCCAAGGCGCTTTTCCTGCACGAAGGTCTCAGCCTTCGGAGCGAACTTTGCCGCAGCCTTGCGCATCTCGTCCGCGCCATGGCCAATCACCAGCGCCTGGCTGCCGGCGCCGGCGGCTTCGGCTGCCTTCACCACATGGGCGACCATCGGCAGCCCAGCAATCTGGTGCAGCACCTTCGGCAGCACGCTCTTCATGCGCGTGCCTTCGCCGGCGGCGAGAATGACGGACAGGCAGGATCTCTGGCTCATGGAAGGACAACCATATGAAAAGGGATCGGGAATCGGAGATAGGTAGCATCTGGCGCCATGCTGCACCAATGAGGTTAAATTCCAGTGAGATGGTGGAGCAGCTGACTCTTAATCAGCGGGTCCGCAGTTCAATCCTGCGCCTCTCCCGCCGCCGTCAACGCTACCCCAACCGCCCCAACACCGGGAAATTCTCCAGCAGCCAGTAGGAAACGGTCTGCACGCCACCGGTGAGGAAAAACACACCGGCAACGACTAGCAAAGCGCCGATCGCCTTTTCGACGCGGCCGAGATGGACGCGGAATTTGCCGAGGAAGCGCATGAAGGCGCCGGAAAACAGCGCGGCGATCAGGAACGGTATGCCGAGGCCTAGCGAATAGGCGGCAAGCAGCAACGCGCCCTCGCCGACCGTCTCACGGCCGCCGGCCAGCGTCAGGATCGGCCCCAGCACCGGGCCGATGCACGGCGTCCAGCCGAAGGCGAAAGCCAGCCCCATGACATAGGCGGCAACGGCACTTGCCGGCTTGCCCTGCGACTGGAAGCGCGCCTCCCGCGACAATAGCGGGATGCGCAGGATTCCGAGGAAATTCAGACCCATCAGGATGATCAGCACGCCGGCGCCCATCGCCAGCGGCTCCTGCCAGACACGCAGCAACCGACCGATGGTCGAGGCGCCGGCGCCAAGCGCGACAAAGACGGTGGAGAAGCCAAGCACGAAGGCGATCGAGGAATAGAGCAGCGCGCCACGCGCGCCTTCACGCGCTGTCGCACCCGCATTGCCGCGGAAATCGTCGACCGAGACGCCGGCCATATAGCAGAGATAGGGCGGCACCAGCGGCAGCACGCAAGGCGACAGGAACGAGATCGCCCCTGCTCCGACCGCGCTGACATAACCGATGTCCAATGCCATTTCCAAGAACTCCAATGCCGTGACGCCGATATAGCGACGCGCAGCCTTGTCCACCAATCACCATTGTGTTGGCAAGATCATCCATTGCCCGACGCACTTGCCAGGAAGAAACGACAGCCCGCATGCGTTGACGCTGTGAGGCCGCGATTTCCCGCGCGTCTCCAGACATCAGTCAGGGAGATTTTCCATGAAAACCATAACCGCAGGGTTGGCAGCGCTTCTGCTCAGCACCGCCGCATCCTTCGCCGCCGACGCGTGGAAGGAAGCCGAGGTCAATGGCACCAAGATCTACACCGACGCCAATGGCATGACGCTTTACACCTATGACAAGGACGAGAAGGGCAAGACGAATTGCTACGACAAATGCGCCACCAACTGGCCGCCGCTGAAGGCCGAAGCCGGCGCCAAGGCGGATGATGAATGGACCGTTGTCGACCGCACCGACGGCACCAAGATGTGGGCCTATGACGGCAAGCCGGTTTACACCTTCATAAAGGACAAGAAGCCCGGCGACGTGACCGGCGACGGCGTCGGCGAGGTCTGGCATATCGTCAAGGCCGACTAAGCACGCCAATCCCGCCTGCTGGCGGGACAAGGGCTGGTCGCCGGGCATCTCCATGCACCCGGCGGCCGGCATCGAACAGCCCGGTTATAATGTCGCCCGTACCGGTTTGGGCAGCATTTCACCGACTCGGCGGAAAAATGAATCCGGTCGTTTCCGCTGACTCGCGGCCACGGTCTCCCCCTTTCCCAAATTCTGTGATTTTCTCCATACACTCTAAGAGTGTATTGCTTCGGGCCGGCCCGCAATTTGGGCGCTTCCCCTTGACCGGATGCAAAAGCGCGGCCATGTGAGCGACAAATAGAACGAGATTTCGTCGCGCGCAGCGGAATTCTTCTGCCGCACCACAGCTGATATGAGACCTCATGGACGTCGTCGTCGTCGAATCGCCGGCCAAGGCGAAGACAATCAACAAATACCTCGGCAAGAACTACAAGGTTCTGGCCTCGTTCGGCCATATCAGGGATTTGCCGGCCAAGGATGGCTCGGTGCGTCCGGATGAGGATTTCGCCATGTCCTGGGCGGTCGACACCGCCTCTGGCAAGCGCCTCGCCGACATCGCCAAGGCGGTCAAGGACGCCGATGGCCTGATCCTCGCCACCGATCCGGATCGCGAAGGCGAAGCGATTTCCTGGCATGTGCTGGAAGTGCTGAAGCAGAAGCGCGCGCTGAAGGACAAGCCGGTCAGCCGCGTCGTCTTCAACGCCATCACCAAATCGTCGGTGCTGGAGGCGATGGCCAATCCGCGCCAGATCGATGCGCCACTGGTCGATGCCTATCTGGCTCGCCGGGCGCTGGATTATCTCGTCGGCTTCACGCTGTCGCCGGTGCTGTGGCGCAAGCTGCCGGGCGCCCGCTCGGCCGGCCGCGTCCAGTCGGTAGCGCTGCGCCTGGTCTGCGACCGGGAATCCGAGATCGAGCGCTTCATCCGCGAGGAATACTGGCAGATTGCTGCCCTGCTGGGCACGCCGCGCAACGAGAATTTCGAAGCGCGGCTGACCGCCTTCGATCGCAAGAAGCTGCAAAAGCTCGACATTTCCAACAAGGCGCAGGCCGACGACATCAAGTCGATGCTTGAAGGCGCTACCTTCAAGGCGGTGTCGGTGGAAGCCAAGCCGACCAAGCGCAATCCCGGCCCGCCCTTCACCACCTCGACCCTGCAGCAGGCCGCCTCGTCAGGTCTCGGCTTCTCGGCCAGCCGCACCATGCAGGTGGCGCAGCGCCTCTATGAAGGCATGGAGATCGGCGGCGAGACCACCGGTCTGATCACCTATATGCGAACCGACGGCGTGCAGATGGCACCTGAGGCGATCGACGCCGCACGCGATGCCATTGCCAAGGAATTCGGTCCGAAATACCTGCCGGAAAAGCCGCGCCAATATACAGCCAAAGCCAAGAACGCCCAGGAAGCGCACGAAGCGATCCGCCCGACGGATTTCATGCGCACCCCGGCATCGGTCAGGCAATATCTCGATTCCGACCAGATGCGGCTTTATGAGCTGATCTGGAAGCGCGCCATCGCCAGCCAGATGCAGTCCGCCGAGATCGAGCGCACCACCGCCGAGATCGAGGCGGTCAACGGATCGCGCACCGCCGAGCTTCGCGCCGTCGGTTCGGTCGTTCGGTTCGACGGCTTCATCGCCGCCTACACCGACCAGAAGGATGACGATTCGGAAGACGAGGAAAATCGCCGTCTGCCCGAGATCCGCGCCGGCGAGCAACTTGCCCGTCAGGCGATCAACGCTACCCAGCACACCACCGAGCCGCCACCGCGTTATTCGGAAGCTTCGCTGATCAAGAAGCTGGAAGAACTCGGCATCGGGCGGCCTTCCACCTATACGGCGATCCTGAAGACGCTCGAAGACCGCGACTATGTCACCATCGACAAGCGCCGACTGGTGCCGCAGGCCAAGGGCCGCTTGCTGTCGGCCTTCCTCGAAAGCTTCTTCAAGCGCTATGTCGAGTACGACTTCACGGCATCTCTGGAAGAGAAGCTCGACGAGATTTCCGACGGCAAGCTCGCCTGGAAGGAAGTGCTGCGCGATTTCTGGAAGGATTTTTCCGGCGCCGTCGCCGACATCAAGGAGCTGCGCGTCACGGATGTGCTAGACGCGCTCAATGAGGAACTGGCGCCGCTGGTGTTTCCCGCGCGCGAAGACGGTTCGAACCCGCGCATTTGCCCGAAATGCGGCACCGGCAATCTGTCGCTGAAGCTCGGGAAATTCGGCGCCTTTGTCGGCTGCTCCAACTATCCCGAATGCTCCTTCACCCGCCAACTCGGCGACGCCGCCAACCCCAATGGCGAGAATGGCGGCGGCGAAGACGGCACCAAGGTGATCGGCAAGGACCCCTACACGTCAGAGGAAATCACGCTGCGCAGCGGCCGCTTCGGCCCCTATCTGCAGCGTGGCGACGGCAAGGAGGCCAAGCGCTCCAGCCTGCCCAAGGGCTGGACGGCAGAGTCGATCGACCACGAGAAGGCGCTGGCGCTGCTGTCATTGCCGCGCGATGTCGGCCAGCATCCGGAAACGGCCAAGATGATCTCGGCCGGGCTCGGCCGCTACGGTCCGTTCGTTCTGCATGACGGCACCTACGCCAATCTCGAAAGCATCGAGGACGTGTTCTCGATCGGCCTCAACCGCGCCGTGTCGGTGATCGCCGAGAAGCAATTGAAGGGCAAGGGCGGCCGCAATGGCGGCACGGCCGCTGCGCTCAAGGAGCTTGGCGACCATCCCGATGGCGGCGGCAAGATCGTCGTGCGCGACGGCAAATACGGGCCATACGTGAATTTCGGCAAGGTCAACGCCACCCTGCCCAAGGGCAAGGATCCGCAGTCGGTGACCCTCGAGGACGCGCTGGCGCTGATTGCCGAGAAAGAAGCCAAGGGCGGCGGCGGCAAGAAGCCGTTCCGCAAGGCGGCCGCGGCCAAGGCCCCGGCAACCAAGAAAGTGGCGGCCAAGAAAACGGCAGCCAAGAAGCCGGCAGCGAAGAAAAAAGGGTAGGACGACGTGGCGCGCAAGATCACCGGTAGAACCCACGGCGATCCGCGCACCGCCGACACCAGGGCCAAGGTCAAGGACGACTACCGGCCATCGCGTGACGAAATCCTGCGCTACATCGCCGAAAATCCCGATCGCGCGGGAAAACGTGACATCGCCAAGGCGTTCGCGCTGCGGGGCGACGACCGCATCTGGCTGAAGGACATTTTGCGCGACCTGCAGGACGAAGGCGTCCTGACCAAGGAACGCAAGCAACTGGCCCGCGTCGGCGCCCTGCCCCATGTCGCCGTGCTCGACATCTTCGGCCGTGACGGCGATGGCATTTTGCTGGCGCACCCGGCCGAGGCCGTGGGCACGGGCGAGCCGCCCGTCGTGTCGATCCGCGTATCGCGTGGCGGCAGCGGCCCGGCGCCCGGCATCGGCGACCGCGTGCTGGCCAAGACCTTTCCGACCAACGAAGCGACCGGCCCCGCCTACACCGGGCGGGTGATGAAGATCTTCGAGAAGCGCACCGATGCCGTGCTCGGTGTCTTTCGCATCCTGCAGGACGGCACCTTCCGCATCGAACCGGTGGAACGGCGTCAGCCCGAACTGATCGTCGACAAGGAATTCCAGAACGGCGCCAGGAACGGCGACCTGGTCGAGGTCGAGCCCGCACGGGCCTCTCGCTATGGGCTGCCGAGAGCCAAGGTGCTCAACGTACTGGGTTCGCTGACCAGCGAAAAGGCGGTCTCGATGATCGCCATCCACGCGCATGACATTCCGCATATCTTCCCGGCCGACGTCATCGCCGAATCCGAAGCCGTCAAACCGGCGACGCTTGATCATCGCGAGGACTGGCGCGACCTGCCGCTGGTCACCATCGATCCGGCCGACGCCAAGGACCATGACGATGCCGTCTTCGCCACACCGGATCTCGACGAAAAGAACCCAGGCGGCGTGGTCGCCACGGTGGCGATCGCCGATGTCGCCGCCTATGTGCGCTATGGCACGGCGCTCGATCGCGAAGCGCTGAAGCGCGGCAATTCGGTCTATTTCCCCGATCGCGTGGTACCGATGCTGCCCGAGCGCATCTCCAACGATCTCTGCTCGCTGCGTGAGGGCCAGGACCGGCCGGCGCTCGCCGTGCGCATGGTTTTTTCGGCAGAGGGCCGCAAGCTCAGGCACTCCTTCCATCGCGTCATGATGAAGTCGGCGGCAAAGCTCGCCTACAGCCAGGCTCAGGCGGCGATCGACGGCGTGCCGGACGACAAGACCGGTCCGATCCTCGATACGGTGCTTAAGCCGCTGTGGGACGCCTATGCGATCCTCAAGCGTGGCCGCGATGGCCGCCAGCCGCTCGAACTCGATCTGCCAGAGCGCAAGATCGTACTCAAGCCGGACGGCACCGTCGATCGCGTCATCGTGCCGGAGCGGCTCGATGCCCACAAGCTCATCGAAGAATTTATGATCCAGGCCAATGTCGCGGCGGCCGAGACGCTCGAAGCGAAGAAACAGGAACTGGTCTATCGCGTCCATGACGCGCCATCGCTGGCCAAGCAGGAATCGCTGCGCGAGTTCCTGCAGACATTGGGCCTGTCACTTGCGCGCGGCGCGCAGATGCAGCCAAGCCAGTTCAACGGCATTTTGGAGCGCGTGCGCGGCGCCGACAATGAAGGCCTGGTCAACGAAGTGGTTCTGCGCTCGCAGAGCCAAGCCGAATACTCGCCAAAGAACATCGGCCATTTCGGTCTCAACCTCCGCCGCTACGCCCATTTCACCTCGCCGATCCGCCGCTATGCCGATTTGATCGTGCATCGCGGACTTATTGCCGCACTCGGACTGGGTCCGGGCGGGCTGACGCAGGACGAAGCGGCCCGGCTCGAAGATGTCGCCGTGCTGATCTCCGGCACGGAACGCCGCGCAATGGCGGCCGAGCGGGACACGGTCGACCGTCTGATCGCCAGCTATCTCGCCGAACGCGTCGACGACCGGTTCGATGCCCGGATCTCCGGCGTCACCAAATCAGGACTATTTGTCCAATTGCCGCAGTACGGCGCGGATGGTTTCATCCCGGTGTCAACTCTGGGCGGCGATTACTATATATACGACGAAACGGCCCGCTCCCTGTTCGGAGAACGCTCGGGCAAAGGCTATCAACTCGCGGATCGCGTCGAGGTCCGACTCATCGAGGTGGCGCCGATGGCCGGCGCGATGCGCTTCGAGATGTTGACCGACCCGAAGCCTTTGCCGGGCTCCAAGCGGTCGTTTCACAAGGCCAAGGGCCGCGCCCGCGCGTCGCAAACGCGACCGGGTCCGCGCGGCAGGAGACGATGATGACAACAGTCACGGAAGAACAGGTTTTCGGCGGAGAACATCACTCGGGCCGGGCTGCCCGCCCGCTGTGGACGGCGATGAAGCGCGGCCTGCTCGGCCGTTGCCCGAATTGCGGCGAAGGCAAGCTGTTTCGCGCCTTCACCAAGACCGTCGACACATGCAGCGTCTGCGGTGAGGAACTGCATCACCACCGCGCCGACGACCTGCCTGCTTATCTCGTCATCGTCATCGTCGGTCACATCGTGCTCGGCGCCTTCATGGGCGTCGAGGCAACCTCCACTCTGTCCACATGGCAGCACATCGCCATCTGGGTGCCGCTGACCATCCTTCTGTCGGTCGCGCTATTGCAGCCGGTCAAGGGCGCCGTCATAGGATTGCAATGGGCCTTCTATATGCACGGCTTCGGCGGCGAACACGACGTGATCGAGCCGCATCCAGGAGCCTGAGCTGCAGCCAAGAATGTGGCCTGGCGCAACATACCCATCGTGAAAGGCCACTTTCGCTTGCCAGAAGTTTCCGCTAGGTCCTGCGCATGGACGGTATGACCAAGGCGGAAGTCGACAAGATCGAACGGAGCATGATCGCTCATAGCGACCGGCCAATTCGCCCGCGCGATGCGGCAACCCTGATCCTGCTCGACCGCAAGGGCGATGATGTGCTGGTTCTGATGGGCCGCCGCCATGCCGGCCACGCCTTCATGCCGGGCAAGTTCGTCTTTCCCGGCGGCCGCACCGATCCGGCCGACAGCCGCATCCCGGTCGCCGCCGCATTGCACCCGGAGCAGGAGGCCCGGCTGATCGCCGGGCCGGGCCGCACAAGCGCCGCACGGGCCCGCGCCATCGCCCTGTCCGCCATCCGCGAGACCTATGAGGAAGCCGGATTGCTGATCGGCCGCAAAGGGGCCTTCGCCACAACCAGGCCCGATTGGCAAGGTTTTGCCGAACACGGCGTGCAACCCTCGCTGGACATGCTGCGCTTCGTCGCGCGCGCCATCACGCCGCCCAATCGGGTGCGCCGCTTCGACACCCGCTTCTTCAGCGCCTGGCGCGACGACGTCGCGGTCGAACTGCCCGGTGGCGGCCCGACCAACGAACTCGAAGAGCTGGTCTGGTTGCCGCTTGCCAAGGCCAGGGAAGCCGACATACCCGACATCACCCGAATGATCCTGGACGAGCTGGAAAAGCTCCTCGCCCATGATCCACTGTTGCGTCCAGGCGGCCCGGTGCCCTTCTACCGGCTTATCCGCAACCGCTTCACCCGCGAACTTCTGTAGAGCAATTCCAGGAATGTGTGACGCGGATTTCCGTCCTGAATTGCGTAAGATCAAAGAGACAGAGTATTCAGCATCCCATGACGGTCGATACCCAACCACAGGGCGACGAACGCGTACACTGGCTGCCGATGGTGGCGGCGATCTCGTCGATCAGCGTCGTCGGCATCGCCATCGGCCTCGGCATGCCGCTGCTCAGCGTCATCCTGGAAACGCGCGGCCATTCGGCTTCGATGATCGGCCTCAACACCGCCGTCGCCGGCCTCGCCTCGATCGCCGGTGCGCCGCTGGCGACCCCGCTCGCCATGCGCTTCGGCGTTGCCTGGACAATGATCGCCATGATCGCCGCCGGCGCGCTGGCCTTTGTCGGCTTTCATTTCGCACCCGATTTCTGGATGTGGTTCCCACTGCGCATCGTCCTGCACATTGCGCTGACGGTGCTGTTCATCCTGTCTGAATTCTGGATCAGCACCTCGGCGCCGCCGCACCGGCGCGGCCTTGTGCTGGGCATTTACGCCACTGTCCTGTCGCTCGGCTTTGCCGCCGGACCGTGGCTGTTCGCCCATCTCGGCAGTTCCGGCTTCAGGCCGTTCGGCGTCATCATCGCTCTGGTGACGCTGGCCGCCATACCGGTGCTGGCGGCGCGCAACGAGAGCCCGACGATCGCCTCCGACGGCGAGACCAGCAATTTCCTGCGCTACATCTGGCTGGTGCCGTCGGCGACCGCTGCCGTGCTGGTGTTCGGCGCGGTGGAAACCGGTGGCTTTGCGCTGTTCCCGATCTACGGCAGCCGCATCGGCTATTCCGAAGCCGACGCAGCCCTTCTCCTGACCATGATCGGTCTTGGCAACGTGCTGCTGCAGATCCCGATCGGCATGATCAGCGACCGCGTCAGCGACCGCCGCTACCTGCTGATTGCCTGCGCGACGGTCGGTCTTGTCGGCACCGTCTTCATGCCCTTCTTCGCCCAGAACTGGCATTTGATGGCCGCGCTTCTGTTCGTCTGGGGCGGCGTCGTCGCTGCCATGTACACGATCGGCCTTGCCCATCTCGGCTCGCAGCTTTCCGGCCATGAACTGGCGTCGGCCAACGCCGCCTTCGTGCTGTGCTACGGCGTCGGCATGGTGCTCGGCCCGCAGGCGATCGGCATCGGCATGGATGCGTTCGGACCATCCGGCTTCGGCTGGTCGCTCGGCCTGTTCTTCGCCGCCTATATCGCTTTGGTCGCCGTCAGGTTGGTTCGCAAGATCCTGCTGTAGCGCGACCGCGACCGACCATGCATTTGGCACGTCACGGTGACAGGCTGCTGACAGAACCGTGTCAGGAGCACAGGGCTAGAAAGGTGTCCCAAAACACTTGAGGACACTTCCATGATCGACAGCGGCTTTGAAACCACATCGCTACGAATGACACTGCTTCTGCTCGTGACCTTCCAGGCTCCGGCCGCCGACGTCGACCGCATCATGGATGCTGTGGTGGCGATCGCGCCGCTGGCCATGGGCAAATATGACCGCAATGCCTATCAGTCGGCGCACGGCATCGAACGCTACAGGCCGCTTGACGGTGCGGCCGCCGGCGCCGAAACCGAATTGCGGCGGCGGCCCGGCACGGTCGAGGTTTCCTTCGAACTGCCGGACGATCAGGCGCTGGCCGCCCGTGTCGTCGAGGCGATTTTCCAGGCACATTCCTACCAGGAACCGGTGATCCGCATTCAACCGATTCTCGCCAGCCGTTCCAAGGGGCTGGACGACCGCGCCAATCCGAATCGCTGGTGGAACACGACCGGAGACTGGAAGAAGGTTGCGGCATCGGCGACGGAGACCGCATGATTTCCCGTCACCAGCCGGCTCAGGCGGGTCGCACAAGGCCTACCGGGCTGTCGGTAGCTAATCAAGTTGTCCGGTTTTGGTAGCACATGATCTGTCCGCTTCTGATTTAACGTCGAAGCGGTTCA